>DASUKL010000051.1:0-14737 GCA_036278755.1 Candidatus Limnocylindrales bacterium | reverse complement strand
GCGCGGGCCATGTGCATGACGACACGCTCGCCCCGCCACAGGATCGGCAGCAGGGTGGCCAGGGGGAAGCCGTCCGGGCCGCCGCTCACGAGCCAGCCGCTGCGCGCTGCGGCGAGGAGGGCCTGGGTCTCGGGATCCGGCATGGCGTAGTGGCGCGGCACGTACATGCCACCACTGTAGGCGCTTGCGGCGACCGCGCGTGGCAACCGCGCTCGGCGAGCGCTCGAGGCGAGCGCTCGAGGCGACCGCTCGCGGCTGTCTGACAGGCGACCGCCCGCGGCTTGACGGCGCGGTCGGCCCGGGGCCACACTCGGCCGGACGAATCCGGGGCCGCGGGAGGCGACCGCCCCCTCGTCGGCCACCACCGTCCCCAGCGGAGGCAGGCTCGGCAGGCCATGGACCTCATCGTCCGCGACGCGCGCCTCGCGCCCACCCACGGCCGCCCGGCCGAGCCCGTCGACGTGGCCGTCGCCGGCGATCGGATCGTCGCCATCCGGCCCCCGGGGCAGCTGCCGGCCGACGGCGCCCGCGAGATCCAGGCCGCGGGCCGCCTTCTCTCCCCGCCGCTCGTGGATCCGCACGTCCACCTCGATGCCGTGCTGACCGTGGGCGAGCCCCACTACAACGTGTCGGGCACCCTCATCGAGGGCATCCTGACCTGGGCCGAGCGGAAGCAGACCCTCAGCCACGAGGACGTCAAGGCTCGGGCTCGCGAGGCCATCCGCTGGGAAGTGGCCCAGGGCACGGGCCTCATCCGCAGCCACGTGGACGTCTGCGACCCGAACCTGGTCGCGCTGCGGGCCCTCCTCGAGCTCCGCGACGAGGTGCGCGACCTCGTCGACCTGCGCCTCATCGCCTTTCCTCAGGACGGGATCATGGACTTCCCTGACGGCCAGGCCCTCATGCGCGAGGCCATGGCCCTCGGCTGCGACGTCATCGGCGGCATCCCCCACTACGAGCTGACCCGCGAGGCGGGCGTCGAGGAGGTCCTCTTCCTCTTCCAGCTCGCCCGCGAGACCGGCAAGGGCATCGACCTCCACTGCGACGAGACGGACGACGAGCAGAGCCGCTTCCTGGAGGTCGTGGCCGCCGAGACGATGCGCCAGGGGATGCAGGGCCGGGTGGTGGCCGGACACACCACGGCCATGGGTTCCTACAACGACGCCTACGCCTTCAAGCTCCTCCAGATCCTGAAGCGAGCCGGGGTGACCATCGTGGCCAACCCGCTCGACAACATCAGCCTCCAGGGCCGCTTCGACAGCTACCCCAAGCGGCGCGGCATGACCCGGGTCAAGGAGCTCGACGCGGCCGGCGTCAATGTGGCCTGCGGCCACGATTCGATCATGGACCCCTGGTATCCCCTGGGCCGTGGCTCCATGCTCGACGCCCTGAGCATGCTGGTCCATGTGGGCCAGATGACGGGCCGCGAGGAGCTGTTCCGGGCCTACGCCATGGTCACCGCCAACGCAGCTCGGGCCGCCGGGGTGGACGACGGCCTCGAGGAAGGGCAGCCGGCGAACTTCGTGCTGTTCGACTGCCAGGACGAGGCCGAAGCGATCCGCCTTCGCCCGCCTGCCCTGGCCGTGGTCCGCCTGGGCCACATCGTGGCCGAGACGACGCCGGCCCGGAGCATCATCCACTCACCCGGTGGCGATGAGCTGGTGACCTTCACGAAACCGACCCCATCGACGGAGGTCGCGGGGTCGGCGACCGTGGCAACGGCCAGCGAGCCGTCCAGGCAGGCCCCCAAGCAAGGAGGCTGAGGCATGACCGCCATCAGCAGCACGCGCGACACCATGCCCCGCGGCCAGGGCGACCTGACCATCGAAGGGCGGGGCATCGAACCCATCCCCGAGGAGGCGCGCTACGGCGCGGTCAGCCGCGTCTTCACGGTCTGGTTCACGCCCAACCTCGTGCCCGCCGCCTTCGCCGTGGGGACCATCGCCACGGCTGACTTCGTGGGCCTGGGCTGGTGGAGCGGCCTGGCCGCGATCCTCCTCGGCACGGCCATCGCCGCCGCGCTCGTGGGCCTCCTCTCGGCCATGGGGCCGACCACGGGCATGGCCCAGATGGCCGCCAGCCGGATGCCCTTCGGCAAGTCGGTCGTCGTGCCGGGGCTCATCAACTGGCTGAGCACGATCGCCTGGGATGCCATCAATGCCTTCTTCGGGGCCTGGGCCCTGGAGGTCCTCATCGGGCTGCCCTTCGTGGCCGGGCTGGCCGTAGTCATCGTCTGTCAGGCCATCTTGTCGATCGTGGGCTACGAGGCCATCCACACCTTCGAGCGCTACGCCGCCGTCGTCCTCTTCATCCTCTTCGCCGTGGTCACCGTGGCTGCCCTGCCCAAGATGGACTTCGGGTTGGCCGATCAGGACGCCGCATCGGCCGGCACCTTCATCCTCATGAGCACCATCTCGGGCAGCTTCGTCCTGGCCTGGGCCCTCTACGCCTCCGACTACTCGCGCTACCTGCCCCGCAGCGCCTCGCGCCCTCGGATCTGGCTGTGGACCTTCCTGGGCCTCTTCCTCTCGGCGGGCTGGCTCGAGGCCCTCGGCCTGGCCGTCACGAGCGCCCTCGGCAGCAGCCAGGACGCGACCCACCAGATCAACGACGTCATGGGCGGCGGAGCCCTGGGTGCCCTGGCCATGATCGCCATCTTCTTCGGCACGGTCGCCGTCAACGCCATGAACGACTACACCGGTTCGCTGTCCCTGCTGGCGGCCGGGCTGCGCATCTGGCGGCCGCTCTCGGCCCTCGTCGTGGGCGTCCTGAGCTTCCTCGCCACGCTCTACCTCTACGCCGCCGACTTCCAGTCCACGTTCGAGAACTACCTCCTGGTCCTGAGCTACTGGGTGGGCCCCTGGATGGCCATCGTCCTGGCCGACTGGTGGCTGCGACGCGGGAGCTTCGACGGCCAGCGCGCGGTGAGCTTCCGCGCTCTGCCCTCGGGCCTGACGGCCCTCATCGCCCTCGTCGTCGGCTTCGTCGTCTCGATCCCCTTCATGAACCAGAGCCTCTATCAAGGTCCGGCCTCGGTCGCCCTCGACGGCGCGGACGTGGCCTACGTGGTCGGCTTCATCGTGGCTGGCCTTCTGTTCCTGATACTGGAGCGGCTAGCCGGCTCGACCGCCGTCGCCCGCGACTGAACGCCTCTCGCCGGCCGAGCAGTCGTGGACTGATCGGCCGCTGGCGGGAGGGTTGGCCAGATCCCTCGCCCACGGCGCCTTATCCGAGGCACACCCGGGATCGAGGGTCCGGAACGGCCCGCTCGTGGCCGATGGGCTCGAGCCGTTGGCCAAACACGTCGCCCACAGCGCCTTATCCAGGTCGCTCCGGGGCTGGAGGGTCCCGAAGGACCCGACCTTGGCCAAACAGGTGCGGAATCGCGGTGTTATATCCGACCGGATCCAGGTCCTCGCCTCCGGATCCTCGGGATCGACCTCGATCGCGGCCATACGCGCGCTGGGCGGAGCATATGGCCACGGATCCGGCCTCGCGGAGGGCTCCGGGGTGGCCACCTCGCCGTGGTCATCGAGGGGCCCAGGCATAAGGGTGCCGGATCGACACTGTTTGGCCAGGAGCCGGGACTGCGGGGCCGGATCCGGGACTGCGGGGCCCTGGATCGGGGCTGTGGGGCTGAAGGCGCCAGGGAGGCGCGACTGAGGGGCGGGATCCCGCGCTGGGCAGGCCAGGACCCGGGAAGGAAGCTACCGATCCGGGGGGCTCGGGCATAACAGTGCCGGACCGGTCCTGATTGGCCAAGAGCTGGGCTGAGGCGTGATCAGCCCGCGCGGGTGATCAGCCCGCCGGCGGGATCAGCCGATCAGCCGATCAGCCGATCAGCAGATCAGCCGATCAGCAGATCAGCCTGCCAGGTCGACCGGCTTCGAGGTCCCGAGGACGGCGCCGTCCGAGCCCAGGGCCCGCACGGCCGCCAGGCGGGCCGTGCTACGGGTGCCGAAGGCCGTCTCGAAGCCCTCGCGGGGCGAGGAGGCCAGGGGCGTCAGCGAATCGGCTGCCTCGCCCACCAGGAGCTGCCAGTCGGTGGCCTCCGTGGCCCCGTTCCAGCTGGCGTAGACGGCCCGGATGCCGTCGCCGCGGGGCACGACCGCGATGTCCGGCGGATCGGCCGGCCGTCCCACCCAGGGGAAGCGGAAGGCTCGGTAGGAGCCGGCCCCGGGGAAGGTGCCGTCCACGACGATGGTCCCGTCGGCGTCGTACTCGGTGAAGGCCGCCACGTTGCCCCAGCCCAGGAAGGCGTGGCCGTCATCGAGGACCTGCATGCTGCCCTGGCTCGCGGCGAGGATGTCGGGGTGGCTGTAGGCGCGGACCAGGCTGGCCCTGCCGGCCGCCTCGTCGAGGCGCAGGACGATGCCCCGGGAGACCTTCTCGAACTGGGGTGGCGGACCGTGGGCGCCATCGTCGAAGATCGACAACGTCCCATCTTCCTGGTGCCGGGCGTCGTGCTGCCAGGCGAAGCGGACGCCCGGGCCCAGGCGGAAGTCGCTGCGCGTCCCGCCCAGGCGCCAGACGACCTCGCCGGTCGTGCGCCGGATCTTGTAGACGCACCAGGTATGGCGGGCGGAGACGAGCAGGTCGCCGTCGCCGGCCTCGTCGACCGAATTGATGTGGAAGTAGTCGTACGCCTCGCCCGGCCCCTTGGGCACGGCCAGGTAGGACTCCGAGCTGGGCACGTGGTCCGAGGACCGCCACTGGAAGACCTGATCGCCGGTCGCGACGTCGATCTCCTGGACGACGCCCTCGATGAGCGGCCCGTGGGCCAGGCCGCGGTAGGTGGGCACGCCACCCACGGTGTCGCCGAAGATCGTCATGAGGCCCGTGCCCTGGGGAGTCAGGACGAAGTCGTGCAGGTCGCCGAAGTAGCCGCCGGTGGCCTTGACCGTGGCGATGTGGCGGTAGGTCGCATCGGCCACGATGTACTCCCCGTGCCCGTAGCCGACCAGCCCGTCGCCCTGCCACCAGGTCAGCACGGGCTGGCCGCGGTACATCGCCACCCGGAGGTTCGTGGCCTCCATGTCCTTGTCCGGCCGCATCCAGACCAGTTCGCCCTGGTCGTCGATGATCAGCGGCCCATTCTTGACCTGGCCGTTGGCCGGGGTGAGGAAGATGTAGCCCGGGGCGGCCGGGCCGCTCACGGTGATCGAGATGGGCGGGGGCAGGAGGTCGGGCCGCGAGCGGTAAGGCGCGATGCTCGGGCCCTGGGCAGCCGGGGGACGCGGTGCCGCGGTGAGCAGCTGGACGCCCCGATCGATGACCACGCCGCCGCCCACGAGCGCGACACCCACCGCCCCCAGGCCGGTGGAGCGCAGGAAGAGTCGGCGGCTGAAGGGCCGCGCCAGGGGGCTCACCGAGCCAAGGATATCGGCTGGCAGGGCTGGAGGCGTGTCGTCCTACGCACCCGGCGGAGGACGCATCGGCTGTCTTAGAGTTGCCTGGATGGTCTCGCGCGTTCGCCAGGACCGGCACGATCTGCCCGCCGAGGGCCGTCGCCGGGTGGTCATCGAAGCCATCAGCCCGGCCGTCGACGGCGGCCGCTTCCCCGTCAAGCGGGTCGTGGGCGACGAGCTGACCGTCGAGGCGGACGTCTTCGCCGACGGGCATGACGACCTCGTCGTGCGCCTGCTGCACGGCGGTCTGGACGACGATCCGGCCCGCTGGACCGCCGTCGCGATGCAGCCTCTGGGCAACGATCGCTGGCAGGCCTCGCTGACGCTCGAGGCTCTCGGCCGTCACGGCTACACCATCGAGGGCTGGACGGATCGCTTCGTCTCCTGGCGGCGCGAGCTGGCCAGCCGCTGGGAGGCGGGCCAGGACGTCAGGATCGAGTTCATCGTGGGGGCCGAGCTCCTGGAGGAAGCCGGAGCGCGGGCCGAGGCCGATGCCGGAGCCAGAGCCGACGCCGGAGCTAGAGCCGAGCCGAACGCCCAGGCCAGAGCCGACGCCGGAGCTAGAGCCGAACCGAGCGCCCAGGCCCGAACCCGCGCCCGAGCCGGCACGGACGCCCGCCGCCTGGCCGCCGCAGCCGCCCGCCTGCGCCGCGCCGGAGCCGCCCGATCGACGGCCGCGGCCCTCGCTCGAGCCTTCCAGGAGGCCCAGGACGAGGCCGTCCTCGAGGCCTGGCTGCGCCACCCCGACCGCCGCTTCGCGACCGCCATGGAACGGCCCTTCGAGGTCGTCGTCGACCCCCTCCGGGCCCGGTTCGGCTCGTGGTACGAGCTGTTCCCCCGCTCGGCCTCGCCGGATCCCAGCCGTCCGGGCACGTTGCGCGACGTCATCGAGCTCCTGCCCCGCCTCCAGCGCCTGGGCATCGACGTCCTCTACCTGCCCCCCATCCATCCCATCGGCCGGACCGACCGCAAGGGCCGCGACAACGCCGAGGTCGCGGCCCCCGACGATCCCGGCAGCCCCTGGGCCATCGGCGCGGCCGAGGGCGGCCACACGGCCATCCATCCCGAGCTGGGCACGCTCGACGACTTCGCCGACCTCGTGGCCGCGGCCCGGGCTCGCGATATCGAGGTCTGCCTCGACCTGGCCTTCCAGGCCTCGCCCGACCACCCCGACGTGCGCCGCCACGCGGACTGGTTCCGCCACCGGCCGGACGGGACCATCCGCTTCGCCGAGAACCCGCCCAAGCGCTACCAGGACATCTACCCCTTCGACTTCGAGAGCGCCGCGTGGCGGGGCCTGTGGCTGGCCCTCGAAGGGGTCGTGGAGGCCTGGATCGGGCGTGGCGTTCGGATCTTCCGGGTCGATAACCCCCACACCAAGCCCTTCGCCTTCTGGGCCTGGCTCATCGGGGCCGTCAAGGGCCGCCACCCCGAGGTGATCTTCCTGGCCGAGGCATTCACCCGGCCCAAGATCATGTATCTGTTGGCCAAGCTGGGTTTCAGCCAGTCGTACACCTACTTCACCTGGCGCACCGGCAAGGCCGAGCTGGAGGCCTACTTCACCGAGCTGACCCACCCGCCCGTGAGCGACTTCTTCCGGCCCAACCTGTGGCCCAACACGCCCGACATCCTCCACGACGTGCTCCAGACCGGCGGTCGGCCGGCCTTCGCTCTGCGGGCCGTGCTGGCCGCCACCTTGGGGGCCAGCTGGGGCATCTACGGTGCGCCCTTCGAGACGCTCCAGGACCGGCCGCGCGACCCGGGGACCGAGGAGTACCTCCACGCCGAGAAGTACGAGGTCCGCCACTGGCGTCTGGACGAGCCGGGCTCCCTGGCGCCGCTCCTCGGCCGGCTCAATGCCATCCGCCGGGCCGAGCCGGCCCTCCAGCGCGACGACGGGCTCCGTTTCAGGCACGTGGACAACGAGCAGCTCATCGCCTACACCAAGCAGGCCGAGGACGCGTCCACCATCCTGTGCGTCGTGAACCTCGACCCGCACCACGTCCAGGCCGGCACGGTGGAGCTGCCGTTCGGGGAGCTTGGCGCCTACGTGGCCCATGACCTCCTGGACGGGGCCCGGTACCCCTGGCAAGGTGCCCGCAATGGCGTCGCCCTCGACCCCGCCGTCCGGCCGGCCCACGTCTTCCGCCTCGAGGCCGGCGCCACCGGGAAGCGGCCGTGATCGACGATCCGCTGTGGTACAAGGACGCCGTCATCTACGAGCTCCACGTGCGCTCGTTCTTCGACAGCGACGGCGACGGCATCGGCGACTTCCGGGGCCTGACGGAGAAGCTCGACTACCTGCGGGACCTGGGCGTGACCGCCATCTGGATCCTGCCCTTCTACCCCTCCCCCCTCAAGGACGACGGCTACGACATCGCCGACTACCGCTCGGTCAACCCCGACTACGGCACCCTCCGTGACGTCCGGGTCCTCATCCGCGAGGCCCACGCCCGCGGCCTGCGGATCATCACCGAGTTGGTCTGCAACCACACCTCCGACCAGCACCCCTGGTTCCAGCGCGCCCGCCATGCCGCGCCCGGCAGCCCCGCCCGCGACCTCTACGTCTGGAGCGACACCTCGGATCGCTACCCCGAGGCGCGCATCATCTTCAAGGACTTCGAGACCTCGAACTGGACCTGGGACCCGGTCGCCGGGGCCTACTTCTGGCACCGCTTCTACAGCCATCAGCCGGACCTGAACTTCGACAACCCGCGGGTCCAGGACGAGATCCTGCGCATCCTGGATTTCTGGCTGGCCATGGGCGTGGACGGCCTGCGCCTGGACGCCATCCCCTACCTCTACGAACGCGACGGGACCAACGGCGAGAACCTGCCCGAGACCCACGCTTTCCTGCGCCGCATGCGTGCCCATATCGACGAGCGCTTCCCGGGCCGGATGCTCCTGGCCGAGGCCAACCAGTGGCCCGAAGACGCCGTGGCCTACCTGGGCGACGAATGCAACATGGCCTTCCACTTCCCCCTCATGCCCCGGATGTTCATGGCCATCCGGATGGAAGACCGCTATCCGATCATCGACATCCTGGCCCAGACGCCGCCCATCCCCGAGGTCTCGCAGTGGGCCCTCTTCCTGCGCAACCACGACGAGCTGACCCTGGAGATGGTCACCGACGAGGAGCGCGACTACATGTACCGGGTCTACGCCACGGACCCCGAGGCGCGCATCAACCTCGGCATCCGGCGGCGCCTGGCGCCGCTCCTGGGCGACCATCGCCGGCGCATCGAGCTGATGTTCGGGCTGCTGTTCTCCCTGCCCGGGACACCGGTCCTCTACTACGGCGACGAGATCGGCATGGGCGATAACGTCTACCTCGGCGACCGCAACGGGGTCCGCACGCCGATGCAGTGGAGCGCCGACCGCAACGCCGGCTTCTCGACGGCCAATCGCCAGCGGCTGTACCTGCCCGTGGTCATCGACCCCGAGTACCACTACGAGGCCGTCAACGTCGCCAACCAGCAGGCCAACCCGCACTCCCTGCTGTGGTGGATCAAGCGGCTCATCGGCCTGCGCAAGCACCATCGCGCCTTCGGCCGGGGCAGCCTGGAGTTCCTCCAGCCGGAGAACCGCAAGATCCTGGCCTTCCTGCGGACCTACGGTGACGAGCGGATCCTGATCGTGGCCAACCTCTCCCGCTTCGTCCAGCACGCCGAGCTGGACCTGAGCTCCTTCGAGGGCCAGCGGCCCGTGGAGCTCTTCGGCCAGGTCGAATTCCCGCCTATCGGCGAGCTGCCCTACTTCCTCACGCTGGGCCCGCACGAGTTCTGGTGGTTCGCCCTCGAGCCGGCGAGCCAACCAGCCGAGATCCGGGCCGGCGCCGAACCCGCCCGACTGCCTTCCATCGAGGCCTTCCGCGGTTGGGGCGACCTCCTGGGTCGGCCCGCCGGCGACGCCCTGGCGGGCATCCTGCCCGGCTACCTCCGCCCGCGGCGCTGGTTCCGGGCCAAGGCGCGGGGCCTGAAGTCAGCCACCCTGACCGATGTGGTGCCGGTACGCACCAGCGACGGCACCGCGGCCATCGCCTTCGCCGCGGTCGAGCTCGCCGAGGGCGACCCGCAGCACTACGCCCTGCCCCTGGCCCTGGCCGGCGGCGAGACGTCCGAGCGGGTGGTGGAGGAGGCCGCCCACGCCGCGGTCGGCCATGTGGGGGAGCGGCTGCTCTACGACGCGACCATCGAGCCGGCCTTCGCCGCGGCCCTCCTCGAGGCCATCGGCATGGGCCGCCGGATGAGCGGCCAGCAGGGCGAGATCGTGGGCCTCCGTGAGCGGGCCTTCAAGGCGCTCCGAGGCGACCCCAGCCTGACGCTCTCGGCCCTCCCCAGCCGGGCCGAGCAGAGCAACACCTCGCTGGTCTTCGACGAGCGCTTCGTGCTCAAGCTGTTCCGTCGGGTCGAGCCGGGCATCAACCCGGACCTGGAGATGGGCCGCTTCCTGACCCGCCACGGCTTCACCCACACCCCGGCCCTGGCCGGCTCCCTGGAGTACCACCCCCGCCACGGGCACTCGGCCACGGTGGCCATGCTGCAGGCCTACGTGCCCAACGAGGGCGACGCCTGGGACTTCACCCAGGACGACCTGGGCCACTTCTACGAGCGGGCAGCGGCCATCGACGAGCCGCCGCCGGTGCCCGATGCCTCGGCCGCCGGACTGATGGCCGAGGCTGGCGCCGAAGTGGGCCTCGCGCGGGCCGAGCTCATCGGCCGGTACCTCGACACGGCCTGGCTGCTGGGCACCCGGACGGGCGAGCTGCACCAGGTGCTGGCCTCCGACCCGTCAGACCCGGCCTTCGCCCCCGAGGCCTTCAGCAGCCTCCACCAGCGGTCGATGTACCAGTCCATCCGGAACGAGACCAACGGCGCCCTGGGCCTCCTGCGCCGCGATGTCGGCCGGCTGGGGGGCCACGATCGGAGCCTGGCGGACGACGTCCTGGGCGCCGCGCCGCTGCTCGGGGAGCGGATCGAGGCCCTCCTCCATCACCGGGTCGACGGCATGCGCATCCGCTGCCACGGCGACTTCCATCTGGGCCAGGTCCTCTACACCGGCCGCGACCTGGCAGTCATCGACTTCGAGGGCGAGCCCGCCCGGCCGCTGGGCGAGCGGCGCCTGCGCCGGCCCGCCCTGACCGACGTGGCCAGCATGCTCCGCTCGTTCCACTACGCGGCCGTGGGGACCCTGCGCCAGTCGCTGGCCAGCGGCACCGTGCGGGCGGAGGACCTCGCCAGCCTCGAGGGTTGGGCGCGGCTGTGGTACGTCACCGTGGCCGGCCGCTTCCTGTCCGGCTATCGCGAGGCCACCGCCGGGGCGCGCTTCGTCCCGGCCGACGAGGACACGTTCGCCTATCTCCTCGACGTGCTGCTGCTACGCAAGGCCGTCTACGAGCTGGGCTACGAGCTCGACAACCGCCCCGACTGGGTGGGCGTGCCGCTCGACGGCATCCGCCAGCTCCTGGGGTCCTGACGGATCCGCGGCCTGGCCGGGCCAGCCGACCGGCGAATCGCCGTGCGCGGAGCCAGGCGATCACTGTGAGTCGTGGATCCGGCCACGACCGTGCACGATCCACCACTCAGACGGCCACCGGGGCACCCCATCCTGCACGGTCAGCAGCCACTTCAGCACTGGTGGTGATCGCGGCAACGGAAGGACCAGGCACCGAGCCCGCGCTCTACACGCCACAGGCTGGGCAACCCTGATGCCCGAGTCACTCCCCGAGTTCGACCTCTACGCGGAACTCGGCGTCGCACCAGGAGCATCGCCCGGGGAGGTCGAGGCCGCCTGGCGGGCGCGGATCCCGGAGGCGCATCCGGATCGAAGCGGAGTCGGGAGCGAGCGGGAGGCCACCGACCGCGCAGCCCGCTTGAACATCGCCCGCGACTGGCTCACCGACCCCGCCCGCCGGCAGATCTACGACCGGCTGCGACTGACCTCCCCGTCGGTCGACCTGCCCGCCATCGACCCGCTGGGGCCCTGGCCCGGTCGGCTGCCCGGCCGGCGAAGCGGCCTGACGGCGACCGCGGTGGGAACCCTCGCCGTCGTCGGGCTCGCTGTCCTCGTGATCATCGGCACGCTGTGGATCGGCGTCGGCTCGAGCTACGCCACCGTGATCGCCTTCAGTCTCGCCGCGCTCGTGCTCGCGTTCTTTGCGCTTCTGGGTCTGCTCACGCTGCTCGCGGGCCGACGGCGACGATGAGCGGACCGCGACGGCCGGGGCCGGCCGACCGGCCCATCGAGCGCTTCGCCAGTGCCGACGACTTCGCCACCTGGCTGCGCGACCACCAGGACGATGAGCAGGGCGTGTGGATCACCTTCGCCAAGCGAGGCAGCAGCGAGCGGACGCCCGGCTACGAGGAGATCCTCGACGTGGCCCTGCGGTTCGGCTGGATCGACAGCCAGGTGCGCCGCCTGGACGATCGCTTCTACCTCCAGGCCTTCACCCCGCGACGGGCGCGCAGCCCCTGGTCGCGGCGCAACCGGGAGAAGGCCGAGGCCATGATCGAGGCCGGAACGATGGAGCCGGCCGGCCTGGCGGCGGTCGAACGGGCCAAGGCCGACGGTCGCTGGGACCGAGCCTACGAGGGACCCGCCAACGCTCAGCCTCCGGCCGACTTCCTGGCCGCCCTGGCCGCGAACCCCGCGGCCAGGGCCTTCTACCAGACGCTCGACGCCCAGAACCGCTACGCGGTCTACTTCCGACTCCACGACGCGGTCCGCCCCGAAACCCGGGCCCGAAGGATCGAGCGGTTCGTCGCCCAGCTCGCCCGAGGCGAACGCTTCCACTGATGGATCCCGCGTCCGCTTTCGAGGGGTGGCGCAGCCGCTAGCGGGCGGACCCGAATGCGACCGGGGTCAAGGACAGCCCGGTCAGGAGATCGATCCCTGACGACTCCTGCTTGAGATCCAACCAGACCAGCCAATCCCCGCCGATGGACGGGGCCGTGACCGCCCCATCGGTGATCTGGAACGCCTGGCCAGCGCCGGCCACCACCGGGACGAAGGCCTGGCCCGTCGTGTCGGAAGGGTCGCGGCAGCTCGCCAGGGCCCGTCCCTGGCTGGCTCCCAGCAACTTGCAGTCGAGCGCCGCGAGTCCCTGGGCCGAGGTGGTCGCGCCGGGTGCGTCGCCGGCGACGAACGTCTCCTGGAGCGCTCCGGGGTTGGCCTGGCCCAGGCCGAGGTAGCCGGGAACGGCGCTCCACCAGATGATCCCGTCGTCGGCCGCCGCGGACGGCAGGGGCAACCAGCCCTGACCGGGACCCCTGGCCCCGGCCACCGTGCTCGCTACCGTCGATCCGCCGAGGGCGTAGCCCAGGCTCCAAGTGGGCTCCGGCTCTTCACCGTCCGGGCCGGGCGGATCCCCGGTCGTGGCCACCCAGGCAGTGAGACTGGGCACCGCGCTGAGCGAGACGACGACACCCGATACGGCCAGCGATCGCACGGCCCGAACCGTGGGGCCCGCCGTCCCCGAAGCCCCAGCGGACCCGAGGTCGTAGATCCTGATGGTGGAGGCCCAGGGCAGAGTCGTGGTCGGGACCTCCTGGGCGACGAACACCTGCTCCGCGGCGACGGCGGCGAGGGGCGCCCAGGGACCCGTGCAGGGCGGGCCCAGGGGGTAGGTGAACTGCCGCCGGGCCGTGCCGCTGACCAGGGGCGCAAACGTGCCCAAAGGCAGGCCGGAAGCATCGAGGTGGGCTGCCAGGACCCGCCATGTCATGGTCGCCCCAGCCGCGTGACAGAGGGAATCCGAGCCCTTCAGCCTGGCTGCCACGACGGCCGCGACATCGCCATCGACGGCGATGGAGATGGTCCCTTCTGCTGGCAGGACCGGCAGGACGACGGTCCGACTGGTCTCCGTCTCGAGGTCGGCGATCAGCAGCCGCCCGTCGCCGTCGAGGAGATAGACCCGCGGGCCCCACACGGCGACCGATGCCTGGAGGAATGCCGCGGGGATCACCACGTGCCGCTCGACCTCCGCGCTCCAGGCGGCGACGGGCAGGCCCGGCAGCGGCGCCAGCGGTGGCACCGTCGGCTCGAGCTCGGGGCTCGGGGTCGGCTGTACCGCGGGGCTCGTCGGGGGCGGGCTCGCAGGCAGGGTGGCCCTGGCCGGCGTCGAAGGGACGCTCCCCGGAGCGGTCGATGAGGCCGGGGTCGTTGGCCCGTTCGCGATCAGGCTCCGGCCCTTGGGCCACAGCTGGGAGACGGCCACGACGCCGATGAGCAGGGCCAGCAGGCCGGCGACCACGACCCGGGTCGGCAGCCCGCCCCCACCGCTGGGCCGCACCGGCTGGGCGCTCGGAGAAGACGACGGCCCGCTCATCGGCCACGACCGCACGGGACGCCGACCGACGGAGGTCGGCGAGCGCGTATCGTGGGGCCGTGCCGCACCCGCTCGTCGATCAGCTCCGCTTCACCCGGGCCGAGTGGCTGCGCGGCCTGCGTGGCGTCACCGAGGAAGAGGGGCTGCGGCGCTTCGGGCCCATCAACAGCATCGGCTGGATCGTCGGCCACCTGGCCTGGCACGAGCAGCGATACTGGCTGACACGGGTCGACGGGACCGTGCTCCGCCCCGAGCTCAACGAGCTGACCGCCAGCGGCGGACCGCCCTCGACGCCGTCGCTGCGGGCCATGCGCTCGGCCTGGCGCGAGGTCACGGCGGCGGTGGACCCGTGGCTGGACGACCTCGACGCCACGGCTCTGGCGACCGCCCTGCCGGGCACGCCGCGGCGGACGATCGGCGACTCGCTCCACCGCGTCATCTACCACTACTGGTTCCACATCGGGGAGATCCAGGCCATCCGCCAGCTCCTCGGCCACGAGCGCCTGCCCCAGTTCGTGGGCGACATCGAGCCCCGCGCCCCCTACCGAGCCGACTGAGCGCCGGGGGTCGGCGTCGGACCTAGACTATAGGGTCAGACGACACCGCACATAGCCGTGGACCGGCTCTGGAGGCTTCGGGGCCGGATCGACGCTCGGAATCGAGCCTGCCACTCGGAGTGGCGTCTGACCAGGAGGGGCCCTCACGGGCGGTCGGGGGCGACCAAGGGGTCGGCCAAGAGGTCGGCTACGACCAAAGAGGTTGGCCGGAGATCGGCCACGACCACGGGGTCGGCCACGACCACGGGGTCGGCCACGACCACGGGGTCGGCCACGACCACGGGGTCGGCCACGACCACGGGGTCGGCCGACGACTGCAGACGAGAGCCAAAGACCTACCGCTCGTCCCCCTCCGAGGGCTCCAGGACCGGCAGCCGCTCCGAGCCGGTGATCAGCCGCGAGCCGCGGCCGTGGGTCACGAAGGACCAGGCCCAGCGGGTCAGCAC
>DASUKL010000050.1:0-7297 GCA_036278755.1 Candidatus Limnocylindrales bacterium | reverse complement strand
CCGACCGCCCAGCCCCGGACCCCACGCCAGACGGCGGGCGCCGGCGAAGGCCAGGTAGGCCGAGAGGGCCTCGCGCAGGGCGGGCACGAAGCCATCCGCCCGCCGGGGATCGAAGCCCGGCTCGAACCACAGCCCGACGATCGTCACGGTGCCTGGCTGTCGCTCGATGCGCGGCTCGATGCGGCCCACGAGCCGATCGCCGAAGAGGATCGGCAGGACGTAGTAACCCCAGCGCCGTCGGGCGGCCGGGACATAGACCTCCCAGACGTAGTCGAAGTCGTACAAGGCGGCCACGAAGTCGCGGTCCCAGAGGAGCGGGTCGAGGGGCGCCAGGAGGCCACCCCGTGCCGCTCGCGTCCGGCCTCGACCTCGGCCGCGGCCTGGTCGAGGACGGGCAGCTCCTCGGGCAGCACGTAGCGCAGGCCCCGGACCCCATCCACGGCCACGGGCCGCAGCTGCTCCCCGGCCAGCAGCTCGTCGAGGAGGCGGCGCCGGACCGGGGCTCGCTCGTGATGGCCATCGCCGTCGACCTCGTCGATGCCCAGCCACAGCTCGTACCGGCCGCCCCATCCCAGGAGCCCGTGGGCCCGGTAGCGGGAGAGGAGCTTGTGGCGCAGCTGGTCCTGCTCGGGGACCTCGATGGACAGGAGCTCGGGCGGGTAGAGCCGCTCGGCCAGGTCGTAGGTCCGGCGGTTGCCGTCACGGCGCGCCAAGCCCAACCGACCGGCTTCCCAGAGGGCCTCGAGGATGGCCCGCGTCCGGCTCGTCGGCCGCCAGTACCAGTCGATGGCCGGCTCCTGCTCGAAGTCGCTGCCGGCCAGGGGCCCTTCGGCCGTGATGCGGGCCATGATGTGCTCGGCGTAGGCGCCGTGGTCGGCCCAGGTCCGGCGGGCATGGCGGGTGGCCGAGCGTTGCCAGGCGAGGCGGTAGTACGGCAGCTCGGCCAGGGGCAGCAGCTGGAGGGCCTTGTTGTGGGCCTCGAAGAAGCGCCGCTGGACGTAGAGCAGGTCGTCCGCCCAAGCCGGGCGATAGCCGGCCACTCGGGCGTGGAGGACCAGGTCATGGTTCCGGCCGGCGATACCGATGGGATCGAACTGGATCGAGCCCAGGCGCTCCATGACCCGCTCCACGCTGGCCGGGTCGGCCGGCAGGGCGCGCGGTGGGGCCAACAGGTGGCGCAGGGCCAGGAAGCGGCGAGCCACCTCCCGGCTCACCGAGCGGGGCTCGGGCATGGCCCGATGGTAGCCGCCTGGGGGGCGCGCGCCTGTCAGGAATGGGGCCTTCCGTATACTCGCTTTGCATGGCCACGACCCAACGTGATTACTACGAGATCCTCGGCCTCAGCCGGGGCGCGAGCGACGAGGAGATCAAGCGCGCCTTCCGCCGCCTGGCCCAGCAGTGGCATCCCGACGTCAACACCTCGCCCGAGGCCGATGTCCGCTTCAAGGAGCTCAACGAGGCGTATCAGGTCCTTTCGGATCCGGCCCGCCGACAGGCCTACGACCTCTTCGGCCGGGCGGGCGCAGGGGCCGGGGCGGAGGGCTTCGGGACCTTCGGGGGCGGCTTCCAGGGGTTCGGTGACCTGTTCGACGCCTTCTTCGGGGCCGGTCAGGCAGGCGGCAGCCGGCGCGCCGGACCACCGGCCGGGGCCGACCTCCGCTACGACCTGCGGCTGACCTTCGCCGAGACCATCAGCGGGGCCGAGAAGACCATCGAGTTCAAGGCCCTCTCCCGCTGCCAGGCCTGCCAGGGCAGCGGCGCCGCGCCGGGCACGCAGCCGGTGACCTGCCCTCGCTGCGGGGGCGCCGGCGAGGTCCAGACGGTGCGCTCGACGATGCTCGGCCAGGTCGTCTCGGTCTCGGCCTGCCCCCGCTGCTCCGGCCTGGGCCGGATCGTCGAGCAGCCCTGCCCCACCTGCCGCGGCGACGGCCGCGTGGAGGCCCAGCGGACGCTCCAGGTGACCGTGCCGCCGGGCATCGACGAGGGTCACCAGATCCGGGTCAGCGGGGAAGGGGAGGCGGGACCGCGGGGCGGCCCGTTCGGCAATCTCTACGTCGTGGCCCACGTCGAGCGCCACCCGGCCCTCCGGCGCGAGGCCACCGAGCTCTTCTACGAGCTGCCCCTGACCTTCACCCAGGCCGCCCTGGGGGCCAGCGTCGTCGTGCCCACGGCCGAGGGCGAGGAGCGCATCGAGGTCAAGCCGGGCACCCAGCCCGGCGCCCGGATCCGCCTCCGCGGCCGGGGCGTGCCCCAGCTCCACCGACCCCAGCAGCGGGGCGACCTCCACGTCCTCGTCTCGGTCGGCGTGCCGACGAAGCTCAGCCGTCAGCAGCGGGAGCTCCTCGTGGCCTATGCCGAGGCCTCGGGCGAGACGCCGCTCCACGAGGCGCCCGGGGTCATCGACAAGCTCAAGGACGCACTCGGCTGAGCGAGGCTCGGCCGGCACGTTCCGGACGGGGGACGCGCCCGCCGGCGAGCCCTGGCCCAAAGGGGCCGGCGGGCACCTGGCTGGAGCTGGCCGTGGAGGCCGACCCCGAAGCCGTCGAGGCGGTCAGCGAGATCCTCGGCCGGGAGGCCGCGGGCGGGGTGGCCATCGAGGCCGCGGTGACGGTCCTGGGCGAGGGCCTCGCCGCGCGTCCCGACCCATCGCGACCGGCCGTCGTGCGGGCCTATCTGCCGACCGGGGACGTGGCGGCGCAAGCTCGGGCCGCGGCCGCGGTCGAGGCTGCGGAGCGGGCCCTCGGTCATCTCCAGGCCTTCGGCCTGCGGCCCATCGGGCCGCTCACCACGCGGGCGGTGCACGAGGAGGATTGGGCTGCCGGTTGGCGCCGCCACGTGCCGGTCCTGCGCATCGGCCGGCGGCTCGTCATCCGGCCATCCTGGCGCCGCCATCGACCGCGGGAGGACGAGGTCGTCATCGTCCTCGACCCGGGCATGGCCTTCGGGACCGGGCTCCACCCCACGACCCGGCTTTGCCTGACCGGCGTCGAAGCCTGGGCCGATGCGGGCCTGCTGACCGGGCGGACGTTCCTCGACGTGGGCTGCGGGTCGGGCATCCTCAGTCTGGCCGCGCTGCGACTCGGCGCGCGTCTGGCCGTGGGCCTCGACCCGGACCCCCTGGCCGTGGCCGCCACGGAGGCAAACGCTCGCCGGAACCGCCTCGGCCCTCGCGTCCGGGCCGTGGAGGGCTCGCTGCCGGCACCGGACGGGCCGTACGACCTCGTGGCCGCCAACCTCGTGGCCGGGCTGCTGGTCGAGCTGGCCGACGCTCTGGCGGACGCCGTGCGGCCCGCCGGAGGGCGCCTCCTGGCCGGCGGCATCTTCGCCGATCGCGAGGACGAGGTGCGGCGTGCCCTGGCCGGGGCGGGGCTCGAGATCGTCGGCCGCCGCGAGGAGGGCGACTGGCTGACCCTCGAAGCCCGCCGCGCCTGACGGCCGGGCCTGATGCGGCCCGGACGCTAGGATGGAGGCCCGATGCCGACATCCGCCACGGTCCTGCCGCTCCTCGTGGCCGTCCACGTCGCGGCCGCCATCTGCCTCCTCGCTCCCAGCCTGCTGCTGCCCTTCGCCCTGCGGGTCGACGGCGCGTCCGCCCGCCCGGCCGAACGCGGCGGCGTTACCCGGGCTCTGCTCCGGCTGCAGGCCCAGGGGACGCTGGTCCTGGGCGGCCTGGTGGCCCTCAGCGGCTTGGGCCTGATCGTGGTCCTCGGCCCGACGCTCCTTCAGCAGCCGTGGCTCCTCGTCGCCCTGGCCGTCTACGCCGCAGACCTCCTCGTGGCCTTCTTCGTCCAGCGACCCGGGGTGGGGCGGCTCTTGCGGCCGGGTGCCGTGGCGGCCGGCGCCGGGGGTCGCTCGGGTCGCGATGTCTACCGCCGCCAGCGCTATGTGAGCTACGCCATGGCCGCCGCCATCGGGGCCATCGGCTTCCTCATGAGCACCAAGCCGACGCTGTGGTGAACACGGAGGCCGCCGTGCCCGGAGCCCCGCTCGAGGCCGACCCCGACTGCCTCTTCTGCCGGATCGTGGCCGGCGAGATCCCCTCGCGACGGGCCTTCGAGGACGACCTCGTGGTGGCCTTCCACGACGTGGCGCCCCGTTCGCCGACGCACGTCCTCATCATCCCCCGTCGCCATATCGCCTCCGCCGCCGAGCTGTCGGAGGCCGACGGCCCGCTCCTGGGCCGGATGGTCGCTGTGGCCAACCAGGTCGCCCGCGAGCAGGGCATCGCGGAGCAGGGCTACCGCCTCGTCAGCAACGTCGGGGCCTGGGGCGGCCAGACCGTCTTCCATCTCCACCTCCACCTCATGGGCGGTCGGCCCTTCACATGGCCGCCCGGCTGACGCGGACCGCTGGGTTGGCCCTGGTCCTCGTCGGTGCGCTGACGGCGGCTGGTTGCGGCCCGGCCCCCGGCCCCTCGGGCGCGGCTGGTCCATCGGGCTCGGCTGGCGCATCGCTGCCCTCGGGCTCCACCGCGCAGGCCTCCGTGGGACCCGGCGACACGGGCTCGACCGCCGGCCTCGCGACGCCCGACCTGGTCCCCACGGCCGACGTCGCGGCCGCGGCCCAGCGACTGCAGACGACGCTCCAGGCACAGGGCTTCCGGCTCGACCTCATGAACCCTCCGGCCCGGCCGGCGGAACCGGTGGGGCTGGACCGCACGCCCCGCTCCGTGTACCGCGTCGACCTGGCCGATCCCGACACCGGCATCGTGGTCATCTACGACCTGGCCGACGCGGCGGTCGCGGCCAACGCTGCGCACACCCTGGCCGCCTACCTGGCCTCGGGCTTCGGCCAGACGAACTTCCCGCTCGACGCTCAGTTCGCCGTGGCCCAGGTGGGCCCCACGGTGGTCATGACCTGGTGGGCGGCCTCGCGCACGAGCGATCCGACGGCGGCCGAGCGGGCCTTCGATGCCGTGGCCTCGGTGGGCCAGCCGGTCCCCGTCACGAAGTAAGGTCCGTCCGCTCAGGCGTCGCCCCGGGGTCCGTCCTCGCCGTCGAGGACCTGGATCGGCCCCTCCACGGCCATCCAGGCCCGGACCAGATCGCGCCGGATCTTCAGGGTGTGGGTGCGCGGGAAATCGGCGTCGGGCCAGAGGCGCCAGGCCGCGATCCGCTGCTGGGCATCCAGACTCTGGTTGGCGGCCTTCACCAGGCCGTCGATGCGGGCCCGCAGGGCGGTCGCCTCGGCCGGGCTGCGGCTCGGCCCGCTGGGCACCTGGCCGGCCTCGGCCAGGCCCTGGCTGTCGGGCGGCAGGACGACGGCCTCGATGCGCCCGGGTGTCGTCTCGAGGGCCACGGCCTCGCGGATGCCGGCCGCCCGCAGGGCGTTCTCGATGTCCTCCGGGTAGACGTTGAAGCCGTTGGGCAGCACGATGAGGTTGCGCAGCCGCCCGGAGAGGATGAGGTCGCCGTCTGCGTTCCAGGCCGCCACGTCGCCGGTGTGGTACCAGCCCTCGGCATCGAGCACGGCCGCCGTGGCCTGGGGATCGCGCCAGTAGCCACCGAAGACGTTGGGCCCCGCGACCTGGACCTCCCCGGTGCCGGGGTCGAGGCGGAGGCGGGCCGGCGGCATGGGCCGGCCGACCGTCCCGACCGGGTGGTGATGCTCGGTCTGGGCCGAGGCGAAGCCGCACTCGGTGGCCCCGTAGCCCTGCATGACGGTCACACCCAGGTCCTCCCAGGCGATCTGGAGGGCCGGGGGCAGGTAGGCCGCGGCCGAGATGACCAGCCGGAGCCCACCCCCGAGCTGGCGATGGACGTGGCGGAAGAGGACCCGGCGGGCCGGGTAGGGGAGACGGCGAGCCAGTCGACGCAGGCGGCCGAAGGCCGCGGTCCGGCCCTGTCGGGCGACCTCCCGCTCCAGGGCGCCCCAGAAGAGGTCGAGGACCTGGGGCACGACGACCATGGTCGTGACCCCATGGGCCCGGATGGCCTCGAAGATGACCCGCGGGGTCCGTGAGCGCACGTACAGGATGGGAGCGCCGGCCAGGAGGGCGTAGAACAGCTCGACCTGGCCGAAGAGGTGGGAAAGGGGCAGCACGGAGACGATGCGATGGCGGCGGTGGGGGATGATCGTGTCGGCCGCCTCGAGCGTGGCCAGGATATTGCCGTGGCTGAGCACCGCGCCCTTGGGCCGTCCCGTCGTGCCCGAGGTGTACATGATGGCGAACGGGCTGGCCCGATCCGGTCGGGGCCAGGTCGCGAGGGGGGCTCGCCAGTCGGTCGGGACGTCGGCATCGGGCGTGGTCGTCGGCTCGGCGGTGGCAGCGGCCGTCGCGGCGGGCTTGGCGCCGCCATCGAGGCCGGTCCTCGGCTCGGCGGTCAGCTCGTCGACCGTGCGGCGCACGAGGTTCGGCAGGTGGACCTCCCGAGGGTCGGGGGCATCGCGGCCCGTGCCCAGCACGATGGCCGAGGCCTCAGCGCCCGCGGCGATGCGCTCCACGACGTCAGGGGTCATGCGCAGGTCGAGCGGCACCAGCACGATCCCGGCCCGCAGCGCCCCCAGGAACACGGCAGCCAGCTGGGGGCTGGAGGGCCCCCAGGTCAGCAGTCGCTGGCCCGACTCGAGGCCCATCGCGCGCAGCCGCCAGGCAGCCGCATCCGCCCGCCGCAGGAGCTCCGTCGCCGACCAGGTCGTGATGGCGCCACTGTCGTCGACCATCGCCACGGCATCCGCCGGGCCGTGGGTCCCTGCCGCCGTCTCGTGGAGGTCGAGGAGCGAGCCGAACTGCCGCGGGTCAGGCCAGTCCACGTCGCGGCGAGGCCAGGGGAGGGAGGCCGAGAGGGCCGCTGCGAGAAACGCGCGTCGGGGCATCCGCGGAGCATCCCCGAGGCGGGGCTGCTGCGTCAACATGGCAGGGCTACGGTATACGGGACCAGCGGGGCCGGACGAGGAGGCGTGAGGAGGCGTCATGGAATTCGGGGCAGTCGTGGCCCGGCGGCGGATGGTCCGCCACTTCGCCGACGAGCCGGTGCCACGGGCCGTCCTGGAACGGATCGCCGCGACGGCCCAACGCACCCCTTCCGCCGGGTTCAGCCAGGGTCAGCGCCTGCTCGTCGTGACCGAGCCGGCCGCCCGGCGGCGCATCGCCGAGCTGTACCACGAAGCCGAGATGACGGCGGCCGGCTTCGACCCCTGGATCAGCCGCTGCGCCGCGATCTTCGTGCCCTGCGTCAGCGAGCGCATCTACCACGACCGCTACCACGAGCCGGACAAGACCGATGCCTCGGGCGCGGAGACGGACTGGCCCATCCCCTACTGGTGGATGGACATCGGGATGACGGTCATGCTCGTC
>DASUKL010000049.1:0-14660 GCA_036278755.1 Candidatus Limnocylindrales bacterium | reverse complement strand
CGGCGAGGCGCTCCTTGAGGCGGCCCAGGATGGCCACCGGCGTCGGGTCGATGCCGTAGAGGAGGCCTAGGTAGACGCTCACCAGGTCGCCCGCCGCGACCCCCGCCAGGCCTGCTTCCAGGCGGCTCGTGCCGGGCAGCTCGAGCTGGCTGTGACCGACCCGGACCTCGTCGAGCAGCTCCCGGGTGAGGGCCGCCCGGAGGCGGTCCCGGGGGTGGTCGAGCGCGCTGGCCAGGAA
Source organism: Candidatus Limnocylindrales bacterium (assembly GCA_036278755.1). Classification (GTDB taxonomy): domain Bacteria; phylum Chloroflexota; class Limnocylindria; order Limnocylindrales; family CSP1-4; genus DASUKL01. The sequence goes on along the minus strand of DASUKL010000049.1, from coordinate 14,422 downwards.
GACGGCGTGGACCTGCTCGGCCTGCCATTCGGGATGGCCGAAGCCCACGACGCTGTTGTGGTCGGCCTCGGGCAGCTCATCGAAGATGGCGGCCGACTTACCGTTCTCGTTGAGCTGCGTCTTCCAGCGCCGGGCCACGGCGGCCAGGGCCCCGCTGCCGACGACGATCGGCAGCCGGTCCAGGAGCGTCCAGGCCAGCTGCTTGGCCGGGTTGACGGCCGTCGCCCGGTGCGGCCCGAAGGTCGTCAGTGCCGCGCCGGTAGCCGCCGCGGCGGCCTCCACCTCGGCCGTCTCGAGATCCAATCGGCCGGCCCGTTCGAGGGTCCCGGCCAGGAGGCCCACGGCGTAGCCGACCGCGGCCCGCGGCTGCCCACCGCCGGGGAAGGCCAGGCAGGGCAGGTCGGCCTGGCGGGCCACCTCGAGGAGCGGCCCGCCGGTGGTCAGCACCACGACGGGAGCGTGCCGTTCGAGGGCCGCCGCCAGGGCCGCCACGGTCTCCTCGGTGGCCCCGCTGTACGACGAGGCGACGACGAGTGTCGTCGGGCCCACCCAGGCCGGCAGGACGTAGTCGCGCACGGCCACCAGGGGCACGCTCAGGCGGTCGTCGAAGATGCCCCGCACGAGGTCGGCCCCGATGGCCGAGCCGCCCATGCCCAACACGGCCACGGACGTCGCGGCCCGGTGCGCCGGCCCGAGCGCGAGCCCGCGGCTGCGCTGCCAGGCGTCCAGGAGCTGGTCGGGCAGGGAGGCGACGGCGCCCAGCATCCCCCCCGGGTCGAGACGGACGACGGCCGCCGCGTCGTCGAGGAGGCCGCCCTCAGCCGCCACGGACGAGGCGCTCCCCGGCCGTCACGAAGGCATCGCGGGCCCCGGGTGAGGAGGCCTCCGTGTAGACCCGCACGAGGGGCTCCGTGCCGCTGAAGCGGACCAGGAGCCAGGAGCCGTCAGCGGTGAAGAACTTGAAGCCGTCATTGGTCGAGAGGGCCTGGGTCCGGACCACCGGCTGGCCGTCGAGCTCGGCCGGGGCGTGTTCCTGGAGCTCGGTCAGGAGCCGCTCCTTGAGGGCCGGGTAGGCGTCGCGCTCGACGTGCACATCGATGCGCCGGTAGAAGCTGGGCCCGGCCAGCTCGTGGAACCTGGCCAGGATGCGCGAGACCGGCCATACGCCGCGCTCCCGTTCCCGGAGGAAGAGGTCGAGCAGTAGCAGGTCGGCGTAGATCCCGTCGCGCTCGGGGAGGTGCATGCCGAAGCCGTAGCCGCCCGACTCCTCGGCCCCGATCATGGCCCCCGTCTCGATCATCGTGGGGCCGATGAATTTGAAGCCCACGGGCGTCTCGTGGACGGCGATGCCGTAGTGCTCGCCCAGGCGGGCGGCCATCGAGGTGTTGTTGACGCTGATGACAGCCGGCTGGCGGAGGCCCCGATGCTCGGCTAGGTAGTAGAGCAGCAGGCCGGTCACCTCGAGCTGGTGGATGAACGTGCCCTGCTCGTCGGCCGCCCCGGCCCGGTCGGCATCGCCGTCGAGCATGAGCCCCATGTCGAAGCCGCCGCCGGCCAGGCGGCCCAGGGCCTCGTCGACGTTGGGCCGGATGGGCTCGGGATTGACCCCGCCGAAGTAGGGATTGCGCTCCTGGTGCAGCTCGGTGAGGCGGATCCGGCCCCCGGCCAGGAGCCGCGGCAGCCAGGTCGCCCCGGCGCCCCACAGGGGCTCGACGAGGACGTCGACGTCGGCCGCCTTGAGGGCCTCGAGGTCGAGCGTCCGGCGCACGTAGCGCTCGTAGCCGGGATAGGGGTCGTAGCGCTCGACGAGGCCGGCCGCCTCGGCATCGGCCAGGGGCCGCCGGGGGATGGCCGTCCCCCCGTTCTCGGCGATGGCGGCCTCGAGCACGGTGAGGATCTCCGGCCCGGCCGCGGCACCGCTGGGCGACTTGACCTTGAAGCCGTTGTCGGTCCAGGGGTTGTGGCTGGCGGTGATGACGATCCCGGCCGCCGAGCCCCGCTCGACGACCTCGTAGGAGGACATCTGGGTCGGCACGGCCGTGGTCGCCAGGGCCACCGGGATGTCGTGGCCCAGGAGGACCTCGGCCGCGGCGGCGGCGAAGTGCTCACTGGCGAAGCGGCGGTCGTAGGCGATGACGACGCCCTTGGCCTGCTCGCCGCGCCCGACCACGTAGCGGGCGACCCCGTCGGCGCAGCGACGGACGTTCTCGAAGGTGAACTCGTCGGCGGTGCGGGCCCGCCACCCGTCGGTCCCGAAGGCGATACGGGTCGGCGTCGGCACCTCGGCGATGATCGTCACGTTCGTCCCTCCTCACGGCCCGGTCTGTCGCGGCCATGGTAGCGACATGGGCGATGCACGGTGGTCTGATGGTGTACTATCATAGGTGACGATGAGGACGATCACCCCGCTCGATCTCCGCCAGCATCTGGGGCAGCTCCTGGATGCCGCCTCGGCCGGTGAGCGCTTCGTCGTGGAGCGGAACCGTCGACCCCTGGCGATGCTCGTCTCGATCGAGGACGGCCGGCGCCTGGACGACGACCCGGCCGACCGCCGGGCTCGGGCCCTGGCCGCGCTCGATCGCCTGGCTGCGCTGGGCGCTCGGCTGGCCGAAGAGCGGCCCTCGGCCCTCACCGCCCTCGAGGCGGTCCGCCGCGAGCGCGACCGCGACGTGGCCGATGGCTGAACGCCTCGTCCTCGATGCCTCAGCCGCCCTGGCCCTCCTTCGCGCCGAGCCCGCCGCGGGCCGCGTTCGAGAGGCGCTCGCGGACGCACGGGTAGGCGAGATCCTCGTCCCCGACCACTTCTGGCTGGAGGTCGCCAACGTCCTCATGCGGCGCTACGGGCACACCCCGGCTGAGGTCGCCGAGGCGCTCCAGGCGCTCGATGAGCTGGCCCTCGTGACGGCGACCGTCGATCGCCCGCTCAGCCTCCTGGCCCTCGAGGCGATGGCGGCCGGGCATCTGACCGCCTACGATGCCGCCTACCTCGCTCTGGCCCTCGTCACGGACGCCGGCCTCGTCACCCTGGACGCGGCGCTGGCCGCGGCGGCGGGAACGCGGGACGTCTTCGCCGGCGCGAAGCGGGGCCATCGCTCGACCGAGATCCCGGCGCCCTACGGGCCCGAGGCCTCGCTGGCCAGCCTGGCCGGCTTCGGCGCCTACCTGGCTCGTCTCCGCCAGGCGTGGGAGCCCGAGTCTAGCCGCTGATCGCCCGGTCGCCGAGGCCCTGGTCGCGACAGGGCGAGGATCACGCGATCGGGACCTTCGGGCTTACCGCGTAGCGCCGCTCGCGGGGCTGGCCGTGACCGACGGCAGGATCGTGCCGCCCCGCACGATCCGATACACGCTGAGCGCTGTCCTCCCGTCGGCCGCGTCCGTGACACCCTGGATCTCGACCCCGCCGGAGGCCAGCGTTCCCCAGCCGTGCGGCTGGAACGACGCCGGCAGCCCGATCGGAGAGCCGGAGAGGAGGTGACCCTGCGCATCGAGGGTGGCGACCAGGTCACGGCCGGTGGCGTCCAGCAGCAGGAACACCGACCCGTCGGGGGTCACGAGCGGGCGCGCGGGCGTGGAGGCCGGGACCCCGGTCGAGAGGCCCCCGATCGTCTGTCCGGGCGGCAGCACATACGGCCAGCCCGCGACTCGCTTGCCCGAGGCGTCGAGGGCGTCGACCAGCTCGCTCGACCGGTTCGCGGCGGCCACGATGACGCCTCCTCCCGGTCGCAGCGCCGGCGGTGCTGCGACCGCAGGCTCCGATGGGGCATCCGAGAGCGGCAGCGGCATGGCGCCGGCGGCGACGCCGACCGGCCAGCCCGACAGCACGCGGCCCCCGCGGTCGAGAGCGGTCACCGCGCCCGGATGTCCCGCGGCGCCGTCGCCGAGCACCAGGTAGATCGTCCCGTCGGGCGCGACCAGCGGATCCGACGCCGGTCCGGGGAAGACGGCTGGCCAGCCCGCCTCGATCGTCCCATCGCGGGCGAGTCGGGCCACGGTCGTCTGGCGCACGCGGACTCCCGAGGCGGTCTGGCTCGTCTCATACCGCCAGACGACGAGGTCGTTCTGTCGGCTCGTCGTGAACGACGTCCAGCCCGATACCGGCCCGCCGGTGATCCGCGCCCCATCCGGAGCGAAGAGGGTGAGGGTATCGAGGCCGGTCTGGCTGCCGCCGGCGGTTTCGAGCACGATCGTCCCGTCTGGCTCGAACCGGAGGTCGACCACGGTGCCGGAGATCGACTGCGGCCAGCCGGACCGCGCGAGCCCATCGGCGGACAAGCCGATGATCGCGCTGGCGCCGGCCACCGGTCCAGTGATGACGTAGACGGTGCCATCGGGAGCCACGAACGGGCCATCCAGCGGCGATCCTATCGCCACCGGCCAGCCCGACCGGACCCTCCCTTGAGGGCTCACGTCGGCCAGCCGCGAGCCACCAGCGACCAGGAGATCGCCGTTGGGCCGCAGCCCGAGCTGGTCGATCGGCCAAGGGATCGGTAGATCGATGGGCCAGCCGTCCAGGGGGCGGCCGTCCGTCCCTAGGGCGGCGATCCCGAACGCGTTGGCCACGAAGAAGCGTCCATCGGTGCCGAGGAGACCCTCGTCGTCGGCATAGCCGGGAAGCTGGGCGACCCAGTTGCCGGCGGTAGGGCTCGACGTCGATGGCGCGCTGCTGCTCGAGGGGCGCGCGCTGGCGCTTGCGGTCGGTCGCACGGCGGTGAGTCGGCCGCCCGACAGCAGGACGATCGCGCTGCCGAGCAGGACGGTCGCAGCCACCACCGCCAGCGGCCGCAGCCATCCGCCGGGAGCCGTCGCCGGACCGGGCCGTAGCCGCAGCCGAGAGGGCGTCAGCGGCCGGGTGTCCGCAAGCGATCGATATGCGGGAGGCGCATAGGCGGACTCCTCCGGGGGGCCCTGTCGAAGGATGGTGCGCAGACGCTCGTCGAGATCCATCAGCGCCACGTCACCCGGGCTCGCAGTGTCGCCAGCGCCCGTGCCGCGTTGGCCCGAGCGCCGCTCGCCGAGATCGAGAGGATGGCGCCGATCGTGTCGAAGTCGAGGCCGGCGCGATAGTGGAGGTAGACCACTGCCCGCTGGCGCTCGGGGAGGCGATCCACCTCCTGCCAGACGGCGAGGCGTTCGTCCACATCGTCGGCGGCACCGGCCAGGTCGCCTGGCGCGGCCGCGGGCCCGTCGCGACGCCGGACTCGATGCCGGTCGACGGCTAGGTTGTGGACTACGCGGAAGAGCCAGGCATCGAGATCCTGGATCGGCTCCTCGTTCCCGCGACCGGCCCGGAGGAACGCTTCCTGCACCACATCTTCGGCGTCGAGGGCATCGAGACCCAACCGCCGAGCGAAGGACCAGAGCTGTCGGGCGCGGCTGGCATACACCTGCTCCAGAGGGTGAGCCGGCGATGGAGACACTCGAGTCATCGCGGGCCCGGACACTCCCTCACCGATCACACCCTTAAGACGGTCCGCGCGCTCGGAACGCTTACACCGACCGCGGGACATCGGGCGGAGCCCCGCAGCCCTCAGGCTGAGCGCGTCTCGGCGCTGTGCCTCGTCACGCCTATAGTCGCCGGCGCTCGCGCTCTAGCCTCGGCTTACCAGATGACCCCATCGTGGTATGTCTCATATCTCATGAGGGCGTACATGTTCTGCTCACTGATAGTATAGACCCCGGCGGGCTTCCCCGTGTCGTTGCAGCCAGGTCCGCACGTGTCGACGTATGTGTACTGCTGCGTCGAATTGTCATAACCAACCACAGCAACAGCATGTGGAACTCGGCTGGTTGAGTACCACTCTGGTCCGAGGTGAGTGCTTCCATTCCCGGTCTCGGCGTACACCACCATCGGGACACCGCTCGTGATATCCGCCTCTACATAGGTGAGGAGCTGGGTGTAGCTTGTGATGTTGGCTGGGGCAGTCCTCAGATACCAATAATTTAGGGCGTAGAACCCGGACGCCACCCAGTTGAGACCATCGACCTCCCGATTGATTGGTGTACCATCATTGGGATAGGTATCCGTCCAATCAATCAATCCTGGGTGGGCCCATGTGAGCTCGTCCGGTGTGGGGAGTAGTTTCTCCGCTAGGTACATAATCGCGCCACGCCCATTCGCTGCGGAGTCGGTCGCCTTCCAGTAGGTATTCGCGTGGTATCCGCCGGTGGGCCAGTAGGGCTCTTGGTAATAGGCTGGCAAGATACCTGTTATCCAGCTGTAACTGTCCGACCAGTAGTATAGGGTGACAGCTGCCGATCCAGGACCGCATAAATTCCAATAGTTTGGGTCGACGTAGCTGTGGCTCAAGTCATCCGACCCACCGCTCCCCTTAGGTTCCCACACCTTTCCGGTCCAGGTAGTCGACAATCGCGCTGACGATGGATACGAATCCGCGACTTGTGGGGTGGCAGTAACGACGACGCGGCCGTTTGGGTCGATCTTCAAGCGCCCCTCCTCCTTGAGGGCCACGAAAGCCGAATCCTGATTCCAGCCGGAATCGAGGAACAATCCCACCAGTGCTGCCCGTCGCGGTATCGGCGAAAGCAGGCACCGCCGCCGCGACGCCAATGAGTGCAAACGTCATAATACCGGCCAGGGAGATGCGAAGCGGTCTTCGGCCTACCATCGACGCAACCCTCATTCGAGTCATCCACTCGATCGCTACCCTGCGAATCCACGAGATGATGAAGCTGGCCCGGCCGCTCGTCAAGCCCTGCGCTCGCGCCTCTGTATCGTCCGTGGACTCCTGACGACGAGCTAACGTCACGGTCGCCGCCTCCCTGCGGACCTCATGGCCACGAGACGCGTTCGATGAGCGCATCGACAAGGTCCCTGGCTGAGCCAGCCTGGCTGAGGTGGGCCCGCGGGCCCGACGCGGGCGGTAGAGCTGCCGGGCCATCGGTCAGCCACAGACGGCCGTCCCCCCGGCTGACGAGCAGGTCATCGGGGCCAAGCTGGACCGCCTCCCCGGCCGGGACGACCCGGCCACTGACGTCCACAGGGGCTCCCAGCGCCTCGAGCAGGGCGGTCCAGCTGCCCAGGTCACTCCAGCCGACCGTCATGAGGATGACCGCGACCTGGCCCGCGGCGGCGGCCGGCTCCATGACCGCGTAATCGATCGAGGTGCTCCGGAGCGTCGCGTACCGCTCCGGGTCGAGCCCGCCGCCGGCCCGCAGGGCGCCCCTGACCCCCTCCAGGAGGTCGGGGGCATGACGCTCGAAGGCGTCCCGGATCGCGCTGCGCTGCCAGCAGAAGATGCCGGCGTTCCAGCTGGCCGGAGGCTGGCCGGCGAGGAGCGCCTCAGCCTGGGCCCGCTCGGGCTTCTCGACGAAGCGCTCGACGCGGTGGGCCGGGATCCCAGCGGTGGGCTCCCCCCCGGCCGAGGCCGGGACGATGTAGCCGTAGGTCGTGGCGGGCCCCGCAGGCTGGATGCCGAGGGTGATGAGGGGCCGGGCGATGTCCAGCCCCCCGGCGGCCAGCGAGCGGGCGGCGCCGAGCACGGAGCGGAACCGCTCGACCTCAGGGATGAGATGGTCGGCCGGCAGGACGAGCATCGCATCCTCGTCAGGCCGATCGATGGAGAGGGTGGCCAGGGCGACGGCGGCCGCCGTGTTCCGGCCCAGCGGCTCCTCGATGACCGCGGCGTCCGGCAGCTGGGCCCGGGCCAAGGCGCCGTAGCGCTGGTCGGTGACGACGAAGATGTCTTCGGTCGCGACGAGCCCGGCCAGCCGGTCGCGAGTGAGCTGGAGGAGGGTGCGCTCGCCCAGGAGGGGCAGGAACGGCTTGGGCCGTTCGGGGCTGCTCAGGGGCCAGAGGCGGGTCCCTCCCCCGCCGGCCAGGATGACCGCGTACATCCGTCCCCCTCGCTCGTCAGTCGATGGCGACCGGCTCGGGCAGGGCCACCCCCGCCTCGGCGGCCAGGACCGCGGCCAGGTCGGTCCGCTCCCAGGGCAGGTCGAGCTCGGGCCGGCCGAAGTGGCCGTAGGCCGCCGTCTGACGGTAGATGGGCCGGCGCAAGCCGAGGCGTTCGATGATGGCCGAGGGCCGCAGGTCGACGTGGGCCTCGATGAGACCCAGGATCCGCTCGTCGGCGATGGCGCCGGTCCCGAACGTCTCGACCGAGATCGAGAGGGGGCGGGCGACCCCGATGGCGTAGGCGAGCTCGATCTCGAAGCGATCGGCCAGGCCAGCGGCGACGACGTTCTTGGCCACCCAGCGAGCGGCGTAGGCGGCCGAGCGGTCCACCTTGGAGGGATCCTTGCCGCTGAACGCCCCGCCGCCGTGACGGGCCATCCCACCGTACGTGTCACAGATGATCTTGCGCCCGGTCAGGCCGGCGTCGCCCATCGGCCCGCCGATGACGAACCGCCCGGTGGCGTTGACGTGGATGACCGGATCGACCCGCCGCAGCTGGCGGGGGATGACCTCCCGGACGACGGCCTGGATGATGTCGTCGCGCAGCCGCTCGGCAGCCACCTCCTCGTCGTGCTGGGCGGCGATGACGACGGTCCGCACGGCCTGCGGCACTCCGTGGGCGTACTCGACCGTGACCTGGGTCTTGCCGTCCGGCCGGAGGTAGGGCAGGGTGCCGTCCTTGCGCACCGCGGCCAGGGTCTGGGCCAGGCGGTTGGCGAGAGCGATGGGCAGCGGCATCAGCTCGGGTGTCTCGCGGCAGGCGAAGCCGAACATCATCCCCTGGTCGCCAGCACCTTGATCGTGGAGGTCGCCCTTGCCCCGGGTCTCGAAGGCCTCGTCGACGCCGCGGCTGATGTCGGGCGACTGCTCGTGGACGCTGACGAGCGTCCCACAGGTCCGGTAGTCGAAGCCGTAGCGGTCGTCGGTGTAGCCGATCTGGCGGATCGTCTCGCGGACGACGTTCTGGAACTCGACGTAGGTGTGGGTCGTGATCTCGCCCAGGACGAGCACGATGCCCGTCGTCGTGGCCGTCTCGCAGGCCACCCGGGCCTCGGCATCGTCGCGGAGGATGGCGTCCAGGATGGCGTCGCTGACCTGGTCGCACATCTTGTCCGGGTGGCCCTCGGTCACCGCCTCGGAGGTGAAGAGGTAGCTGGGCGCGTCGATGATGCTGGTCATGGGTCCTCCCGCGGCTCTCGGCGGAGCCTAGCATGCGCTACCAGGCTCCTCCGCGGTGGCAGTCGGTGCGGTGGCGGTCGCTCAGGCGGGCGGCCGCTCCAGCTCCAGGGGTGGCAGCGTATCGGCCGGGGTGAAGCCCAGGACCTGGCCGTAGAAGGCCAGTTCGGCCTGGGTGGCCCGCCGCAGGTTGGCCTCGCGGCGGAAGCCGTGGCCCTCGCCCTCGAAGGGCAGGTAGGCGTAGGGCAGGCCGCGGGCCCGCAGCGCAGCCGTGATCTGCTCGGCCTGGGTGGGCGGCACGATGCGATCGTCGAGGCCCTGGAGGATGAGCATGGGGCAGCTCACCTGGTCCAGATGGTGGATCGGCGAGCGGGCCCGATACGTGGCGGCCGCAGCCGGCCAGGGGCCCACCAGGCGGTCGAGGTAGCGCGACTCGAACTTGTGGGTGCCATGGACGAACGTCTCGAGGTCGCCGATGCCGAAGTAGCTGACCCCGGCGCAGAACGCGTCCCGGAAGGCCAGCGCGGCGAGGGTCGTGTAGCCGCTGGCGCTGCCGCCCTCGATGGCCGCCCGCTCACCGTCGACGAGCCCCTCGGCGGCGAGGTACGCCACGGCCGCGACGCAATCGTCCACGTCGTAGATGCCCCACTGGCCCTCCAGGGCCTGGCGGTAGGCTCGACCGTAGCCGGTGCTGCCGCGGTAGTCGACGTCGACCACGGCGATGCCCCGGCTGGTCAGGTACTGGAAGGCCAGGGAGAGGCAGGTGGCAGCCGACGACGTCGGCCCGCCGTGGCTGCGCACGACGACCGGCGGCCGCTCCCCCGGCGGGCCCCGGAAGCGGGCATTGCGGGGCGGGTAGAAGAGGCCGTGGGCCACGGCCCCATCGCTCGTGGGGAAGGTGATGGCCGTGGGGATCGAGACGTCCGCCGGGTCGACCCGCACGGCGGTCGAGCGCTGCACGAGCTCCGCACCCTGCCCCGTCGCGTCGATGAGGACGATCGAGGGCGGCTCGGTCCACGACGCGCATAGCAGCCCGATCCGCTCCCCCAGCACGGCCAGGCCGGAGAGCTGCGTCCAGGGGTTCGCGAGGGCTTCGACCTGGCCCGGCGCCGGCCCGATGAGCCACAGCCGATCGCCCGCGTCGTCCGCGCTGCGAGCGGAGATGGCCACGATCCGGCCGTCGGGCAGGAAATCGTAGGTCTGTCGGCCGAAGTTCCACTGCGGGAAGCCGAACTCGGCCGCCATGGGCGCCAGGGGGATCGCGGCCTCGTCGGGGCCCAGGACGAAGAGGTTCCACCAGCCGTCCGGCTCGGCCACGAAGTGGAGCCGCCCGTCGGGCGACCAGCGGGGCTGGTCGATGGCCTCGCCGGCACTGCCCGCCACGACGCGCGGCTCCCGGGGCCGGCCGGCCGCATCGAGCTCGGCCAGCCACAGCTGGCAGCCGTCCCAGGGCAGGTTCGGGTGGTCCCAGCTCAGCCAGGCCAGGTGGCGGCCGTCCGGGGAGAGGCGGGGCGCGCTGAAGAAGTCGTGGCCCTCGACGAGGACCTCCGGCTCGCCGCCGGCAAGAGGCACCGCCACGAGCGTGTTCTGCGGCTCCTGGGCGTCGCGACGGTGGTCCTGGCGGACACACAGGATCCGCGATCGGGCGGCGTCGACCTCGAGGTCCGCATAGCGCAGGTCGCCCGCCGGGGTGAGGGCCGGTGCATCGGCCGCCGGGGTGAGGGCTCGGGGCTCGGCGCCGGGGGCCAGGGCGTACAGCCGTCCGTCGGCCTTGTCGGCGTAGATCAGCAGGTCGTCGGGACCTACGGCCCACGCGCCACCGCCGTATTCGTGGACCATGGTCCGGACGTTGACCCCGGCCGGGCTGGCATCGGCGATCGTCCCGTCCGGCGCGCGGCGGACGACCGCGTCACGGCCATCCTCGGAGGGCCGGGACTCCTGCCACCACAGGGCCCCCCGGATCGCGCGCAGGGACGAAGGTGTGCGCCGATCGCCGTAGAGCTCGTCGAGGGTGATGGGCGAGACCCAGGAGCCGTACGGAGCCGCGACCGGCTCGCCGCTCACGTGCCGCTCTGCCAGGACGTCACGTAGCGCTGCTGCTCCTCCGTCATGGGCTCGAGCTCGATGCCCAGGGCGGCCAGCTTGAGGCGGGCCACCTCGGCGTCGATCTCGGCCGGCACGTCATAGACCCGCGGCTCGAGCTCGGCGTGGTGGTGGGCCACGTACTCCACGCTGAGGGCCTGGTTGGCGAAGCTCATGTCCATGACCGCGGCGGGATGGCCTTCCGCCGCCCCGAGGTTCACCAGCCGGCCCTCGGCCACGAGGTTGATCTTCGTGGGGCCCAGGTCGAACTGCTGGACGTTGTCGCGGACCTCGCTGACGTGGCCCTCGGCCAGCTGACGCAGGGCGGGCAGGTCCAGCTCGCTATCGAAGTGGCCGCTGTTGGCCAGGATGGCCCCATCGCGCATGCGGGCGAAGTGCTCGCGGCGGAAGACGTTGAGGTTGCCGGTGGCGGTGATGAAGATCTCGCCCCACGGCGCGGCCTGGCTGGCGGTCAGGACCTCGAAACCGTCCATGAGGGCCTCGAGGGCCCGGATGGGGTCGACCTCGACGACGGCCACGTGGCCGCCCAGGCCCCGGAAGCGGCTGGCGATGCCGCGGCCCACCCAGCCATAGCCGGCGACGACGATCCGCCGCCCGGCGATGAGCACGTTGGTCGCCCGCAGGATGCCGTCGAGGGTCGACTGGCCCGTCCCGTAGCGGTTGTCGAAGAGGTGCTTGGTCTGGGCCTCGTTGACGGCGATGACCGGGAAGCGCAGGGCGCCGTCGGCGGCCATGGCCCGCAGCCGGATGACGCCGGTCGTCGTCTCCTCGGTCCCGGCCTGGACCTCGGCCAGCTGGTCCGGTCGCTCCTGGTGGAGGAGGGAGACGAGGTCACAGCCGTCGTCCATCGTCACCTGGGGGTGGGTGTCGGCGGCGGCATTCAGGTGCCGGTAGTAGGTCTCCCGATCCTCGCCCCGCCGGGCATAGACCCCGATGCCGTACTCGGCCACCAACGCAGCAGCCACGTCGTCCTTGGTCGAGAGGGGGTTCGAGGCGGCCAGGACGATGTCGGCCCCGCCGGCGTGGAGGGTGCGGACGAGGTTGGCCGTCTCGGTCGTGACGTGGAGGCAGGCCGCGATGCGCAGCCCGGCCAGCGGCTGCTGGGCCACGAAGCGCTCGCGGATCGAACGCAGGACGGGCATCTCGCGCTCGGCCCATTCGATGCGCCGGCGGCCCTCGGCGGCCAGGCCGAGGTCGGCGACGTCGTGGGCCGGAGGGGACGTGGCGACGGACACTCAGGGCTCCTTGTGAGGGACGAACAGGCGGCGCAGGGGCGCGACGATGGTATCCCACGTCCCGGAGCGCCGATGGACCAGCCGCTCGGCGAAACGGACGTGCTCCTGGTAGCCCAGGGCCCGGTAGGCGGCCAGGGCCGGCGGGTTGTCGGCGCGGACGTTGAGCACGACCTGGTCGCAGGCCCGGAGCAGCTCCTGGGTCACGGCGCTGGTGGTGATCTTGGCGTAGCCCCGGCCGCGGTAGTCGCGATGGGTCATGACGTTGCCGACCACGGCCAGGCGGGCCTCGGGGCTGATGACGTGGGTCCCTGCCGCGGCTACCAGGCGGCCGCCCAGGCGGACGCCGTAGTAGACGCCGCGGGCGATCGATTCGGCCGGCAGCCAGGAGGTCAGGCCGAGGTCGTAGAGCCGATTGAGGTCGGCGATCTCGGCCGGCAGCAGGCGGGCGGTCGCCCCGGGCGCCGGACGGAAGGTCGAGCGATCGACCCACATGCGGACCATCGTGGGGCCGCCATCGACGCGATAGACCCGCTCCACTTCAGGCAGGGCCGCCTCCGCACAGGCCAGGAAGGCGACGCGCGGCCGGACGACGTCCCGCAGCACGGCCGCGATGCCGGACGGCTGGCCCATGGCGAAGAGGGGCTGCGGCGCCGGACCGCCGTACTCGAGGGCCACGGCCTGCGGCTCGCCGTCGCGGAACGCCACACCCCAGCGGGTGCGGGCGAACTCGCGCTCGTCGAGGTCGCACAGGGCGTACGCGGCGAAGAGCCGGTCACGCTCCAGGAAGTTGCGCAGGAGAACGCGGTCCGCTACCTGGCGGACGACCAGTCCGCTGCTCGGCAGCGCGTCCTGCTGTCCGCCCCGGGTCCGGGCCGGGGCAGCCATCAGCCGGCCACCGGGACGGTCATCGGGCGGGCCAGGCCAGGCCCGCGAAGGCCTGGCCGTAGGGCGGGTGGAGCAGCCCCTCGTCGGTGACGAAGGCGCTGATGAGATCGGGCGGGGTGATGTCGTGGAGGGGCTGGGCCGCGAGCGATGTGTCGTCGGCGGCCGGACCGCTGAGGCTGTCCGGCTCGGCCAGGCTGCCGGCCACCAGGCGGCGCAGCTCCGGGCGCAGCTCCGCGGCGCCGGCGAGGTCGGGATCGATGGCCTCGCTGCCGGTACAGACGACGAACGGCACCCCGGCGCGGGCCGCGGCCAGGGCCAGAGGATAGGTGCCGGCCGGGGCCAGGGCCGCACCGTCGGCGGCCACTGCCTCCGCTCCCACGAGCACGATGTCGACGTCGCCGGCGGCGATGAGCCCCGCCGCAGCGCCATCGGCCACGACCCGATACGGCACCCCGGCCAGGGCCAGCTCCCAGGCCGCCAGCCGGGCCCCGGTGAGCGAGGGCCGCGTCTCGGCCACGATGACCTCCAAGGCCCGGCCCTCGGCCGCGGCCGTGGTCACCACGCCCAGGGCTGTGCCGACGGTGCCGCCGGCCAGGGCCCCGGTCTCGTCGATGGTCAGGATGCGGACGCGGCCGCCCACGGCCCGTGGCCGGGGCAGCGCGGCAGCCCCGGTGCGCCCGAGTCGGGCCTGGCCCAGGAGCGCCTCCATGGCGATGGCGTCGGCTTCGGCCTTGAGGCGGTCGGCCACGACCTCGGGCGCGGCCTGGTCGCCGCCCACGGCCTGCCAGGCGGCCAGGGCGCGGGCCACGGCCCGCCGGAGGGGGGCGACGCCGGGACGGGCGGACCGGAACGCTTCGGCGGCGGCGGGGATGGCCGTCGACGAGGCAGGGACCGGGACGGCGGGACCAGGGGCTCCCGCGTCAGGAGCGAGGTTGCCGACAGCCGTTTGGCGCTGGGCCTCGGCTGCCTGGCGCTGCGCCTCGGCGGCCTGCCACAGACCGTAGGCCGCCACCTGGCCCAGGACCGGTGCGCCCCTGATGCGCAGCTCCCGCATCGCCGCCGCGACCTCGCCCGGGGTCTGGCAGCGGATCTCCACGATCTCCATCGG
>DASUKL010000048.1:0-2837 GCA_036278755.1 Candidatus Limnocylindrales bacterium | reverse complement strand
GGCTCTACGGCCAGGACTTCAACATCGGCCTGCTCTACTTCTTCGCCGTGGGCGGCATCAGCGTCGTGGGCGTGATGATGGGCGGCTGGGCCAGCTTCAACAAGTACTCCCTCATCGGCGCCATCCGGGCGGCCGTGCTGGCCATCAGCTACGAGATCCCGCTGACCCTCTCCGTCGTGGGGGTCATCCTCCTGGCCGGGACGATGAGCCTCAACTCGATCGTCGAGGCCCAGTCGGGCAACATCCTCGACTGGTACGTGGTCCAGCAGCCGCTGGCCTTCCTCATCTTCTTCATCGCCGCTCTGGCCGAGGGCAACCGCACGCCGTTCGACTTCACCGAGGCGGACAGCGAGATCGTGGCCGGCGCCTTCACCGAGTACAGCGGCATGCGCTTCGGCTTCTTCTTCTTCGCCGAGTACGTCAACCTCCTGGTCCTCTCGGGCCTGACCGTGACCGTCTTCTTCGGCGGCTGGACGGCGCCCATCTCGCTCGACCCCATCCTCGACTGGCTGGGCGTGGCGACGCCCTTCACCGTAGGCCTCGACTTCGGGCAGCTGGGCCTGGGCTTTCTCTTCGCCCTGCTTCTCGTGCCCCTCATCGGCACGCTCGTCCTGACCCTGCCGGTGTGGATGCTGCGCAGCAGCTGGCCCTGGTGGAAGGCCCTCATCGTCGGCTTCCTGCTCTTCAACGTCGTCATCGGCGGGCTGGCCATGCTCTGGCTGGCCATCACCTTCCCCTGGGTCATGGGCCTCTTCTGGTTCCTGGCCAAGAGCTTCTTCTTCGTCATCGTCTTCATCTGGCTGCGGGCCACCCTGCCCCGGGTGCGGATCGACCAGCTCATGGCCTTCGCCTGGAAGTGGCTCCTGCCCGCGGCCCTCATCAACATCTTCGTGACCGCCGCGGCGATCCTCATCGTCCAGCAGGTCCGGTGAGGAGGCGCGCATGACCCTGCCCGGCCTCGGCATCGCCAAGGGCATGGCCCTCACGTTCGTGCGCATGCTGCAGCGCAAGCCGACGATCCAGTACCCGGAGGTGACCCCGGAGGTCTCGCCCCGCCATCGCGGCCGCCTCGTCCTCCTCTTCGACGAGGCCGGGGCCCTCAAGTGCGAGACCTGCTTCCAGTGCGCCCAGGCCTGCCCCATCGAGTGCATCGACATGGGCGGCGTGGACACCCGGCAGCGCTTCCACGTCCACTGGGGTCCGGCCGAGCAGTACGCCGAGCGGCGCGAGGAATCCGCCCCCCGGCGCGCGGGCCGCACCGTACCCGACCCGGCCTTCGAGCCCTTCCAGCGCCTCGACACGCGGGTCCTTGACCCCATCCTCCACGCCAACGGCCACGACCCGGCCCACCTCCTCGACATCCTGGCCGAGGCGCAGGACACGTTCGGCTACCTGCCCGTGGCCGCGCTCAAGCACATCAGCCACCGCACCGGTGCCTCGTACGCCATGGTCTACGGCGCGGCGACCTTCTACGGCCAGCTGCGGATGGAGCAGCCCGGCGGTCACGTGGTGGCCATCTGCCGCTGCCCCTCCTGCGCCTTCCGGGGCGCGGGCCAGGTCACGGCCGCCTTGGAGACGGCCCTCGAGACGCACGTCGGCCGGCCCAGCCCGGACGGCCGGGTCAGGCTGGAGGCGGCCGACTGCCACGGCGCCGCGCCGAGCGGCATCTTCCTGACCGTCGACGGCCAGCCCCAGGCCAAGGTCGACCCGGCCTCGGCTGCCAGCCTGGCCACGCGCCTGCGGGCGGCGCCGGTGGGGGCGGGAGCCGGCGCCTCATGACCATCCTGAAGACCCGCAAGGGCTGGCCCTCGATCGTCCTCGAGCGAGCCGGGACCTACGACCCCGAGCGGGGCGGCCTGGAGGCGGCCGAGAAGGCCGGGGCCTGGACGGCCTGGCAGCAGGTCGCCGGCCGGGTGGCCCCGGAGGCCCTCATCGGCCTGCTCGACGAGTCCGGCCTGCGCGGCCGAGGCGGGGCCGGCTACCCCACGGCGGCCAAGTGGCGGGCCTGCCGGGCCGCCGTCGGCGATCACCACTACGTCGTGGCCAACGGCTACGAGGCCGACCCGGGGGCGACCATCGACCGGACCCTCATGGAGCTCGACCCCCACGCCGTGGTCGAGGGCGTCGCCCTGGCCGCCTACGCCGTGGGCGCCACGGAGGCCTTCATCGCCCTGCGCCAGGACGCGACCCTGGCCGCGGACCGCCTGCGGACGGCGGTGCGCCTGGCCGAGGAGGCCGGCTACATCGGGGCCGACACGCGGGGCAGCGGCCAGGGCGTCCACATCGAGGTCCGGCCCCTGCCGGGCGGCTTCCTGGTGGGCGAGGAGACGACCCTCCTGCGGGCTCTCGAGGGCCGGCGGGGGATGCCCGAGCAGCGGCCGCCCTACCCGGCCGTGCGTGGGCTCCACGACCAGCCCACGGCCATCAACAACGTGGCCACCCTGGCCGCGGTGCCCTGGATCGTGGCCCACGGGGCGGCGGCCTTCGCCGCCACCGGCGACCCGGCCTGCCCGGGCACCTTCCTCGTCCAACTCAGCGGTTCGGTCAAGCACCCCGGCCTGGCCGAGGTGCCCACGGGCACGAGCCTCGGCGACATCGTGGA
This sequence comes from Candidatus Limnocylindrales bacterium, assembly GCA_036278755.1. GTDB lineage: Bacteria > Chloroflexota > Limnocylindria > Limnocylindrales > CSP1-4 > DASUKL01. Next base: position 235 of record DASUKL010000048.1, on the reverse strand, counting down.
GCGGGTCGGCGGCGGCAGCGTCGGCCGGCTGAAGGCGGTCCTCGTGGGCGGTCCCTCGGGTGGCTTCCTGCCGCCCAACGCGCTGGACACGCCGCTCAGCTTCGGGGCCCTCGGGGCGGCCGGGGCCATCGTCGGCTCGGGCTCGCTGGTCGTCGTCGACGAGAGCGCCTGCATCGTCGAGCTGGCCACGACCCTCGAGCGCTTCATGAACGACGAGTCGTGCGGCAAGTGCATC
>DASUKL010000047.1:0-2612 GCA_036278755.1 Candidatus Limnocylindrales bacterium | reverse complement strand
TCGTCAACGCCGTCATGGACGCCCTCAGCCCGCTGGGCATCCGCCACCTCGACATGCCGCTCACGGCGCCCACCGTCTGGCGGGCCATCCAGGCGGCCGGGAAGGAGGCTCGGGCATGATCCCCGCCGCGTTCGACTACGCTCGACCGGCCAGCCTCGAGGAGGCCCTCGCCGACCTGGCTGCCCATGGCGCCGAGACCAAGGTCCTGGCCGGCGGCCAGAGCCTCCTGCCGCTCATGAAGCTGCGCCTTGCCCGTCCGGCCCGGCTGCTCGATGTGGGCCGGCTCCGCGAGCTGCACGGGGTCCGTCGCCTCGACGGCGGCGGCCTGGTGGTGGGTGCCGCGACGACCTACCACGAGCTGCTGGCCGAGCCGGCGATCATGGGCCTGGCCCTGATGGCCGACGTCCTGCCTCGTATCGCCGACCTCCAGGTCCGCAACCGGGGCACGATCGGCGGGGCCGTGGCCCATGCGGACCCGGCCGCCGACATGCCGGCCGTCCTGCTGGCCCTCGAGGCCCAGGTCGTGGTCCGCTCGGCCCGCGGCGAGCGCACCCTGGACCTGGCCGACTGCCTGGTCGGGCCATTCACCAGCGCCCTGGCGGCCGACGAGCTGCTGACCGAGATCCGGCTCCCGGCGCCCTCCGGGGCCTACGGGTCGGCCTACCGCTCCATCGACCAGCCAGCCTCCGGCTACGCCCTCTGCGGCGTGGCTGCCGTGGTCGGCCGGACCGGAGGCGGCAGCGGCCCGTTCGACCACGTCCGGGTGGCCGTCACCGGCGTCGGGGACGTCGCCTATCGGGCCACGGCCGTGGAGACCGCCCTGGCCGGCGGGCCGGGGTCCGCCGATGCCGCGGCCCACGCCACCGACGGCGTGGAGGTCCGGGCCGACATCCATGCTGATGCGGCCTACCGGGCGGCCATGGCGGCCGTCTACACCCGGCGGGCCCTGGAGGCGGCGATCGCCCGAGCCGGGTGAGGGTCGTCCGCGTCGAGCCCGGCCGCCCGCTCGACGCGCCTCGTTCGGCGCGCCTCGTGGGGGCCATCCTGACCCGCGACCTGGCGGTGGGGGAGGAGCGCTGGTCGAAGGGCCGGCGCCTCTCCGCCGCCGATGTGGCCGCCCTGGCCGTGCCCGGCGCGGTCCACGGCCGTGGCAGCCGAGCCGCCCCACGAGTGCTCGACCTGCTGCTCCTGGCCCCTGGCGAGCTGCACGAGGACGAGGTCGCGGTCCGCCTCGCGGCGGCGGTGGCGGGGCCCTGCCTCGTCCGGCGGGGGCCGCACGAGAGTCGGGTGGACCTCCTGGCCGAGGCGGACGGGGTGGTGGCGGTGGATCTGGGGCTCCTCGAGGCCGTCGACCGGATAGATCCCCTGGAGGTCTTCACGGTCCTGGATGGCCAGACGGTCCGGGCCGGCGAGCTCGTGGCCAGCGTCAAGGGCGCCCCCCACGTGGTGCCTGAACGCACCGTCGTTCGGGCCGAGAGGCTCCTGGCCCGGGCGGCGGCACGGGGCCGGGGCCCGCTGGTCCAGGTCCGCCCGTTCCTGCCCCAGCGCGTCGCGGCCCTCGTCAAGGAGACCGTGGAGGGGACGGCGCGGGCCCGCTTCGAGGCCACGGTCCGGCGCAAGGTGGAGGCCCTGGGCTCCCAGCTGGTCGGCCCCCTCTACGTCGCCGATGCGCCGGCCGATGTGGCAGGCGAGCTCCGGGCGTTGGCCATCGGCGGCCAGCGGGTCGATCTCGTCCTGACCGCCGGCGGGGCCAGCACGGACCCACAGGACGCCTTCTTCGTCGCCCTCCGCCGTCTGGGCGGCCGGGTGGTCCGGCGTGGGGTGCCGGCCCACCCGGGCTCGATGCTCTGGCTGGGCCGCCTGGGGCAGACCACGATCCTGGGCCTGCCGACGTGCGGCGCCTACTCGAAGGCGACCGCGGCGGACCTCCTCCTGCCCCGCCTCCTGGCCGGCGAGCCGCCGACCCGGGCGACGGTCGCCCGCCTGGGCCATGGCGGCGTCCTGACGCCGGCCATGCGCTTCCGGATGCCCCCCTACGCCCGCGATCTCGAGGCCCCGGAGGGCTGAACAGGGCGCCCGATCGAGCGTTTTCGAACGTCGCCGCGGGTGTAAGCTCCAGGCCGTTCGAGCTGCCGCGTTTGGGGATCGGAGCACGCAGGCGATCGCTACCGGACGCAACGGTCACCCCGCGGGGCCCGACCGAAGGGAGGGTGCGATGTACCCCCGCGCTCGGGGATCCTCCGTCCGCTGGCACTGGCGGTAGGCCTGTGTCTCCTCCTCTCCGGGCTCGTCGACGCCAGAGCCCAGGTCAAGCCGTTGGTCACCTCGGCGAGCATCAGTCCGTCGACCCAGACCACCGGCGGGAATGCGGCCAACTGGACCGGATCGTGGACAGGTACGCCCCCCTTCAGCGGCTACTTCGAGTACGGTGACGGCAACCAGAAGTCGATCAGCACAAGTCAGTTCAGTCAGGCGTTCCACCATACCTTCCTTCTCATGTGCATCACGAAGCAGTACACCCAGACACTCTGGGTGAGCGATGAGAACGGCGGCCGGGGCGATACGAGCACGACGACCGTCCCGGCACGTGGCTGTTGAGCGACTGGCATCGC
>DASUKL010000046.1:0-28835 GCA_036278755.1 Candidatus Limnocylindrales bacterium | reverse complement strand
CTTGCCTCGGGCCGTGCCCGTGGCCTGGCGGAAGCAGAGACTTCGTTGGGCCCGGTCAGCCTACCGCGGCGCGGTGGCTGCCGCCGCCTGAGGAGCGTCGGCTGCGCCGACGGCTGGGCTGCCCCTCGGCCTCCAGGGCGGCCCTCAGCTCCTCCTCGGTCCCGAAGGGCCGCAACGTGTTGCCGACGTACTCCCAGCCCGGCACGCCGTCGCTGAAGAGGTCGCAGAAGAGGGAGACGAGCTCGGGATCGAACTGGGTGCCGGCGTGGCGGCGGAGCTCGGCGATGGCCTCGGCGTGGCCGATGGCGGCCTTGTAGGGCCGGTCGTGCATCATCGCGTCGTAGGCGTCGGCGATGGAGACGAGGCGCGCGCCGAGGGGGATGTCCTGGCCCCGCAGGCCGTAGGGGTAGCCGCGGCCGCTGAAGCGCTCGTGGTGGTGGAGGATGATCGGCACGGCCTCGCGCAGGGCGCTGGCCTGCTCGAGGATGAGCTGGCCGATGCGGGGGTGCTGGACGACCGACTGCCACTCCACGGTGCTGAGCGGGGCGGGCTTGTCGAGGATCTCCGAGGGGATGCCGACCTTGCCTACGTCGTGGAGGAGGCTGGCCACGCGCACCCGGTCCACCTCGGGCTCGGGCAGGCCGAGGTTGCGGGCCATGGTCGTGGCGATCTCGGCGATGAGCTGGGAGGGCCGGCCGCGGTAGTGAGGCAGAGGAGCCACGACGGACTGCAACAGCTCCTGGGCCGCGGCCCGGGCGGCCCGGCCGATGCGCGCCGCGTCCTCGCGCCCCTGGGGGCTGATGGGGGCCCGGGGCACCCGGGCGTCCTCGTCGGGCTCGGCGAAGACGTAGGTCTGGTTGCGGCCCAGGCTCTTGGCGCTGAACATGGCCGCGTCGGCGTCGCGGACGATCGTCTCGAAGCGGACGCGCTGGCTGAGGCCCCCGGCGATACCCAGGGAGATCGTGAGGTTGAGCCGGATCTCGGGGCTGACCTGGAAGGTCTCCCGCAGGACGCAGAGACGCAGCTTCTCGGCCAGCATGGCGGCGTCGTCGACGTTGGTCTCGGGCAGCAGTAGGACGAACTCCTCCCCGCCGTAGCGGCCCACCCTGTCGCTGGCCCGGATGTTCGTCCGCAGGATGTCTGCCACGCGGCGTAGGACGACGTCGCCGGCCGGGTGACCGTAGGTGTCGTTGACGGCCTTGAAGTGGTCGATGTCGACGAAAGCGACCGACATCGGACGCTCGTAGCGCTTCGAGCGCTCGACCTCCTCGAAGATGGCGGCCAGGATGTTCTGGCGGTTGGCGATGCCGGTCAGGCGGTCCATGGTGGCCGCGTCGTGGGATTCGGAGAGCTGCTGGGCGATGCGGTCGATGCCGGCCGTGACCTTCCCTGGCAGGCCCACGTCGAGCCGCCGCTGGCCCAGCCGGTAGCCGTAGTCGCCGTCGGCCAGACGGGCCACGGCTCGGGCGACGCGATCCATCCAGGGCCCCAGCAGGAGAGCGGCGAAGAGGCAGGCCACGCCAGCCCCGATGAGGCCGTCGAGCACCTCGCCCAGGATCCCCGCGAGGTCCGGACCCAGTTGGGCCTGCTGGACGGGCAGGACGAAGACGCGGAGCGCGAGGGCGCCTGGCGCCAGGAGTCCGAGAAGGCGGAGTAGTCGGAGCACGGTCCCTCGTCGAGGCGGTATCGGCGGCGTCGGCGACGGCACGACACCGTGGGGGCTGCTGTTCGCCCGCCGCAGCGAAGCCTAGGTCGGCGCTCGCCCCGGCCCGACGGGCCGAAGGTACCTGCGCCGGTCGCCCGATGGTCAGGCGACGGCCGACCAAGCGACGACCGCTCCCTCTAGCGACGGCCGGATCCCTCAGGCGACGGCCGACCCGGCGACGGCCGATCCCCTGAGCCGACGGCCGCTGGGCCGGGCCGCCCCGACGTCGCCAGGCGGGGGCCGGTATCATGGCGCCTTACCAAGCCCGGCGGGCCCCAGCCCGCCCCTCGACCGGGAGGCGCCGTTGCTCGAGGCAGGGGCAGGTTCGGCCCTGTGAGACCGACCCGCACCTTCGCCCGGAGCCTGCTCCGCCGCCACGTGGCGGAGCTTCCAGGGGCGCACCCTACCCCCCACCCGGCCCGGTCGCACTGATGCCCGCGACGGTCGTGGTCGGGCTCCAATGGGGCGACGAGGGCAAGGGCAAGACCACCGATCTCCTCTCCGCCTCGGTCAGCCATGTGGTCCGCTACCAGGGCGGCGACAACGCCGGGCACACCATCGTGCTGGGTGACCAGGTCTTCAAGCTCCACCTCGTGCCGAGCGGCGTCCTCTACCCCCACATCATCCCGATCATCGCCAACGGCGTGGTGGTCAACCCCCAGACGCTGCTCGACGAGATGGCCATGCTGGCCGAGCGCGGCCTGGACGTGGACCGCATCCGGGTCAGCGCCGCGGCCCACGTGATCCTGCCCTACCACGTTGCCCTCGACGGGGCCATGGAGGCCCGCCTCACCGGCCTCGAGCTGGGCACCACCCATCGGGGCATCGGCCCGGCCTATGCCGACCGGGCCTGGCGCATCGGCATCCGCGTGGGCGACCTGCTCGATCCGGCCGGGCTGCGCCAGCGGCTGGCCCGCCTGCTGCCTGACAAGAACGCCGTCCTGGGCGGCACCTATGGCCTGCCGCCCCTCGATCTCGACGCGCTGACCGCACGGGCTGCGGACTGGGGCGCCGGCCTGGCGCCGCATGTCTGCGACACGACGGCCGTGGTCCAGGAGGCCCTCGCCGCCGGGCAGCACGTCCTCTTCGAGGGCGCCCAGGGCACGCTCCTCGACCTCGACCACGGCATCTACCCCTACGTCACCAGCTCGAACGCCGTGGCCGGCGGGGCCTGCACCGGCGGGGGCGTGGGCCCGCGCCAGATCGACCAGGTCATCGGGGTCATGAAGGCCTATGCCACCCGGGTAGGGACGGGCCCCTTCCCGACCGAGCTCGACGACGCCACCGGCCGCCACCTGCTGGAACGGGGCAGCGAGTACGGCACGACCACCGGCCGCCAGCGCCGCTGCGGCTGGTTCGACGCGGTCCCCCTGCGCTTCACCGTGGCCGTCAACAGCGTCAGCTGCATCATGATCAACAAGCTCGACATCCTCTCCGGCCTGCCCGAGGTGCGGATCTGCACGGCCTACGAGGTCGACAGCAGGCGGGTCGAGGCCTGGCCGCTGCCGCTGGCCGACCTGGAGCGGGCCCGGCCGGTCTACGAGACGTTCCCCGGCTGGACGGCCGACCTGACCGCGGTCCGCTCCCTGGCCGAGCTGCCGCGGGCGGCGCGCGACGTGCTCGATCGCCTGGAGGCCCTGGCCGGCGTGCCCATCGCCCTGGTCAGCGTGGGCCCGGAGCGCTCGCAGACGATCGTCCGGGACGAGCTGCCGCTGGCCGCCCGGCGGGTGGTGGCATGACCGGCGGTCCGCGTCGGGGGGCGGTCCGGTCGACCGCGCCGCTCGGCTCGAGCAGGTCGGTCCCCTCGCAAGTGCCCATCCCGCGGACGATCCTCGTCCTCGGCGACGGAGGCCGGGAGCACGCCCTTTGCTGGCGGCTGGGCGCCGAGCCGGGCGTCGAACGGGTCATCGTCGGGCCGGGCAATGCCCTCATGGAGGACGCGGCCGAGGTCCACCCGGAGCTGACCGAGACCGACATCCCCGGCGTCATGGCCCTCTGCCGGGCCGAGCGGGTCGACCTCGTCGTCGTGGGCCCCGAGGCACCGCTGGTGGGCGGCCTGGTCGACGCTCTCGGGGTGGCCGGCGTGCCGGCCTTCGGCCCAGGCGCCGCGGCGGCGCGCCTGGAAGGCAGCAAGGCCTTCACCCGCGAGATCTGCCGTGCGGCCGGCGTGCCCACGGCCCGCGGCGCGTCCTTCACGGCCATCGAGCCGGCCCTGGCCTTCGCCGCCACGCTGTCCGGCCGGGGCTGTGTGGTGAAGGCTGACGGGCTGGCAGCGGGCAAGGGCGTCACGGTCTGTCCGGACGAGGCCAGCGCGGAGGCCGCCCTGCGCGAGGCGCTCGTCGAGGGCCGCTTCGGCGTGGCCGGGGCGCGCGTCGTGGTGGAGGAGCGCCTCACTGGATCCGAGGCCAGCCTGATCTGCATCTGCGATGCGACCGGGGCCGCACTGGCCCTGCCGGCGGCCCGCGACCACAAGCGCCTGCTCGACGGCGACCGCGGCCCGAACACGGGCGGCATGGGCGCCATCTCGCCCCTGGACGATCTCGACGAGCTGGTGGCCGCCGACCTCGTCCGGCGCATCCACCTGCCGGTCCTGGCCGAGATGGCAGGTCGCGGCACGCCCTTCCGGGGGGCCCTCTATGCCGGCCTCATGCTGACCGCGGAGGGGCCGCGGCTGCTGGAGTTCAACGTCCGCCTGGGCGACCCCGAGACCCAGGTCATCCTGCCCCGCCTGGCCGTGCCGTTGGCCCTGCTCCTGGCCGCCGCAGCGGCCGATCGGCTGACCGAGACCGCGACCGCGCTGGGCGTCGAGGGGCTGCTGCTGCCGGTCGCCCAGGAAGCGGCCGTGGGCGTGGTCCTGGCCGCGGCGGGCTATCCCGGGCGGCCACGGCGCGGCGAGCCGATCGACGGCCTCGATGCGGCCCGCGCGGCGGGCGGGCTCCTCTTCGGGGCCGGCGTGGGCTGGGCCGGAGGCGGTCGGTCGGGACCGGGCGGATCATCGGGCCAGGGCGGGCTGGTGACGGCCGGGGGTCGGATCGTGACCGTCGTCGGGCGCGGCGCATCGGTGGCCCTGGCGGCCGAGGCGGCCTACGGTGCCGCGGATCAGATCGACTTCGGCGGCCTGCAGCGGCGAAGTGACGTCGGCCGCTCGTCGATGGGGGCCCACGGCCTCGGGTCGCGTGGACCCGGCCACAGGGCCGGCCTCGCGGTGGAGGCATCGACGTGATCCCCCGGTACACCTTGCCCGAGATGGGCGCCCTGTGGACCGACGAGGCGCGCTTCGGGGCCATGCTGCGGGTCGAGCTGGCCGTGGCTCGGGCCCAGGCAGCCGCCGGACGGATCCCGGCCGAGGCCCTGGCGGCCATCGAGGGGCGGGCCCGGATCGACGTGGCGCGTATCGCCGAGATCGAGAGGACGACCGACCACGACGTCATCGCCTTCGTCAGCCAGGTCGCCGAGACCGTGGGCCCGGAAGGGCGCTGGTTGCACCTCGGCCTCACCAGCAGCGACGTCGTCGACACCGCCCTGGCCATCCAGTGCCGGGCCGCCGCGGAACGCCTCGAGGCCGACTTCGGGGCGGCCGTCGCGGCCGTCGTGGGCCGGGCCCGCGAGCAGGCCACGACCCCGATGATGGGCCGGACTCATTCCGTCCACGCCGAGCCCACGACCCTGGGGGTCAAGCTGGCCGGGTGGGCCTTCGAGCTCGACCGCGCCCGGGCTCGAGTCCGCTCCGCCGCGGCCGACCTGGCCACCGGCAAGCTCTCGGGGCCCGTGGGCACCTACAGCCACCTGGAACCCGAGCTCGAGGCTGTCGCCCTGGAGGATCTGGGCCTGGCCGTCGACCCCGCCGCCAGCCAGATCGTGGCCCGCGACCGGCATGCCGCCTTCGTGGCCGCCCTGGCCCTGGCCGGCGGCTCGATCGAGCGCTTCGCGACCGAGGTCCGCAACCTCCAGCACACCGAGATCGGTGAGCTGTCCGAGCCGTTCCGTAAGGGCCAGAAGGGTTCCTCGGCCATGCCCCACAAGCGCAACCCCATCCTCTCCGAGCGCCTGGCCGGCCTGGCCCGCTTGCTGCGCGGCTATGCCGCGGCGGCCCTCGAGGACCAGGCCCTGTGGCACGAGCGGGACATCAGCCACTCCTCGGTGGAGCGGGTCGTGCTGCCCGACGCGACGATCCTCCTCGACTACATGCTGGTCCGCTTCACCGGCCTCGTGACCGACCTCGGCGTGCATGCCGATCGGATGGCCGTGAACCTGGCCGCCGACCAGGGCCTGGCCGCCAGCGGACGGGTCCTCCTGGCCCTCGTCGACCCCGGCGGGCTCTCCCGCGAGGCGGCCTACGCCCTGGTCCAGCGCGCCGCGCTGCGGGCGGTGGACGAAGCGCGGTCCCTGGGCGACCTGCTGGCCGAGGATCCCGAGGTGCGGGCCGCGCTGGCCCCTGACGTCCTGGCCGCGGCCCTCGACCAGGCCGAGAGCCTGCGCCATGCGCCGACCATCGTCGCCCGGCTCGAGCGGCTGGTGGCGACGGGGACGGGGAAGGAGGCGGTCCGTGCTCTCGACTGAACCGCGGACGTATCTCCGGCGAGGCAAGGTGCGGGACCTCTACGCGCTCGACGACGAGCGCCTGCTGCTCGTGGCCAGCGACCGGGTGAGCGCCTTCGACGTCGTCCTGCCCACGCCCATCCCCGACAAGGGGGCCGTCCTGACCGGCCTCTCGCGGGCCTGGTTCGCGGCCACCGCGGACATCGTGCCCAATCACCTCCTGGGCGTGCCCGACGACCCGGACGTGCGCGGCCGGGCCATGATCTGCCGCCGGGCCCGGGTCCTGCCGGTGGAGGTCATCGTCCGCGGCTACCTCTCCGGCAACGGCTGGGCGGCGTATCGGGAGCGCGGCGGCATCGCCGGCCAGCGCCTGCCGGCCGGCCTGCGCGAGTCGGACCGCCTGCCCGAACCGATCGTCACGCCCTCGACGAAGGAGGAGGGGGGCCGCCATGACGAGCTCGTGGACGACGCGACGTTCGTCCGGCTGGTCGGTTCGACGGCCCTGGCCGATGAGGTCCGCGCCGCAGCCCTGACGCTGTACCGCTTCGCCGCCGCCCGGGCGGCGGCGGCCGGCCTCATCCTGGCCGACACGAAGTTCGAGTTCGGCCTCGGCGAGCCCGATGGGCGGCTGCTCCTCGTCGACGAGCTCCTGACGCCCGATTCGAGCCGCTACTGGGACGCCGCCGCGTACGCCCCGGGCGGACCCCAGGCCAGCTTCGACAAGCAGTACCTGCGCGACTGGCTCGACGCCTCGGGCTGGGACCACCGCCCCCCCGGGCCGGAGCTGCCGGCGGAGGTCGTGGCCGGTACCCGGGGCCGTTACGTCGAGGCCTTCGAACGCCTCACGGGAGGCCGCTTCGAGCGTTACCGGCAGGAGGATCACGTCGGCCCATGAGCCTGCTCCCGTGAGCGCCTACCGCTTCGTCGTCTCGGTCATGCCCCGGGCCGGCATCCTCGACCCGCAGGGCCGCGCGGTGGAGGGCGGCCTGGGCCACCTGGACGTGAGCGGCGTCCACGACGTCCGCGTGGGCCGGCGGGTCGAGCTGGCGGTCGACGCCGCGGACGCCGGCGCCGCCCGGGCGGTGGCCGAGCGCCTGGCGGCCGAGCTGCTGGCCAACCCGCTCATCGAGGCCTGGCGGGTGGAGCCCCTGGAGGAGCCGGTGGTATGAAGGTCGGCGTGATCGTCTTCCCCGGCTCGAACTGCGACCGCGATGCCCTCCATGCCGCGCGCCTGGCCGGCGCGGAGGCGGTGGCCCTGTGGCACGAGCGGCCCGACCTCCAGGGCGCCGAGCTGGTGATCCTGCCCGGCGGGTTCGCCCACGGCGACTATCTGCGGGCCGGGGCGCTGGCCCGCTTCAGCCCGGTCATGGCCGCGGTCCGCGAACACGCCGAGCAGGGCGGTCTGGTGCTCGGCATCTGCAACGGCTTCCAGGTCCTGACCGAGGCCCGCCTGCTGCCGGGAGCCCTCCTGCGCAACGCCTCGCTGCGCTTCGAGCATCGCTGGGTCCGCCTGGCCGTGACCCGCCACGACACGCCCTTCAGCGCGGCCATCCCGGCCGGGACGATGCTGCGCCTGCCGGTGGCGCACGGCGAGGGCTGCTACGTCCTGCCGGACCCCGAACTGGATGCCCTGGAGGCCCGCGGCAGGGTGCTCTTCCGCTATGCCCTGCCGGAGGGCAACCCTAACGGCTCGCTGCGCGACGTGGCCGGGGTGCTCAGCGAGAACGGCCGGGTGTGCGGGCTGATGCCCCATCCCGAGCGGGCCGTGGAGCCGCTCCTGGGATCGGACGACGGGCTGCTGCTCTTCCGCTCGCTGGTGGCCGGCGCGGCCCGGATGGCCGCGTGACGAGCCTGGCCGTCGAGTCAGCCGGTCCGGGCGAGCCGAGCGAGCCGACCGAGCGGGCCTCGGGCGAGCCGCGACACCGGGCCCTGGGCCTCACCGACGACGAGCTGGCGGCCATCGTGGAGCGCCTGGGCCGTGCGCCCAACGACCTCGAGCTGGCCATGTTCGGCGTCATGTGGAGCGAGCACTGCTCGTACAAGAGCTCCCGCCTCCTGCTGCGGACGCTGCCCAGCGGCGGTCCGGGGGTCGTGGCCGGCCCGGGCGAGAACGCCGGCGCGATGGACCTGGGCGGCGGCCTGGCCGTCTGCTTCAAGCTCGAGTCGCACAACCACCCCAGCGCGGTCGAGCCGTTCCAGGGCGCGGCAACTGGCGTGGGCGGCATCCTGCGCGACATCGTGGCCATGGGCGCCCGGCCCATCGCCATCCTCGACGCCCTCAAGTTCGGCCCGCCGGACGATCCGCAGGTGCGCCACCTCGTGCGCGGCGTGGTGCGGGGCGTGGGCAGCTACGGCAACTGCGTGGGCGTACCGACGGTCGGTGGCGAGCTCGTCTTCGAGGCGAGCTATCGCCACGATCCGCTGGTCAACGTCATGGCCGTGGGCCTCCTCGAACAGCGCAACCTCATGCGCGCCGCGGCGACCCGGGTCGGGGACCTGGCCGTCCTCTACGGCTCGCCCACCGGTCGCGACGGCATCGGTGGGGCCAGCGTCCTGGCCTCGGCCACCATGGGCGGCGCCGGCGGAGCCCCGGGGGGCGGTGCGTCGGTCGGCTCGAAGCGGCCCAGCGTCCAGGTCGGCGATCCCTTCGCCGGCAAGCTGCTCATGGAGGTCAGCCTCGAGCTCGTGGCCGCCGGCCTGCTCGAGGGTCTGGGCGACCTGGGCGCGGCGGGCCTGACCTGTGCTGCCTCGGAGATGGCCGACCGTGGCGGTCGGGGCCTGTCCATCGACCTCGATGCCGTGCCCCGGCGGGCGGAGGGCATGACGCCCGACGAGGTCATGACCAGCGAGAGCCAGGAACGGATGCTGGCCATCGTGGCCCCCGAGCGGCTGGCCGAGGTCCAGGCCGTCTGCGCCCGCTGGGGGCTGCCCGCGGCGGTCGTGGGCCGGGTGACCGACGATCGGCTGCTGCGGATCGTCACCGGCGGCCTCGACGAACACGGCGAGCCACGACCTGGGGCCACGGTGCTGGCCAGCCTGCCGGCCGCGGCCCTGGCCTCGGAGGCCATCGTCCACGACCGAGCCTGGCGCGCTCCGGTCCGCCGGCGCCTGGCCCCCGCCCCGGGCGCGCCGCAGGTGGTCCACGACGGTCTGCCGGAGCGGGGCATGGATCCGGGGCTCGTCCTGGAAGCCCTCCTCGGCGGCCCCGAGCTGGGCTCGCGGGCCTGGGTCAGCCGGCAGTACGACGCCACGGTCGGCGGCGACACGGTCTGCGGTCCGCAGCACGGCGCGGCGGTCCTGCGCCTCAAGGCCACGGGCCAGGGCCTGGTCATGGCCACCGATGCCTGTGCCGCGGTGGGGGCCCTGGATCCCTATCTCGGCGCCGCCCTGGCCGTGGCCGAATGCAGCCGCAACGTGGCCGTCACGGGGGCTCGGCCGCTGGGCCTCACCGATGGCCTCAACCTGGGCGACCCGACCCGGCCGGAGGAGGCGTGGGCCTTGCGCGAGGCCGTCCGCGGGGTGGCCGATGCGGCCCGCGGACTGGGCCTCCCGGTCGTGGGCGGCAACGTCAGCCTCTACAACGAGGCCGACGGGCGGCCGATCGCCCCCACGACCCAGATCGGCGTGGTGGGCCTCCTCGACGACGCCGCGCGACACGTCGAGCCGGCCTTCCAGGCCGTCGGGGACATCGTGGCCCTGCTGGGCACGGTGGTGCCCGGGCTGGCGGGCTCGGCCTACGCCGCCCTGGCCGGGGCCGCCCCGGACGATCGCCCGCCGACCCTCGACCTGGCCCGCGAGGCGGCCCTCCAGCAGCTGCTCGTGGCCGCCGCGGAGGAGGGCCTGCTGCGTTCGGCCCAGGACGTCTCGGGCGGCGGCCTGGCGGTGGCCATCGCCGAGGCCGCCATCTGGTCGGGTCTGGGCGTGAGCCTCGAGCTGCCCGTGGGGTCGGCGCCGGCGATCGAGCTGTTCGGCGAGAGCCCCAGCCGGGCGGTCGTCTCGCTGGACCCCGCCGCCTGGCCGCGGCTGGCCGCTCTGGCCCGCCAGCACGGCCTGCCGCTGACCCGCCTGGGCACGGTCGTCGACAGCGGCCGGATCCTCATCCGCCTCGTGGGGGAAGGGGCCACCGGCGCGGCCGAAGACCGCGGCGCGGGCGTGGCCGACGCCCTCGACGAACCCCTGGCTGCCCTCCGCTCGGCCTGGGAGCGGGCCCTGCCCCGGGCCCTCGGCGAGGAGACCTGAGATGTGCGGCGTCGTCGGCGTCGTGAGCCCCGGCCAGCAGGCCGCGGGCCTGGCCGCCCTGGGACTCTTCGCCCTCCAGCATCGGGGTCAGGAATCAGCCGGCGTGGCGGTCAGCGACGGCGAGGGGGTCATGGTCTACAAGGACCTGGGCATGGTGGCCACGGTCCTCGACGAACGGCGCCTGCCTTCGCTGCGGGGCGAGGCGGCCATCGCCCATTGCCGCTACTCGACCACCGGCTCCACCCTCTGGGAGAACAGCCAACCGGCCTTCCGCCTGGGCCCCCGGAGGACCGTGGCCGTGGGTCACAACGGCAACCTCGTCAACACCCGCGAGCTCCTGGCCCGGCTGCCCGGCGGCCGGAGCAGCCTGCAGGGCACGACCGACACGGAGGTCCTCACGGCCCTCCTCGCCGCGGCCCCCGAGGCGGACCTCGTCGCGGCCCTCCTGGGCCTCCTGCCGGCCGTCCGGGGGGCCTACGCCCTGGTCGTCATGGACGAGCGCCAGGTCATCGGCCTGCGCGATCCGTTCGGCTTCCGGCCGCTCTCCCTGGGCCGCCTGCCGGGGGGCGGCGGCTGGGCCCTGGCCTCGGAGACGGCGGCCCTCGAGCTGCTCGGGGCGGAGGTGGTCCGCGACGTGGCGCCGGGCGAGATGGTCATCCTGGAGGCCGGTCAGCCGCCCCGCTCGGTCATCTTCGCCGAGGGCCAGGAACGGCTCTGCGTCTTCGAGCTCATCTACTTCGCCCGCCCCGATTCCTACCTCCTGGGGCGCAGCCTGTACGAGGCCCGGCGGCGGATGGGCGAGGCCCTGGCCCGCGAGGCGCCGGTGGAGGCCGACGTGGTCGTGCCCGTGCCCGACACGGGCGCCCCGGCCGCGGTCGGCTATGCCGAGGGCAGCGGCCTGCCGTACCGCGAGGGTATGGTCAAGAACCGCTATGCCGGGCGGACCTTCATCCAGCCCAGCCAGCGGCAGCGCCAGCGGGGCGTGGACATGAAGCTCTCCGTCCTGCGCGAACAGGTCCGCGGCCGCCGGTTGGTGGTCGTGGACGACTCGATCGTGCGCGGCACGACGACCCGCCAGATCGTGGCCCTCCTGCGTCGGGCCGGGGCGGCCGAGGTCCACCTGCGCATCAGCGCCCCGCCCATCTACCACCCCTGCTTCTACGGCATCGACACCTCGATCGAGACGGAGCTCATCGCCGCGCGCCTCGATGTCGATGGCATCCGCCGCCATGTGGGGGCGGATTCGCTGGCCTACCTCTCCATCGAGGGCGTCCTGGCGGCCCTCGAGCTGCCCTACGAGCAGTTCTGCTTCGCCTGCTTCGACGGCCACTATCCGGAGCCCGTGCCGTACGACGTGGCGGCCCACAAGTTCATCCTCGAGCCCGGGACCGGGATCGATGGACCCGGGACCGCGGCCGGCCAGGTCGACGGACCGGCCGGCGAGCCGCTGGTGAGGGCCGGATGATCCGGGAGGCCTACCGACGGGCGGGGGTCGACGTCGCGGCCGGCGATCGGGCGATCGAGCTCATGCGGGCCCGACTGACGGCGCTCGGAGCCGACCAGGGCGCCGGAGCGGGGGCCGGGGTCGAGGTCGTCGGCGGTCTCGGCGGCTTCGGCGCCGCGGTGGCCCTGCCGGACGGCCGGGATCAGCTCCTCGTCGCCGGCGCCGACGGGGTGGGCACGAAGACGGCCATCGCCGAGCGCCTGGGCCGCTACGACACCGTAGGCCAGGACGTCGTGGCCTACAACATCGACGACGTCGTGTGCCACGGCGCGCGGCCGCTGTTCCTCCTCGACTACCTGGCCGTCGGCCGGGTCGTGCCCGAGGTCGTGGCCGAGATCGTGGCCGGGGTGGGCCGTGCCTGCGCCGCGGCCGGCTGCGCCCTGGTAGGCGGCGAGACGGCCGAGCACCCGGGCCTCATGGACCCCGAGCAGTTCGACCTGGCCGGCTTCTGCGTGGGCCTCGTGGCCCGGGAGGACTACCTCGACGGGCGATCGGCCCAGGCCGGGGACGTGCTCGTGGGCCTGGCCGCCGGAGGCCTGCGGGCCACGGGCTACTCCCTCGTCCGGGCCGTGCTGGCCGAGCACGAGCTGGCCCTGGAGGTCCCATACGCGGCCCTCGTCGGGGAGCGGCTGGGCGGCGCCGCCCTGGAGCGGCTGGCGATCGAGGAGCCTGAGCATGAGCGCGCCACTCTGGGCGACGTCCTCCTCGAGCCCAGCCGCGTCTACACGCCGGACGTGCTGGCCCTCCGGGCCGCATTGCGGGCAGCCGGCCACGACCTCCACGGCCTGGCCCACGTCACCGGCGGCGGCCTGCCGGGCAACGTGCCGCGGGCCCTGCCCGAAGAGCTGGCCGCGGAGGTCCGGACGGGCACCTGGCCCGTGCCGGCCATCCACCGCCTCCTGGCCACCCTGGCCGGCCTCGACGGCGCCGAGGCGCGGGCCACGTTCAATGGTGGCCTGGGCATGGTCGCCGTCGTGCCCGAGGCGGCCGCGGACCTCGCCGTGGCAGCGCTGGGCCAGGGGGGCGTGCCGGCCTGGCCGATCGGGCGCGTCGTGGCGTCCGACGAAGGGCCGCGCTATCGGGAGGTCGCGTGAGCGTCGCCATCGCCGTGGGCGTCTCCGGCCAGGGCACGAACCTGGCCGCGCTGCGGGCGGTGGAGTCTCGCGGCCTGCTGGGTGGCAGGCTGCGGCTCGTCTTCGCCGATCGACCCTGCCCGGCCCTCGAGGCCGCCGCGGCCGCGGGCCTGCCCACGCTCCTCCTGGGCCCGGAGCCGTGGGACGAGGCCCTGGCTCAGGCCCTCGGCGAGGCGGGCATCGAGCTCATCGCCCTGGCGGGTTTCATGCGCCGCATCGGACCGCAGGTGCTCGCCGGCTGGCCGGATCGCCTCCTCAACGTCCACCCCTCGCTCCTGCCGGCCTTCCCAGGGGCCCACGCCGTGCGTGACGCGCTGGCCGCCGGCGTGGCCCTCACGGGAGTGACCGTCCACCTCGTCGACGCGCAGCTCGACGGCGGCCCGATCGTCCTCCAGGAGCCCGTGGCCGTCCGCCCGGACGACGACGAGGCCGGCCTGGCCGCGCGCCTGCACACGGTGGAGCATCGGCTGCTGCCGCGGGCCGTGGCACTGCTGGCCGGTGGCGCGCTGCGCCGTGAGGGGCGCCGCGTGATCCTCGATCCGGCCCGCGCGGCGAACCTGCCGGCCCCCCGCCGGGCGCTCCTTTCGGTCTCCGACAAGACGGGCCTGCTGGACTTCGCCCGCGGCCTGGCCGACCTCGGCTTCGAGCTCGTCTCCACCGGGGGCACGGCCCGCGCCCTGCGCGACGGCGGCCTGGCGGTCGTCGACGTGGCGGCCGTGACGGGCTTCCCCGAGATGCTCGACGGGCGAGTCAAGACGCTCCACCCCCGCATCCACGCCGGCATCCTGGCCGACCGCCGCCTGGCCGACCACGCCGTCCAGCTGGCCGAGGCCGGCATCGAGCCGTTCGACCTCGTGGCGGTCAACCTCTACCCCTTCGCCGAGGCCGCCCGCCGCAGCGACCTGGACCTCGACGGCCTCATCGAGCAGATCGACATCGGCGGGCCCAGCCTCGTCCGGGCCGCGGCCAAGAACCATGCCTCGCTGGCCGTGGTCGTCGAACCGGCCGCCTATCCCCAGGTCCTCGCCGAGCTGCGCCGGGACGGGTCGCTGGGAGAGACCACCCGCCGGCGGTTGGCCGCCACGGCCTTCGCCCACACGGCCGCCTACGACGCCCACATCGCTACGGTCCTGCCGGCGCGCCTGGGGCTGGCCGAGAAGGGCAGCGAGGAGGGCAGCCCGGGCCCGATAGGCCCCGCCGAGGGCGACGGAGCACCTTTCCCCGAGCGGATCGATCTGGGCCTGCGGCGGCTGGGAACGCTGCGCTACGGCGAGAACCCCCATCAGCGCGCGGCCGTCTACAGGGACCCCGGGGCGGCCCCCGCGAGCGGCCCCTTCGCGGCCGGGCTGGACCCTCTACAGGGCAAGCCGCTCAGCTACAACAACCTCCTCGACGCGGCCGCGGCGGCGGCTCTGGCCCGGGATCTGCACGGGCCGGCCTGTGCCGTCATCAAGCATGGCAATCCCTGCGGCGCGGCGGAGGCGGACGACCTCCTGACGGCCTGGGAGCAGGCCCTGGCCGGCGACCCGGTGAGTGCCTTCGGCGGGGTCGTGGCCCTCACCGGGCCCCTCGATGCCGCCTTGGCCGAGCGCCTCACCAGCGTCTTCCTCGAGGTCGTCCTGGCCCCCGAGGTGACGGCCGAGGCCCGTCCCGTCCTGGCCCGCAAGCCGGCCCTCCGGGTGCTCGTCGACCCTGGCCTCGGGCAGCCGCCCCAAGCCCACGTCGAGCTGCGCAGCGCCGGCGGCGCGATCCTGGCTACCGAAGCGGACGTGGCCCCCGACGACCCGGCGGCCTGGCAGACGGTGACCCGCCGGGCACCCGAGGCCCAGGAGCTGGCCGATCTTGACTTCTGCTGGCGCGTCTGCCGCCACGTCGCCTCCAACGCCATCGTCCTGGCCCGTCAGGGGAGGGTAGTGGGCGTGGGCGCGGGCCAGATGAGCCGGGTCGACAGCGCCCACCTGGCCGTCGAGAAGGCCGGCCCGGAGCAGGCGCAGGGGGCCGTGTGCGCCTCGGACGCCTTCTTCCCCTTCGCCGATGCCCTCGAGGTCTGCCTCACAGCCGGCGCGACGGCCTGTGTCCAGCCCGGCGGTTCCGTGCGCGATGCCGAGGTCATCGCCGCGGCCGACGCGGCGGGGGCGGCCATGGTCCTCACCGGACGGCGCCACTTCCGCCACTGAGTCGGGCGGGTCCCAGGCGATTCGGGGCGTGGGGCTCGACGACGGCGGTAGGATTGGGGTTTCCACCCCCGAACGCCCATGAGGTCGCCCATGATGGCCGAGAACACGAACCCCATCGACGAAGCTCGCGACGCCGCTTCCGCCGCCGCCGATCAGGCCCGCGACGCCGCGGCCCAGGCCACCGATCAGGCCCAGGACGCCGTCTCCGACGCCGCCGACCAGGCTGCTGGGGCGACCGACCAGGCGAGTGAGGCCGTCTCCGACAAGGCCGGTCAGGCTGCCGACACCGCCTCCCAGGCTGCCGACCAGGCGCGCGATGCCGCATCGGATGCGGCCGATGCCGCCGCCGGCAGGGCTTCGGCCTGGGCCGACGAGGGCGGCAGCCGCTCGTCGGACATCCTCTCCCAGCTCCAGACGATGATCGACCAGGTCGCCCGCCAGACGGAGCCGGCGCTGCGCGAAGTCGCGGCCAAGGCGGCCGAGCTGGCCTCCGTGGCCGGCGAGAAGGCCGGTCCGCTGGCCCAGCGAGCCGCCCAGGCGACCCAGACGATGAGCCAGCGCGTGGCGGTCAAGGGCAAGGAGGTGGCCGCCGACCTGCGACGTTCGACCGACCAGGCCGGCGATGGCGTTCCGGGCGGCGACGGGCCGTCCGGCTCCGGGTCCACCGAGGCCGACGCGTCCGACGGGCCCGACTGAGCGACCGACCGGCCCGCCGGCCCGTCAACCAGTCGGCCACTCGCCACAGGGCCACCGAGCGATCCGCTCAGGCGCTGGCCCATACGGCCCGCGCCTGAGCCCGCTCCGCCCTGGGAACGCCCGCCCCAGCCTGGTCCGCCTGCTACGCTTGCCCCTCCCATGGGCAAGCCCTTCTACCTCACCACGGCCATCGCCTACGCCAACTCGAAGCCGGGCCTGCATACCCTCTTCGAGGTCATCGGCGCGGACGCCATCGCCCGCTGGCATCGGATGCGGGGCGACCCCACCTTCTTCCTCACCGGCACCGACGAGTACTCGGTCAACATCGCCCTCACCGCGGCGACCCAGGCCCGCTCGCCCAAGGCCTTCGTGGACGAGCAGGTGGGCCTCTTCCGACGGGCCGAGGACGCCCTCCTCATCACCCCCGACCGCTTCATCCGCACGACCGACCCTGATCACCAGGCGGCGGTCCACGAGATGGTCCGCCGGGCCTACGCCAGCGGCGACCTGTATCTCGGCGACTACGAGGGCTGGTACTGCCCCAACGAGGGCTTCATCCCCAACGCGCAGCTCATCGAGGACGCCCGCGGCACCCATTGTGCCAATCACCCTTCGGTGGAGCTGCAGTGGCTCACGGAGCGCAACTGGTTCTTCCGCCTCTCGGCCTACCAGGAGCGGCTGGAGCGGTACTTCGCCGAGCATCCCGACTGGGTCCAGCCCGAGTACCGGCGCAATGAGATGCTGGGCTTCATCCGCCAGGGCCTGGAGGACTTCTCGGTCAGCCGCGAGCACGCGCCGTGGGGCATCCCGTTCCCCATCCGCGGCGACGGCTCGTCCTCGCAGCTGCCGGACGGCTCGTGGGACCCTGATGCTGGCACGGTCTACGTCTGGTTCGACGCCCTGACCAACTACCTGACCGGGGTCGGTTTCCCCGGGGATCCCGAGCGCTTCGAGCGCTGGTGGCCGGCCGACGTCCACGTCATCGGCAAGGACATCAACCGCCAGCACACGGTCATCTGGCCGGCCATGCTCATGAGCGCCGGGCTGCCCCTGCCGCGCCTCGTCTGGGTCCACGGCTGGCTCCTCGTCCAGGGCGAGCGGATGAGCAAGAGCCGGGGCAACTTCCTGGACCCCCTCGACGTGGTCGCCGCCCTGGGAGCCGACGGGGCCCGCTACTGCACCCTCCGGGAGGTCGCCTTCGACCGCGACAGCGACGTCTCCTGGGACTCCTTCGTCCGGCGCTACAACGCCGACTTGGCCAACGACTTCGGCAACCTCGTCAACCGCACGGTCTCCATGAGCGCCCGCTACCTCCCGGACCGGCGCCCGAGTCCCTCGGGTGGACCGCTGGCCGAGGCCTGGCTGGCGACCCTGGCCAGCTTCGTGGAGCGCTTCGAGGCCTACCGCCTCCACGACGCCCTGGCCGTCCTGTGGGAGTTCGTGGGGGCCGCCAACCGGCTCGTCGACGCGGAGCAGCCGTGGGTCCTGGCCCGCGCCGCCCACAGTGACGAGGCCGCCCGGGAGCACCTGGCGGGGGTCCTGGGCGACCTCTTGGAGGCCTGCCGCCTGGTCGGCCTGGCAGCCGCGCCCTTCATCCCGGCCACAGCGCCACGCGTCCTGGCCCAGCTGGGCTACGCCTATCCCTACGGCCCCGAGGGTCATGGCGGGCCGTCGCTCGACGCGGCCCTGGCCTGGGGCGCGTGGGCCGATCAGGGCGGCGCGTTGGGACAGGCCGCGCCGCTCTTCCCCCGCCTCGATCAGGAGGCCGAGGCCGGATCGAGCTGACGCTAGCGGATACGATGCCCGGGATGCGGCTCGTCGACACCCACTGCCACCTCCAGGCCCCGGCCTTCGCCGAGGACCGCGCCGCGGTGCTGGCGGCCGCCCGCCACGTAGGTGTCGAACGCATCGTGGCCCCCGGCTGGGACCTGGCCACCAGCCGGGCCTCGGTCGCCCTCAGCGCCCAGGACCTGGGCATCGGAGCCGCCGTGGGCGTCCACCCGCACGCCGCGGCCGAGGTGGGCGAGGACGGCTGGGCCGAGATCGTGGCCCTGGCCGCCGATCCACACGTCCAGGCCATCGGGGAGACCGGACTCGACTACGACCGAGCCTTCGCCCCCCGCGAGATCCAGTTGGCCAACCTGCGCCGCAATCTGGCCCTCGCCGGCGCGACCGGCAAGCCGGCCATCCTCCACTGCCGCTCCAAGCCCGGGCTGCGTGACGCCCAGGACGACCTCATCGCCGAGCTCCGGGCGGCCCACCTGGGCTCGACCGACGCCGTCGCCGAGGCTGCCGGGGGCCGGGCATCATCCCGCCCGCCGGCCCTCCTGCACTCCTTTTCGGGGCCCCTCGACTACGCCGCGGCGGCCCTCGAGCTGGGGCTCATGATCAGCTTCAGCGGCCTCGTCTTCCGGGCCGGCGAGGAGGTGAGCGCCGCGGCCGCCCGCCTCGTGCCCGACGATCGCCTGCTGGTGGAGACCGATTCGCCCTGGCTCGCCCCGCCGGGGGCCCCGCGCCGCCGCAACGAGCCCCGCTGGGTGGAGGTCACCGCCCGCTGGCTGGCCGAGCAGCGCGGCGTCGCCCCGGAGGCGCTCGGCGAGCAGCTGGTAGCCAACCACGATCGCACCTTCGGCCTGGCCGGATGACGACGCCCTCGCCCGACCCGCGCGACGTCAAGGACCGCCGCGAGACCGGCTACATGGGCATCGCCGCGGCCGGCCTGATCGGTCTCGTGGGGCTGGGCCTCCTCGTCGAGGGTGCCTCCGGCGGTGGGCTGCTGCTCGTGGCCATCGGCCTGGCTGTCCTCGTCGCCGCGACGGCCGGGGCGGTCTTCAGCTGGCGGTTCGGGCAGGGCGCGTAGCAACGACCTCTTACCGATCCTCAGGCATCTCCGCCGCTGCTCCCGCCCCCACCACGCCCCTATGGCGGAACCGCGACTTCATGGCCCTCTGGTCGAGCCAGGTCGTATCGACCGTAGGGACACGGATCACGAGTATCGCCTACCCGCTCCTGGTGCTGGCGATGACCGGCTCGCCCGTGCAGGCTGGGCTCGTCGGGTTCGCTCAGACGCTGCCGTTCCTCGTGCTCTTCCTGCCGGCCGGGGCGTACGTCGATCGCTGGGACCGGCGCAAGGTCATGCTCGTCGCCGATATCGGTCGGGCGGTCGCCCTTGGCAGCGTGGCCCTCGCGACCGCCGTCGGTGTCGTGTCGGTGCCCCAGCTCGTCGTCGTCGCCCTCGTCGAGGGCAGCCTCTTCGTGTTCTTCGACCTGTGCGAGGGAGCGGCGCTGCCCCAGATCGTGCCCCCGGAGCAGCTGCCTGCAGCCGTCGCCCAGAACCAGGCTCGAACGCAGGGTGCCGATCTCGTGGGCCAGCCGCTGGGTGGGATCCTGTTCGGCCTGGGTCGCGCCATCCCGTTCGCCGCCGACGCCTTGAGCTACGTCATCTCGTTCGCCGCCATCCTGACGATCCGGACACCGCTCCAGGCATCCCGGCCGGCTGACCCCGCCGCTCCGCCTCTGGATCTTCGCGCCGAGATCGCCGAAGGCATCGCGACGGTCTGGGGACAGCCGTTCCTGCGGATCGCCATCGTCGTCGTCGCCGGCCTGAACTTCGCCTCGAACGCCCTCTCGCTCGTCCTGATCGTCCGGGCCCAGGACTTGGGGGCGGGGCCCGGACTGATCGGCCTCATGTTCGCCTTCTTCGGTGCCGGGGCGATCCTCGGCTCGATCGTCGCACCCTGGGTCCACGCTCGCGTCGGGACGCGGAAGATCACGCTCGGTCTCACCTGGCTCGCCGTCGCCGAGTACGCGGCGCTCGCGTTCCTGCCGAACGTCCTTGCGCTCGGGGTGGCGGTCGGGATCGGGTCGATCGGCGCGCCGATCTTCAACGTAGCGCTCTCCGACGTCATCTACCGCATCACGCCGGACCGTCTCCTGGGTCGCGTCCGCAGCGTGGTGAAGGCGATCGCGTGGGGCACCATCCCGGCCGGCACGCTGGCGGCCGGCTTCCTGGCCAGCGGTCTCGGCGCCCCGGGGGCGCTTCTCGTGCTCGCGGCAGTCGTCCTCGTCGGCGCGCTCGTCGCGACCCTCTCCCGGGGGATGCACCTCGTGCCTGCCTGAGAGGAGCGTCAGGGCGACGGCAGCCTCCTCCTATCCGGAAGCCGTGTCCGCTGCGATAAGGTGCCTAGGTGCGCCCCACCTCCAGCCGGGCCCGCGAGAGCTCCAAGGCCCGCCGATCCGCGCCTCCCGTCGTCGCTGGGGCCTGCTCGTCGATCAGCCGGAAGGCCCAGCCTGGACCGTGGCGCCAGGCTTCGGCTCGGAGGCGGGCGCCCGGTTCGGCCGAGCGGTCGTACTCCAGGCGGTAGCGGCGCGGGAGGCGGATCAGATCGTCCTGACCGCCTGCTGCGGCGACGGCCTCCTCCAGCCAGTCGAGGTAGACGGCGTGGTTGACGTGGCCCATGGGATCGAGCTCCTGGCGGCGGACGGCGAGGTCCAGGCCCACGGGATCAGCCGCCGAAGGGGGCTCCAGGAGTGGGACGCGGCCAGGCTCGAAGCTCGGGAGTCGGGCGGCGAAGACGGCCGTGATCTCGGACGGCACCCGGACCGGCAGGCCGCTCGGACCCAGGAGGACCCAGTCGGTCACCACTGTGGCCAGGAGGTCCGAGGCTCCTGGTTCGGTGGCCGGGCTGGCTGCGGGCGCGGGCGTCGATGCCGGCTGCGCCCGGATCTCACTGCTGCGGCGGGCCCAGACGCGGCGCCAACCCACGACCTCGGTGGAGACACTGACCGTCTGGCCGCTCTCCGGGGCCCGGAGCAGGTCCAGGCGGAGGCAGCGCACGAGCCAGGCCAGGCCGCGTTCCGCGTACCAGCGGCGGTCGAAGCCGGCCTCCGCTGAATGGACCCAGGCCACGTCCTGGGCCCAGCGGAGCAGCGACGAGGCGCGGGTCAGGCCGTCGATGCCGCACTCGTCGAAGCGGACGCGGAACGGACGCTCGATGCGGACGGGGGCCGTCACGCCTCCAGTCTGCCCGGCCGGGGCAGGCGGCGTGGGCCGGATCGCGACGGGATGTGCCTGCCATGAAATGCCGGCGGCGGCGACGCTCGGCCCGTGGTCCAGGGTGCCCGGGCAGGGGGCTTGATCACCAGGAGTCATCGCCACGGCCGGCAGTATCGGCGAGGTGGCGGCGCAGCCGCGCACGAGCGGCAGTCTGCGGGGCCGGGACGCGGCGCTTGACAGCTTCGGCGGCCCTCGGCTACAGTCTTAGCACTCTCAGTCCGAGAGTGCTAATCCGATCGAAGCGGTCCCTTCGGACCGCCCCGTGACGCCGGGCGGGGCCCGGCTCGCTCCCTGCGAGCGCGTCCACGGTGCGCGGTCCCGGCCGCTGCATGATCCTAGGACCTCAGGAGGGTTCCGCGTTGGCGACCGCCACTGCCTCCAAGACGAAGCTGCGCCCGCTGGGCGACCGCGTCGTCATCAAGCCGACCCCGCGGGAGGAGATGACCAAGTCCGGCATCGTGCTCCCCGACACCGCCAAGGAGAAGCCGCAGGAGGGGACGATCCTGGCCACCGGCCCGGGCCGCATCCTCGATGACGGCAAGCGCGAGGCGATGGACGTGAAGGAGGGCCAGAAGGTCCTCTACGCGAAGTACGCCGGGACGGAGTTCAAGGTCGAGGACGATGAGCTGCTCATCGTCAGCCAGAAGGACATCCTCGCCGTCGTCGAAGACTGACCCGGCCCGCACGGCCGGACCACCGGCCGGACCCCAAGGGCGTCCGGCCGCACGTTATCAGGAGGGCATCACAGACCCGTGGCTAAGCAACTGATCTTCGACGAGACCGCTCGTCGGAGCCTCAAGAAGGGCGTCGACCGTATGGCCGACGCGGTGAAGGTGACCATCGGCCCCAAGGGCCGCAACGTCGTCCTGGACAAGAAGTTCGGCGCGCCGACGATCACCAACGACGGCGTGACCATCGCCCGTGACATCGAGCTCGATGAGCCGTTCGAGAACATGGGTGCCCAGCTCCTCAAGGAGGTCGCCACCAAGACCGACGACGTGGCCGGAGACGGCACCACCACGGCCGTCGTGCTGGGCCAGGCGATCGTCGGCGAGGGCCTCAAGAACGTCACTGCCGGGGCCAACCCCATGCTCGTCAAGCGGGGCCTGGAGAAGGGTGTCGAGGCCGTCGTCGACGAGCTCAAGAAGCAGGCTCGCCCGCTCAAGACCCGCGAGGACATCGCCAACCTGGCGGCCATCTCGGCGGCCGACCCGGAGGTCGGCGAGATCATCGCCGAGGTCATGGACAAGGTCGGCAAGGACGGCGTCATCACCGTCGAGGAAGGCCAGTCCATCGGGCTCGAGAAGGAATACACCGAGGGCATGCAGTTCGACCGGGGCTACAACTCGGCCTACTTCGTGACCAACCCCGACCGCATGGAAGCGGTCCTCGAGAACCCCGTCATCCTCATCACCGACAAGAAGATCTCGAGCATCCAGGACCTGCTGCCCTCGCTCGAGAAGGCCGTCCAGCTCTCCAAGCCGATCCTCATCATCGCCGAGGACGTCGACGGTGAGGCCCTGGCCACGCTGGTCGTCAACAAGCTCAAGGGCACCATCTCCGTCCTCGCCGTCAAGGCCCCCGGCTTCGGCGATCGGCGCAAGGAGATGCTCCGTGACATCGCCATCCTGACCGGTGGCAACGTCATCAGCGAGGAGCTGGGCCGCAAGCTCGACAGCGTCGTGGCCGAGGACTTCGGCAAGGCCCGCCGGGTCGTCGCCTCCAAGGACGACACGACGGTCGTCGACGGTGAAGGCAGCCAGGACGCGATCAAGGGTCGCATGACCCAGATCAAGGCCCAGATCGAGGAGACCACCTCCGACTACGACAAGGAGAAGCTCCAGGAGCGGCTGGCCAAGTTGGCCGGCGGCGTGGCGGTCATCAAGGTCGGCGCGGCCACCGAGGTCGAGCTGAAGGAGAAGAAGCACCGCATCGAGGACGCCCTCTCCACCGTCCGCGCGGGGGTCGAGGAAGGCATGGTCGCCGGCGGCGGCAGCGCCCTCCTGCAGGCCATCCCGTCGCTCGACAAGGTCAAGCTGGAGGGTGACGAGGCCGTCGGCGTGGCCATCCTCCGGCGGGCCCTCGAGGCGCCCATCCGCCAGATCGCGGAGAACGCCGGCCAGGAGGGCTCGGTGGTCGTGGCCGCTGTCCGCGGCATGAAGTCCGGCGACGGCTACGACGCCCTCAAGGACGAGTACGGCGACCTCTTCGGCAAGGGCATCGTCGATGCCCTCAAGGTGACCCGCTCGGCGCTCCAGAACGCGGCCTCCGTGGGGGCCATGGTGCTGACCACCGAGACCCTGGTCACGGACCTGCCCGAGAAGAAGGAGGCGATGCCGGCCGGCGGCCACGGTGGCCCCGGCGACATGGACTTCTAGTCCCCCGTTCGGCAGTCGAAAGGCCCCGGCTTCGGCCGGGGCCTTTCGGATCCCCGGCCCCGGCTCCGGCGTCCGCTGCGGCTCGACTGCGCCGCTGCGGCGCCTGACCTCTGCATTGCGTTGCCCCAGCGGGACTCGTACGATCCTTTGGCCGGTGTGACAGTGACCGACGAGGTCCGTCGACCACCCGGGACGAAGAGCCAGTCGATGGGCCGCGGCTAGAATCCGAGGGTGAAGGCACCGGACCCTAGATCGACAGCACCCACCACGAGGGCCGAGGCCGACCGAGCCCCCGAGAGCGCGAGCGCCCAGGCTGGCCCTGAAGGGCCGGAGTTCGACGCTGCCTGGCTCGAGGCCCCGCCGCCCGAGGACCCGCTCGAGGCCAAGACCGCCGAAGGTGCCGGCCCCCGCGCCGGTCTCGATGAGGCCGCCGACCCACGTCGTCCTGAGCGCAGCCGAGGGCGGAAGGGCACGGGCCCGAGCGGCCACCGGACCCGGACCTCGGCGACCGAGGCCGCACCGGGAACATCGGAGCGGGAGACCGACCGCCCCCCGGCCGATCTCGACTTCTGGGCGCCCATCGTGCCGCCCGGCGAACCCCAGCCCGACACCAAGGCCGCCGCCCCAGCGGCGCCGAAGAAGGGCCCTGAAGCGCTGGCCGCCGAGATCGTCGCCCGCCTCAACCCCGAGCAGGCTCGAGCGGTCATGGCCACGGACGGCCCGCTCCTCATCCTGGCTGGCGCGGGCAGCGGCAAGACCCGGGTCCTGGCCCATCGGGTGGCCTATCTCGTCGGGGTCAAGGGCGTCCGGCCCTGGCAGATCCTGGCCGTCACCTTCACCAACAAGGCCGCCGCCGAGATGCGGGAGCGGATCATCTCCCTCGTCGGCGACGAGGCCGGCCGGGAAGTGGCCATGGGGACCTTCCACAGCCTCTGCGCCCGCATCCTGCGCCGCGATGGCGAGCACATCGGCATCGACCGCCGCTTCGCGGTGTACGACACCGACGACCAGACGCAGCTCATGAAGCAGGTCCTCCGGGACCTGACCATCGCCGGTACCGGCGAGACCCGGCCTTCGGCCGTCCTGGGCACGATCAGCCGCTGGAAGAACGACCTCCTGAGCCCGGCCGAGGCGGCCCACCAGGCCCACACCTACTACGAGCAGATCGCCGCCCGCGCCTTCGCCCGCTACCACGAGCGGCTGCGGGCCGCCAACGGGCTCGACTTCGACGACCTCCTGAACGAAGCCGTGCGGCTCTTCGAGGAGGCGCCCGATGTCCTCCACCGGTACCAGGATCGGTGGCGCTATCTCCATGTCGACGAATACCAGGACACCAACCGGGCCCAATACCTGTGGGCGCGGGCCCTGGCCGCCCGGCATCACAACCTGGCCGTGGTCGGCGACGACGATCAGAGCATCTACTCCTGGCGCGGGGCAGACCTCCGCAACATCCTCGACTTCGAACGCGACTACCCCGACGCGACCGTCGTCAAGCTGGAGCAGAACTACCGCTCGACCCAGCTCATCCTCGATGCCGCCCATGCGGTGGTCAGCCACAACGAGGGCCGCAAGGAGAAGCGGCTGTGGACGACCAATCCCCGGGGCGTCCGCATCGAACGGTTCGAGGCCGATCGGGAGGACGAGGAGGCGGAGTGGATCGCCCGCCAGGTCGAAGCGCTGGTCAACGGCCGGGGCGCTCGGGGCTCGGTGCTGGCCCGTCGGGCGGACGACGGCGACGAACGCCTCTTCCACCTCCGTGACATCGCGGTCATGTACCGCACCAACGCCCAGTCCCGCGCCATCGAGGAGGCCTTCCTCCGCTACGGGCTGCGCTACCAGCTCGTGGGCGGCACCCGCTTCTATCAGCGCCGTGAGGTCAAGGACGCCCTGGCCTACCTGCGCGCCCTGCGCAGCGATCGCGACGTGGCGGCCTTCGAGCGGATCCTCAACGTGCCCGCCCGGGGCCTCGGCGAGCGGACCGTCCTCCACCTTCGGGAGCTGACCGCGGCCGGCGGGGGCGACGTGTGGGCCGCGATCCTCCAGGCCATCGACGACCCGGTCCTCGGCGCCCGGGCCCACGGGGCCCTCTCGGGCTTCGCCGAGCTGATCCGACGGTTGCGAGCGCGGGTCGGTCTGCTGCCGCTGCCCGAGCTGCTCGATGTCGTGCTCGAGGACTCGGGGTATCGAGCCATGCTGGCCGACGGTTCCGAGGAGGGCGAGGAGCGCTGGGCTAACCTCCTCGAACTGCGCGAGGTCGTGGGCCGCTACGCCGATCTGGCACCCGAAGACGCCCTCGACCGACTCCTCGAAGAGACGGCCCTGGTGGCCGACCAGGACGCCTACGACGCCACCACCGACGCCGCCACCCTGATCACCCTCCACGCCGCCAAGGGCCTGGAGTTCGACGTCGTGTTCATCGGCGGCATGGAGGAGGGCATCTTCCCCCACAGCCGCGCCCTGGAGGACGGCCGACAGATGGAGGAGGAGCGGCGGCTGGCCTACGTCGGCCTGACCCGGGCCCGCCACCGCCTCTACCTGACCCATGCCGCCCAGCGGGCGACCTGGGGCCGCGGCAGCTTCTCCACGCCCAGCCGCTTCCTGACCGAGATCCCGCCCGAGCTCATGCATGGCCCTCGGCTCGTGGTCCGCGAGGACGAGGACGAGCTGGGGGCGGCCGACGACGGCGATCTCGACGACGATCAGCGCCCGGCCGAGGAGCGGGCCGCAGGGCCGCTGGACCTGGACCTGGTCCTGGGCCGGCGCGGCGGAGCGCGCCTGTTCGAAGGTGGCCGGCGCCGCCCGGTGGGGCCGCGGGTCCTGCCGCCGGGCGGGGGGTACGTGCCCGACGCGGCCCCTGGGGCGCCACGGCCGGGGGAGGCGTTCCGGCCCTCACGCGACCTGGCCGCCAAGCGGGCCGCGTACTACGGTCACGGCCAGGGGGCAGCGGCACGTCCTGGATCCCCGGCTGCAAGCTCGGCTGCTGCTTCGGGCTCGACGTCGGGCTCGGCTTCAGGCTCGGGCTCCGGCGATCAGTGGGTGCCGGCCTCCACCGACCGACCGCTCGTCCCCGGGGAGCGGCGCTTCCGTGACGGCGACCGCGTCCGCCACCGGGCCTTCGGGGAGGGCCGCGTCGTCAGTTCGAAGCTCACCCGCGACGACGAGGAGGTCGTGGTCGCCTTCCCCGACCGGGGCGTCAAGACCCTCCTGGCCAGCCTCGCCGACCTCGAGGTCCTGAGCCGCTAGGGACGGACGCCTTCCACACCGTCCGCGGCACGTTCGTGCCCTGGACGGATCAGGCGCTGGCGCGGAGGGCGCAGGAGCGGTGGTTCGAGCGGATGGCGGCCGCCGAGCCTGGCTCGGTGGCTCATCTGCGGCGCGTAGGCGGTCCCCCACGAGGCGAGCAGGTCGACCCCGGCGACGTGTCGCGCGAGGCGAGGGCGCCATCGGGACCAGAGCCGCCGCTTCGCGTCTGGTTCGAGCGCCCGAGCCGCTGGCGGGCGGACGCGGTCGACGTCTCGGGCGTGGCTTCGCCCCTGTGGCTGATCGACGGGCTGACGTGGTGGCGGTGGATCGATGCGCGGACCGTCCGATGCCCGACGAGCCCTTGGCTGGCTCGCTCCATCCCGCCCGCTGGCTGCCCGCGCTGCGCCTGGGCGAGAGGACCGAGATCGAAGCCCTCGGGCGTCGAGCCTGGGGCGCCGACGCCGTCCCCCAAGGGGAGGGCAGTGAGCTTGCCGGTCCGGGGCTGCCGTGGCTGGGGTCCGAGGGCTACCGCCTTATGGTCGACGTGGAGCGTGGCGTCGTCCTCCGGGCCGAAGCACTCCTGGACGGAGATCGTCTTCGACGAGGTCCTCCCCGAAGGGACCTTCGAACCCGGTGATCTGAGCGGCCTGACCATCCGGCCGCCGCGCCCTCCGCCCCGACCGTCGTCCAGGATGCCGCGACCCTAGCGATGCCGCGCCGGACGGCGGAGGACAGGCCCAAGCGTAGGGATTCGACGGCCGTCAGCCGCCGATCGCTTCGCTCGGTGCAAACCGGAACCAGGACAGCAGCTGTCCCCCGGTCCGCAGCGCCTCAGGGTCGGGCGATCACCTCGACTCGCGGTCCGATGTTGGGCCATCGGGCATCAGTCGTCAGGATCAGGTCCGCATGGAGCACGTCGGCCGTGGCCACGACGAGAGCGTCAGGAAGGCGGAGGCGGTTCCCGTGGGTCGCGCGCAACTCCGCCGCACACCGGGCGATGGTGCGCGACGCTGGCTCGACCGTGGCGGGGAGGGCGTCAAGGAACTCGTCCACCACGTCGGCAGCAGCGTGGCCTTGACGGAACGGCGCCACAAGCGTCTCGGCATAGGCGGAGGCGGGCATTACGAACCGATCCCTGCGCTCACGGGCCACAGTGAGGGCCGCACGAGCCTCGTGATGGTGCGCGTCCCCCGTTTCGAGGAGGGCGATGATCACCCCCGCGTCGAGGACGGTCAGGCCCATTCCCGTCGCAGGTCGTCGAGGTAGCCCTGCGGGTACGTTCCGCTCAGTGCTCCGGCGAATCGCCCGACCGGATCCTCCTCACGGGTAAGGGTGATGGTCCCAGGCCCGACCGCCTCGGCGCGCAGCCGATCGCCGATCCCCAACCCGGCGCGTTTCAATGCGTCCACCGGAAGGGTGATCTGGTGCTTGGTACTGATCCGTGTCCGGCCAGGGCGTCGTTGCTTTACGTTACTGCTCATAGGTAAAGGATAGGGTCCAAGACCGCAGACAGTCAACCGCACCCTACGCGCCCTGCACCGTATGCTCGACCCATGCCGCGCCGCTCGAAGCCGACTGCCCCGCAAGCCGAGCCGACGGCGCCTGCTGACCGGACCGGCCCCCAGGCCGATCCTGCCGCCCGGGCGGCCGAGCTGCGCGCCATCCTGGACCGGGCCAACGAGCTGTACTACATCGAGGACGCGCCTGAACTCAGCGATCCCGAGTACGACGCCCTCCTGCGCGAGCTCCAGGACCTCGAAGCCGCCCACCCCGAGCTCCAGACACCGGACTCGCCGACCCAGCGAGTGGGCGCGGCGCCCGGCGCGACGTTCGACGAGGTCCGCCATTCGAGCCCCATGCTCAGTCTGGCCAACGCCTTCAGCCACGACGAGCTGCGCGCCTTCGACGCCCGAGCCCGCAAGGGGCTGAGCCTGCCGGCCGCGCCCGAGCCGGCCCCCGAGCTGCGTTACGTCTGCGAGCTGAAGATCGACGGCCTCTCGGTCAGCCTCGTCTACCGCCACGGCCGGCTCCAGCAGGCCGCGACCCGGGGTGACGGCACGCTCGGGGAGGACGTCACGGCCAACGTCCGGACGATCGAGGCCATCCCCCGCCGACTGTCCGAGCCGGCCGACCTGGAGGTCCGCGGCGAGGTCTTCATGCCCAAG
>DASUKL010000045.1:0-29856 GCA_036278755.1 Candidatus Limnocylindrales bacterium | reverse complement strand
GTGCCAGGCCCACCTTCGTCGGGAGGTGCACGATTTCGTCCGTGATGTGCACGTGGAGAATCGTGCAAGGGTGGTCTGGATCGGTGTAATCATCGGGCCATAGGCGTTCCGAAGCAGCACGGTGTCTAGGGATCTGCAGTTGCTGCTTCAGTCAGGACCGGAAGCCGCGGTTCGAGAGATGAGGCTGGATTGGCGCTTGACCCAAACGAAGGCACCACCGGCTTGACCTGGGCCCTGGCGTCGACGACCCCGGACAGGAGGACACACAGGCCCACCGCCAGTGCCAGCGGACGGAGGACCCCGAGCGCGGGGGTACATCGCACCCTCCCTTCGGTCGGGCCCCGCGGGGTGACTGTTGCGTCCGGTATCGATCGCCTTCGTGCTCCGATCCCCAAACGCGGCAGCTCGAACGGCCTGGAGCTGCACCCGCGACGAGGCGTGCGGTCAGCCCTCCGGGACGTCGAGCTCCCCGGGGTCGCTGATGGCCGTCGCGGCGGCAGTGGCCCGGGCCCCCCGGTCGAGGGCCATGGCCGCAGCGTAGACCGCGGCCGCATCGTCGGCGCAGATGACGACCAGATCGCCCGGACGGGCCTCGCTCATCGCGCGGCGGGCCGCCTCGAGCTCGTCGAGGACCGGCTCGGCAGAACGGACCCGGCCGCCGCCCTCCCGCTGGGCGGCCGCGACGCCTTCCAGGACGTGGGCCGCCGACTCGCCGGCCGGGCGGCCGCGGAGGTTGCGATCCTCGCGGACGTAGATGACGTCGAAGGCCCCGGCCGCCAGCTGGCCGTAGGCCCGCTGGTCCGTGTCGCGGCGGTCGCCGGGGATGCCGATGACCCCGAAGGCCGTGGCCGAGGTGCCGTTGGAGCTCGCACCCCGGCCGGCGCGAGGGCTCGGGGCTCGGGCGCCCGCACCGCGGCCCGTGAGGGCTCGGCTGCCGACTCGGGCTTCGTCGTCGGCCATCGTCAGGCGCACGAATTCGGCTAGCCGGCGCATGCCGTCGACGTTGTGGCAGTAGTCGATGATGACCTTGGCCCCGCCCACCTCGACGAGGTTCAGCCGCCCCGGGGCCTGGAAATAGGAGCTGGAGAAGGTCCGCAGGCCCTGCCGGATGTCGTGCAGGTGGGCCCCCGCGGCCCAGGCGGCGGCGGCCGCCGCAAGGGCGTTGGCGACGTTCATCCGGGCCCGCCCGCCGAACGTGGCCGGGATGAGGTGGGCGTAGAGGAGCGGCATCGTCCGGCGGCCCTGGCGGAGGACCAGCAGCTCGCCGTCGGCGGAGGCCTGGAGGACCATGGCCGCCCCGCCGCGGCCGCAGTGCGCGTCGACCCGACGGGCGCTGTCCGACTCGGGGTCCTGGTCCATCGAGAAGTAGACGATCTGGCCGCGAGAGGCAGCGGCCATGCGGGCCACGAGCGGGTCGTCAGCGTTGAGGACGGCGGTCCCGGAGCGGGGCACGGCCTCGACCACGACCTGCTTGACCGCCGCGAGCTGGCGGAGGCTGGTGATGCCGGCGAGGCCCAGGTGATCCTCGGTCACGTTGGTCACGACGGCCACGTCGTTGCGGTCGTAGCCCAGCCCCTCGCGGAGGATCCCGCCCCGGGCGACCTCGAAGACGGCCATCTCCACGGAGGGGTTCTGGAGGACCATCTGCGCCGACTTTGGGCCTGACATGTCGCCCCGCTTGATGAGCCGGCCGTCGATGACGATGCCGTCGGTGGAGGTCATCCCCACCCGCCGACCCTTGAGCTTCATGACGTGGGCGATCATCCGGACCGTCGTCGTCTTGCCGTTCGTGCCGGTCACGGCCACGATCGGGATGCGCGAGGGGCTGCCGGGCGGGAAGAGGAGGTCGAGGACGGGCCGGGCCACGTACTGCGGCTCGCCCTCGGTGGGATGGGTGTGCATCCGGAACCCGGGCGCGGCGTTGACCTCGACGATGGCCCCACCCTGCTCCCGGACCGGGACGGCGATGTCGGGGACGATGAAGTCGATGCCGGCGATGTCGAGGCCCACGACCTGGGCCGCCGTCTCGGCGATCTCGACGTTGTCGGGGTGGGCCTCGAAGGTCCGGTCGATGGCCGTCCCGCCGGTGGACATGTTGCCCGTCAGGGCCAGCTTGACCCAGGCGCCGTCGGGCGGGACGTCGTCCGGACCGTAGCCCTGGGCCTGCAACAGCTCCTCCGCCGCAGCCTCGAGGCGGATGCGGGTCAGGACCTTCTCGTGGCCGATGCCCCGCCGGGGGTCGGCGTTCTCGCGCTCCACCAGCTGCCGGACGCTGTGCTCCCCGTCGCCCGTGACGCCGGCCGGGACGCGCTCGGCGATGGCCGCGATGCGGCCGCCCACGACGAGGCAGCGGTAGTCGTTGCCGTGCACGTAGCTCTCGACCACGACGTCACCGCCCCGGGACTGGGCTCGCGCGAGAGGGTAGGCGCGCCGGACCGCTGCGTCGTCGCTGAGGTCCAGGTTGACGCCCCGGCCGTGGTTGCCGTCGAGGGGCTTGACGACGCAGGGAAAGCCGATGCTCCGGGCCGCGGCCACGGCCTCGTCCTCGGTCTCGACCACGACCGAGCGGGGCACGGGCAGCCCGGCCGCGCTGAGGAGCTGGTTGGTGAGGCTCTTGTCCGAGGCGATGTCCACGGCGATGGCCGAGGTGCGCGAGGTCATCGTGGCCCGGATGCGCTGCTGATGGACGCCCTGGCCCAGCTGGATGAGGCTGTAACGGTCGAGGCGGATCCAGGGGATGTCGCGGCTGACGGCCTCGTCGAGGAGGGCCTGCGTGGAGGGCCCGAAGGCCTGCCGTTCGGCCAGCCTGATGAGGCGCTCGAGCTCGGCCTCGAAGTCGAGCGCCACGGCCGGGTCGTCGGGCGCCACGCGGTCGTTGACGATGGCCACGGCCAGCTTGCCGGCCTCCAGCCCGACCCGTTCCTCGCCGTACTCGTAGATGACGTTGTACTGGCCGTGCTTGCCCGTGGAACGGGTCTTGCCGTGGCGGGCCTCCGTGCCGGCCAGGCTTTGCAGCTCGAGGGCCACGTGCTCAGCGATGTGGCCCATCCAGGTGCCCTCGCGGAGGCGCGTGACGAAGCCGCCACGGCGGCCCAGCGAGCAGGCGTGCTCCTCGAGGCTGGGGATGAGGCCCAGGAGGCGGTCGACGAAGCCGGGGACCTTGTCGCTGGGCCACTCCTCCAGGCCACCGAGGTCGACGACCATGCGGATGACCGGCTCGCGGGCCCAGTAGTTCGGGCCCCGCAGGACGCGCTGCTCGACGATGCGCAGGCTGGGCTCGGGACGGGGCGTTGGGGGCCGGGCCGTACTAGGCCGGGCCGTGCCGGGTCGGGCGGGCCGGGCGGCGGTCACCGGTCGGCTCAGCCGGAGGCGGCCGAGCCGGGGCGCTCGGAGCCCGCCTGGACTCCCAGGTCCTCGACGGCGCGCAGGATCGGGCCCGGCATGCGGACGCGGCGATAGAGGTCGAAGCGGTAGCCGGCAGGCAGGGAGTGGAGGCGGACGTCACTGATCATGATCGGCCGATGGGCCGCCACCTCCCAGGCGTCGGTCTCGGAATCGGCCCCGTCGACGATCGTCACGCTCCGCCGGCCGACGACCTCGAGGACGCCGTCGGGGCCGACGTCGCCGGCCGTGTCCTCGTCGATGCCGATGCCCAGTAGGCTGGGGTTCTGGGCGATGATGCTGAGCAGCCGCCCGAGGCGGTTACGCTGCTGGAAGTGCTGATCGACGATCACCCCGGGCAGCACGCCGAGACCGGCCGCGACCTGGGCCATCCGCTGTCGCGGCGAGGCCCCGCTGGCCCCGAAGGCCACCATGTGGCTGCTCATGGCGCTCGCGCCGGCGCTCGTTCCGGCCACGGTGGCGCCCCCGGCATGGGCCTCCAGGACGGCCTGGGCCAGGCGCGTCCCGCCGATCGTGGCCGCCAGGCGGAGCTGGTTGCCGCCGGTGAGGAAGATGCCGCTGGCCGTGGCCACAACGGACAGCTGGCCGGCCGGGCCATCGTCGTTGGCCTCGGCCCGTGACTGGGCATGGATGGCGGTCACCTGCTCCGCTCCAAGCTCGCCGAACACACGCTGGTAGAGCTGGCCGGCGGCGGCACCCAATGAGGAGGCCGTGCTGATGACCGCGATGCGCGCGCCGGGGCCCCCGGCCAGCCGCACGAAGCGGGCCAGGATGATGCGCTCCCGGATCTTGTCCTCGGCGCCGCCGATGAGCAGGACGTGCCCCTGGACCATCGGCCGAGTATAGGGGGCCCTCGGGCGGTACCGGGGCGTATCGGTCGGCGGTGGAGGCTGATCGTCGCCTCGATCCGTGGCTGGCCGCGGCGAGGCGTGCTGTACGATGCGCCGGCCTCCGATGTTCGCCGATCACACCTTGAGCGACCACCTCGACCGGCCCACCAGGCGGCGGCTGGGGGTCTTCCGCCGCGCCTTCCGGCGCGAGGTGTCGCGCCTCCGCGAGCCGCGTCGCATCGCCGCCATCCTCATCCTGGCCGTGGCCGGGGGCCTGGCCGTGGCCTGGCTCATCGGGCGTGGCGACCAGGTCGGCGTGGACGCTCGAGCCTACTGGGCCGGCGTCCGGGTCTGGCTGGCCGGCGGCGACCCGTATCACCCCACGGGGCCGTTCCTGCCCTACGTGTACGCGCCCTGGCTCCTGCCGCTGTTCCTGCCCTGGGCTGTGCTCCCTTGGAACGTGGCCTGGTTCGCTTGGGAGGGGCTCAACGTCCTCCTCTTCCTGTGGTCCGCCGAGTGGGCCTACCGCCGCCACCCTCTGGCCACGGCCGTGGCCGTGGCGCTGCTCCTGCTGCCCCTCACGGCCACCCTCGACACGGGCAACGTGACTCTCCTCCTGACGCTCGCCATCTGGGGCGCCCAGTTCGTGGGGCCGCGCCTGGGCGGGGCGTTGTGGGCCCTGGCCGCGAGCATGAAGTGGTTCCCCGCGTTACTGATCTTGTTCCTGCCGCCCCGGGCCAGGCTGTGGGGCATCGTGGGCATCATCGTAGCGGCCATCCTGGCCCTGGCCACTTGGCCCCAGACGCTGGTCCAGATCGAGACTGCGCTGAACTACCCCCGTCCGCTACGGATCGACTACCTCCTCCTGGCCTGGGCCGCGGTCCCCTGGCTGTGGCGCCACCCCCATCCGCTGTGGTGGGCCAACCGCGACGAGCTGCCCGGGGCCTGGGACCGCTTCCGCGGTCGCGTCAGCGCCTGGTGGCGCCGCTGGCAGGCCGATCCCGAGTCGACCGCAGCCGCAGCTCGGCGTGGGGCACGCCAGCGGGTCCTGTCCTGGTTCGGCCTCGGCCAGTAGAGCTCAGGCGCCATCGTCGGGCTTGGCTGCATCGTCGGGCTTGGCTGCATCGTGCCGTCCGCTCCCGCGTCCCGCGTCCCGCGGCCCGGGGTCCGGCGTCCGCCTCGCCGCCTGCGTCCGCGGGCCCGGGGTCCGGCGTCCGCCTCGCCGCCCACCTTGCCCTGACCTCTAGTCGCCTCATGACTGCCTCCAGGCGAAGGGCGGGCTCCAGGCGCCGACGGCGAGTCCGGCGGCCACTGCTTGTGGGATCCGTCCCTCCCGGGCAGGCGCCGGGTGCATGCAGGGACCACCGGATCAGGGGCTGGCCGAAAAGGGAACCTCCGACAGCACGAACGGATCGGTCGCCACGGCGGCGCTCATCCCACGCGACGGAGGACCAGGCCCCGATACCCAGGCCGGAAGCCGGCCGCCTCGAGGCGCTCCCGCCAGGGCGAGTCGGCCACGGGCTGGCCGTCCACCCGGGCGATCTCCAGCGTCCGCAGCCGGCCATCGGCGACGAGCCCGCTCAGCGCCGCCAGGGCAGCCGAAGCCGCGGCCGGGGCGACGGACGCAGGGAGCATCTGGATCGAGCGCCCGCCACGCTCGAGGTAGAGCACCGGCTCGCCGCCCACGATCGCGACGTAGGCGCCGGCCGCCCGCGGCAGCGGCCGCCGATCGGCATCGTCGTAGCGCGGCCAGGCCAGCGCGGCGCCGTAGGGGTTGGCCGGATCCGTCGCCGCCAGGAGCAGGGTCGTCGCGCCGCGCCCGCCATCGAAGTCAGGCCCCGCCTCGACGTCCGCTTCGGCACGCCCCGCCCGCAGCCGATCGATGGCCCCGGGAAGGGCGAACTGGGCCCCCCCGAGGCCCTCGACGAAGTAGCCCCGTCGCACCCGGCCGCGCTCCTCCATCTCGCGCAGAACGGGATAGACGGCGCCGAAGCCGCCCGGCACGTCCTCGGCCACGACGCTCTCGCGGGTCACCACCCCCTGCCGTTCCAGGAGCCTGAGGGCAAGGGCATGCCGGCGCTGGGTGTCGCTGGGAACGCGGCCCCCGGCGAGAGCCACGGCCGTGGCCACCGCCTCCGACACCAGCGACCAGCGCCCCGCGGCCTCGGGCGGCCCCATCCGGTTCAGGCCCGCCAGTCTGGGTCGAGCTGGCTCGCGGCCCGACCGCTTCCAGCGCAGGGCACGCAGGGGGGCGAACGTGTCGTTCGTGACCAGGCCTGCCCAGACGAGCGACCAGAGCGCGTCGAGGAGCTCGCGCTGGCCGGGCTGCGCCTGCCCCGCGCCTCGAGCCGCAGCCATCCCCGCGGCCAGCAGGTCGCGATAGAACGACGCCCCGCGCGCGGTCAGGTGCGCCACCAGCGCCTCAGCCAACCAGCCGAGGTCGAGGCCGACGTCGACGGACCCGACGGTCCGCGACCCCGAGCCACCGGAGCCCGAGCCACCGGAGCCCGAGCCACTGGAGCCCGAGCCCGAACCTGGGGCCACAGGGTCGGAGCCCACAGCGCCCGAGCTGGTCAAGGCCAGGGCCAGCCGATCGGGACGCCAGAGGCAGATCCGCCCATCGTCGCGGCCCAGGCTCCCCTGGCCCAGCCAGCACACTTCGCCTGCCGCGCCCAGCTCGTCGAGCAGCCGTGGCGTGTAACCCGGGACGCGGGCAGGAAGGATGTCGCGCTCGAGGACCGAGGCCGGGAGCGCCAGGCCCTCCAGCTGGGCCACGACCTCCGCCAGCCGCTCGGCGTCGCGGGTGCCCGTGCCAGCCGCCCCGCCGCGGGCCGAACGTCCTGCCACGATCCCCTGCCAGGCCGGCAGGAAGCGAGCCAGGGCGGCCGCAGGGACCGGCTCCACCTCGTGGCGCAGCCGGGCCAGGGAGCGGCGCCGGAGGGAGCGGAGGACCTCTGGATCACACCACTCCCGCTCGCTGCCGCCTGGCCGGAACTCACCTCGCACCAGCCGCCCTCCGGCCTGCGCCCGCTCCAGGGCCACCTCCACGACCCTGATCGGCAGGGTCCAGCGACGGGCCGGTTCGGCCGTCAGGAACGGCCCGTGCCGGCGGGCATAGCGAGCCAGCAGCGCATCCAGCGGGTCCTCGCCGGCCACCAGGTTCGCCGCCGGCAGGCCCAGCGGCAGGGTCACCCCCAGCGCATCGCGGAAGCGACCCGCGTCCTCGGCCGCGATCCAGCGCGCCTGGCCGCCGATCCGCATCTCGAGGGCTCGGCCATCGGCGGCCAGTGCCTCCAGCCACTCCCCGGCCGCCCGGGCCCGGCTGGCGGCGTCGGGACCGCGCACCCGGGCCGCTACCTCGGCCGTGGTGAGGTCGCCCAGGCGACGGAGGAGGTCGTGGACGGCATCGGCCGAACGGGCTGCCTGCCCCTCGGTGAGAGCCTGGAGGTCGAGCTCCAGCTCGGCCAGGGCGTCGGCATCGAGCAGCTCGCGTAGCTCGTCGGCCCCCAGCAGCTCGCGCAGCAGGTCCCGATCGAGGGCCAGGGCCTGGGCTCGGCGGTCGGCCAGGGGCGCGTCGCCCTCGTACATATAGGTCGCGATGTAGTCGAAGAGCAGCGAGCTGGCGAAGGGGCTGGCCCGCACCAGGTCGACGCTGTGGAGCCGGATGTCGCCCCGCTCCAGGCCGCCCAGGACCTCCCGCAGGCCATCGAGGTCGAAGACGTCCTGGAGGCACTCGCGATAGGTCTCGAGGATGATCGGGAAGCTGCCGTAGCGGCTGGCCACGGCCAGCAGCTGGGCCGAGCGCTGGCGCATCTGCCACAGCGGCCGCCGCCGGCCGGCCCGAGAGCGGGGCAGGAGGAGGGCCCGGGCCGCATTCTCCCGGAAGCGGCTGGCGAAGAGCGCCGAGCCGCCCAGGGCCCCGACCACCAGCTCCTCGACCTCATCGGCCCCGATGCGGACGGCCTCCGCCGCCAGGTCCGCCCCGCCCGGACCCCCGAACTCCAGGGGCAGAGAGGCATCGGTGGCCCCGTCGCCCACCTCGGACGTGTCGCCCAGGGTCGGTCCGTCGGTCGCCGGCAGGCGGACGACGATCCCGTCATCGGACCACATCGGCTGGACCTCCAGGCCCAGGCGTTCGCGCAGGCGAGCCTCGATGGCCAGGGCCCAGGGCGCGTGGACGCGAGCCCCGAAGGGGCTGAGGAGGCAGATGCGCCAGTCCCCCAGTTCGTCGCGGAAGCGCTCCAGGACGATCGTGCGATCGGTCGGCAAGGCCCCGGTCGCCTGCTGCTCCTGGGCCAGGTAGTCGAGTAGGTTGCCGCCCGCCAGTTCGTCGAGGTCGTTCTCGGCGGCCAGTCGGGCCAGGGCCCGCTGGCGGGCTGGACCATCGCTCCGGGCCGCGTCAGCGTAGTCCCGACCGAAGGCCCCCACGGCCCGCCCCAGCTCCAGCGGTCGGCCCGGTCGGTCGCCCTTCCAGAACGGTACCCGTCCCGGTTGCCCGGGGGCCGGGCTGACGAGGACCCGATCGTGGCCGATCTCCTCGATCCGCCAAGCGCTGGCGCCGAGGAGGATGACCTCCCCCGCCCGGGCCTCGTAGACCATCTCCTCGTCCAGCTCGCCGACCCGCCGTCCGCCACCGCGCGCCGCGGCAGCGCGCGCCCCACCTCCGCCCCCGAGCTGGACTTCGGGACCCTCCGCAGCGAGGTAGACGCCGAAGAGGCCCCGGTCGGGGATCGTGCCGCCGCTGGTGAGGGCCACGGTGGTGGCGTCGCGACGGCTGCGCACGGTGCCTGCGGCCCGATCCCGGACGAGCCGCGGGCGCAGCTCGGCGAATTCGTCCGACGGATAGGCCCCCGCCAGCATGTCGAGGGTGGCTTCGAAGACGTCCCGGCCCAGCTCGGCGTAGTCCTCGGCCCGGCGGACCAGGGCGTAGAGCTCCTCGACCGGCCAGGCTCGCTCGGTGCCCATGGCCACGAGTTGCTGGGCCAGGACGTCGAGCGGGTTGCGGGGCAGGTCGAGGGCCTCGATCTGCCCGGCATGCATGCGCTGCACGACGACTGCGGCCTCCAGCAGGTCGCCGCGGTACTTGGGGAAGAGGACGCCCCGCGAGGGCTCACCCACCTGATGTCCGGCCCGCCCGATGCGCTGCAGCCCGTGGGCCACGGAGCCCGGGCTCTCGACCTGGATGACGAGGTCCACGGCGCCCATGTCGATGCCCAGCTCGAGAGAGCTGGTGGCCACGAGGGCCGGCAGGCGACCCGACTTGAGGGCGTCCTCGATCGCCAGC
This sequence comes from Candidatus Limnocylindrales bacterium, assembly GCA_036278755.1. Classification (GTDB taxonomy): domain Bacteria; phylum Chloroflexota; class Limnocylindria; order Limnocylindrales; family CSP1-4; genus DASUKL01. The sequence goes on along the minus strand of DASUKL010000045.1, from coordinate 20,340 downwards.
CGCTCCTCGCGAGCGATCGAGCCGTGGTGGGCCCGCACGAGTTGCTCGCCGGCCAGCTCGTTGAGCCGCTGGGCCAGGCGCTCGGCCAGGCGGCGGCTGTTGACGAAGACGATCGTGCTGCGATGGGCCCGGATCAGCTCCAGGATGCGCGGCTGGACGGCCGGCCAGATGCTCGATCGTTCCTCGGGCTCCAGGGCTCGGCCCGGAGCCGGACCGATCCGGGCCAGGGCCGCCTCGGCCGGCTGGGTCATGTCCTCGACCGGCACCACGACCTGCAGCTCGAGCGGCTTGCGCAGCCCCGCGTCGACGATCGTCACGGGCCGCGGCGGGCCCGGCCGTGAGCCGTCCGCCGGCCCGCCGTCCCCCCGGCCGCCCAGGAAGGCCGCCACGCGGTCCAGGGGCCGGGCCGTGGCCGAGAGCCCGATCCGCTGCGGGGGCTGGGCGGTCAGCGCCTCCAGCCGTTCCAGGGAGAGGGCCAGGTGGGCGCCGCGTTTCGTGCCGGCCAGGGCGTGGATCTCGTCGACGATGAGCCACTCCACGCTGCGCAGCGCCTCGCGGGCCTGCGAGGTCAGGAGCAGGTAGAGCGATTCGGGGGTCGTGACGAGGATGTCCGGCGGCTGCCGGCCGAACGACCGCCGCTCCGCGGCCGGCGTGTCGCCGGTGCGCATCGCGACCCGGACCGGGGTGATCGGCGGGCCCAGCCGCTCGGCGGCCAGGGCGATGCCGGTCAGCGGGACCCGGAGGTTCTTCTCGACGTCGTGGACGAGGGCCTTGAGGGGCGAGACGTACAGCACCCGCAGGGCCCGGTCTCGGGCCGGCGCCGGCCGGGCCATGAGCCGGTCGAGGCACCATAGGAACGCGGCCAGGGTCTTGCCGCTGCCGGTCGGGGCCGTGAGGAGGACGTGCTCGCCGCGGCCGATGACCGGCCAGCCCTGGGCCTGGACGGCCGTCGGCTGGCCGAAGGCGGATCGGAACCACTCGGCCGTCGGCGGGCCGAAGTCGCCGAGCGGGTCAGCCGGCATCGATGACGCAGAAGCGATTGCCTTCGGGGTCGGCCAGGATGATGTAGTCGGCGTCCGCCGGGCCCTTGTCCCAGTGGACCTCGGTCGCGCCCAGGGCCTTCAGGCGGGCCACCTCGGCGGCCTGGTCCTGGGCATAGAGGTCGAGGTGGATCCGCGGCGGCACCTGGACCTGCGAGCGGACCCGGTCGAGCGAGACGTTCGGCCCCTGGCCGTCCCGTGGGCGAAGGAGGGCGAAGTCATCCGCATCGCTCGGCCGCCGGACGTAGCCCAGGGCCGCCGACCAGAAGGCCACCTGCCGCTCCAGGTCGTCCACCCGGATCACGATCGAGCCGACGCGCAGGTCGGTCACAGGTCCAACCGTACGAGGTGGCGGGCGAAGTGGCCGCTGTGGCCGTCGGTGATGAGCACGCGACGGAGGCCCGCGGCGTCGAACATCGAGGCGATGCCCACGAAGCCGGCGCCGACATCGACCCGGGCGCCCTGCGGATCGATCGGGTAGGCCTCGACCCCCGGGGCACCCGCCGCCCGAGCCGCCGCGATCACGCCATCGAGCAGCGCGCGTGCCACTCCTCGGCGCCGGAAGCCCGGTCGGATGCGGAAGCAGCCGATGACCCACACCGGCCGGTCATCGATGGCCGGGATCGTCCGCGAGTTCGCCAGGCGCGGCAGCTCCGTCCGGATGCCGATCCCCACCCAGCCGATCGGCTCGCCGTCGAGGTAGGCCATGTACCCCGGAGGCGGCGAGCCGCCGGCCAACTGGTCGCGCAGGAGCTCGGGCCGGGTCCGGCCACCGGAGTAGGCCTTCGCGTCAAGCCCCCGCCAGGCCTGGCACCAGCAGCCCTTCTCGGCGTCGCCGTCGAGCACGGCGCGCACGTCCGGCCAGCGCTCCGGCGCGGCCGGCTCGATGACGATGGTCCCCTCCGCGGCGGACATGTCGGTCACTGTACCAGCGGCCCCCGAGCGGTGGGTCCCTGCGTCCCCGGACCGGCGGCCCTACGTCCCCGAGCGGAGCTCGTCCAGGCCGGCCAGGCCCTGGGCCACGGCCGGCTCGGCCTCGGCCGCCGCGTCGGGCGGCTCCGGGCCGGCCAGATCCTCCGGGTCGAGCCACGTCTCTGGCGGCGGGCCCTGATGGTGGCGGGCGGCATCCTCGGCCCAGCGCTCCCGCCACGCTGCCGGCGTCTGCACCGGGCCCTCGCGGTGGGCCTGGGCCAGCCAGACCAGGCCCCACGAGCGGGGCACGACCCGATAGGCGTCGTAGCCGCCGCCGCCGGTGGCCAGCCAGCGGCCGCCCGCCCGGCGATGGGCCAATTCGTCGAGGAGGCGTGTGGCTCGGGCGTAGGACCGCGTCGTGAGTGCGAGATGGGCCAGCGGGTCGTAGAGGTGCGAGTCGGCGCCGTGCTGGCTGACCAGGATCGTGGGCCGGAACGCCTCGGCCAGGGCCGGCACGACCCGTTCCACCGCGGCCCACCACGTCGCGTCGCCCGTGCCCGGAGCTAGCGGCAGGTTGACGGCCCGGCCCCGAGCGGCCGGCCCGCCTCGCTCGTCGGCCGCGCCGCCGCCCGGGAACAGGAAGCGGCCGCTCTCGTGGATCGACACCGTCAGCACGGCCGGATCGTCCCAGAAGAGGGCCTGCACGCCGTCGCCATGGTGGACGTCGAGGTCGACGTAGAGCACCCGCTCGCCGGCATCCCGGGCCAGGGCCACGGCCAGGGCCACGTCGTTGTAGATGCAGAACCCGGAGGCCCGATCGCGCAGGGCGTGGTGCAGCCCACCGCCGGGGTGGAAGGCGTGCTCGACCGTACCGTCGAGGATGGCCCGCATGGCCGCCAGCGAGCCGCCGGCCACCGTGGCCCCGGCCTCGTGCATCCCGGCGAAGGCAGGGTCGTCGCCCGGCCCGATGCCATGCGAGGGCGGCAGCTCCTCGGGCCACAGGCCGTGGCGCTGGACGGCCTCCAGGTAGGCCGGATCGTGGAGCCGCAGGAGCTCAGCATCGGTCGCCGGCTCGGGGGCCAGGAAGCGCTTCGCGCCCAGGGCCCGGAGCAGCTCGATGCCCGGCCCGAAGCGGCGCGGGGTCAGCGGATGGAGCGGCCCGAAGTCGTAGTCGAGCGAGCGTGGCCCGAAGACGACCAGCGGCTGCTCGTCCCGACGGGTCACGCGGTCTCGGTGAGCACCTCGAGGGGCCCCACCTCGGCGGCCTCGAGGTCGCTCCGGATGCGTTCCGCGTCGCCGACCACGACGATGGCCGCCTCTTGCGGCCTGACGTGGCGCGTGGCCCGGGCCACGTCCTCCACGCGCACAGCCGCGACGCTCGGGCGATACTGGTCGAGTTCGTCGTCGGGCAGATCCAGGGCTACCAGCTCAGCCACCGCGCCGGCGACGCGGTCGGCCTCCTCGAACCGGAGGGGGAAGACGCCCACGAGGTACTCGCGGGCCAGCCGTACCTCTTCCTCCGTCGGCGGGGAGGTCGTGAGGCCGTCGAGCACGCTCAGGATGTCGCGCAAGGCGGGCCCCGTGACCTCGGTCTGGACGGCGGTCCGGACCGAGAACGGGCCGGCCCCCTTGCGGAAGGCGAAGCCGGCCCCGATGCCGTAGGTGTAGCCGCGCTCCTCGCGCAGGAGCCGCTGGAGGCGCGAGTCGAACAGGCCGCCGAGGACCGTCTGGAGGACGACCACGGCGTGGAAATCAGGGATGGCCCGCGGCAGGCCCACATGGCCGACGCGGATCTCCGACTGGGCCGAGCCGGGCCGGTCGACGAGCACCATCCGCCGACCTCCGGGCGCCGGCGCATCGGCCGCCCCGGTCGAGCCCGAGCCCGACGCCAGGCCCGACGCCGACGCCCCGCCCTCGTCCGACCAGCCCCCCAGGTGCCGTTCGGCCAGGGCCAGGACGTCGATGCCCTCGAGGTCACCAGCCACGATGAGGGTCGCCTCGGCCGGCCGCAGCAGCGCGGCGTGGCGGGCCACGAGCGCGGTCCGGTCCAGGCCCTCGACCGTGGCCTCGTCACCGCCCAGCGGCCGGCCGTAGGCCGCATCAGCAGCGTAGAGCGTCCGCACGAAGGCCCGCTCGACCCGGCGGCCCGGATCGGCCTTGGCTTGGAGCAGGTCGTTGAGCCGCTGGGCCCGCAGGCGCTCCACCTCAGCCTCGGGGAAGACGGGCCGGAGGAGCATCTCGGCCAGCAGGCCAAGGGCCGGATCGAGGTGCCGCCGAGGGACGGCCAGGGAGCAGTTCAAGACCTCCCAGGAGATGCCCGCGGAGATGGCCGCGCCGAGGCGCTCGGTGGCCTCCACGAAGGCGTTCGCGTCCCGGACCTCGGTGCCCTCCGAGAGGGCCCGCGCGGCCAGGGCGCCCACGCCGGCCAGGGCCGCGGGCTCGCTGGTCCCCCCGCCGGGCAGCACCAGCTCGGCCGCCAGCAGAGGCCGCCCCGGCACCGGCACGACGATGACCGTCAGGCCGTTGTCGAGGCGGGTCCGGCTGAAGGCCGGGAAGTGGTACGGGCGCAGTGTCCCCGGCGTGGGGCGTCGATCCAGGATCGTCAGGTCGCTCACGCTGCGCCCTCCAGGGCATCCTCGGGGCTGGGCGGCCCATCGAGGGGGGCCGGCTCAGGTTGGGGCACGTAGGTCAGCACGGCCCGATTGTCGGGTCGGAAGATCCGTGCGCAGGCCGCCTGGATGCGCGCCGCGTCGACGGCCAGGTAGCGTTCGAGGGCCGTATTGATGAGGTCCGGATCGTCGAACAGGGAGGCGTACATGCCGAGGCGGTCGGCCGCCTCGGCCACGCTGCCCCGGGCCGCCAGCTCCTGGGTCTCGATGAGGGCCCGGGCTCGTTCCAGCTCGTCGGCGCTGACCGGCTCGCGGCCCATCCGCTCCAGCTCGGCCCAGTAGAGGCGCTCCACCTCCTGGGGGTCGGCCTCCGGCCGGACCGTAGCCCAGCCGGCCATGATCGAGCCACCGACCACCAGGGGCAAGGTGAAGAGGGTCACGTCCTGGGCCAGCCGTCGCTCGCGGACGAGGCTCCGGTACAGCCGGCTGCCGCGGCCGCCGGCGATGATCTGCACCGCGACCTCGAGGGCGTCGAACTCGGGCGAGCCGAAGGGCGGGATGCGCAGGCCCCAGTGGATACGCACCAGGGGCACGGCGTCGGGGACGGTCTCGCGCACCTCGGTGCCCATGATCGGGGTCAGCTCCGGCCAGCTCGGTGCCGGTCGCGGCTGGCCGGCGGGGAGGGGCCCGAAGTAGCGCTCGGCCGCGGCGAACGCCTCCTCGGGCTCCACGTCCCCGACGATGGAGAGGACGGCCCGTTCCGGCACGTACCAGGTGGCGAAGAAGGCCCGCACGTCGTCGAGGTCGGCCGCGTCGAGGTCGGCCTCCGAGCCGATGGGTGTGTGGTGGTAGGGATGCTCCTCGGGGAAGACAGCCGCCATGAGCCGCTCGTAGAAGGTGCCGTAGGGCCGGTTGTCGTAGCTCTGGCGCTTCTCGTTCTTGACCACTTCGCGCTGGTTGTCGAGGTTGACCTGGTCGAGCGCGTCGAGCAGGGTGGCCATCCGGTCGGCCTCCAGCCAGAGGCCCAGCTCGAGCTGGTTCGAGGGCAGCGTCTCGAAGTAGTTGGTCCGATCGAACCAGGTGGTGGCGTTGCTCACCCCACCCGCGCCCTGGACGATGCTGACGTGCTCGGCCTTGGCCACGTGGCGTGAGCCCTGGAACATGAAGTGCTCGAACAGATGGGCGAAGCCGGTCTTGCCGGGCCGCTCGTCACGGCTGCCCACGGTGTACCAGAGGTTCACGGCGACCACGGGCACGAGGTGGTCGGGGGCCACGATGACGCGCAGGCCGTTGCTCAGGCGACGGAGCGTGAAGTCGATGCGGGCACGGTCGGGATCGCCGCCGGTCATGCTGCCTCCGCTGGGGTGGATGGGCCTGGACCGGCCGCGGGCCGGGCATCCGATTGTGCCATCCCCACCGCGGCTGGGGCATCATGCCCTGCGTGAGCGAGCTGGTCCGCCGCGATCGCCTGGTCCGCGAGGCCGAGGAGGCCCACCTGGCTCCGGCGGCCATGCACTCCGCTGCCAGCCGGGGCCGCGCCCGGCCCGAGGCGCCGGACGCCTTCCGCACCGCCTTCGAGCGGGACCGCGACCGCATCCTCCACAGCAAGGCCTTCCGGCGCCTGAAGCACAAGACCCAGGTCTTCCTCGACCCGGAAGGCGATCATTTCGTGACCCGACTGACCCACACCCTCCAGGTCATGCAGATCGCCCGCGCCTTGGCCGCAGCGCTGAGCCTCAACGAGCCGCTGGCCGAGGCCATCGCCCTGGGCCACGACGTCGGCCATTCGCCCTTCGGCCACACCGGCGAGGAGGCGCTCTCGCCGTATTTCGAGGAGGGCTGGCATCACGCCGCCCAGAGCGTCCGCATCTTCGAGACGCTCGAGGCGCTGAACCTGACCTGGGAGGTGCGCGACGGCATCCGGGCCCACTCCTGGGCCATCGAGCCGCCGCCGGCCACGGAGGAGGCCCTCTGCGTCCGCTTCGCCGACCGCATCGCCTACCTGACCCACGATGCGCTCGATGCCCTGCGGGCTGGCGCCCTGCGCCCGGCGGACTTCCCGGTGCCCGTGCGGGCCCGCTTCGGCGAGCCGGGCCGGGCCTGGATCGACGAGATGATCAGCGGGGTCATCGAAGAGAGCCTGCGCCAGGGCACGGTGACCATGGACCCGGCCGCCCTCGAGACGATGCACGGCCTACGCGAGTTCATGTTCCAGCGGGTCTATCTCGACGAGGCCACGGCCGAGCAGCGGCGCGAGGCCATCGGCCTCATCCGCGATCTCGTCGACTGGCACCTCGACCACCCCGCTGAGCTGCCGGCCTCCTATCGAGAGGACGAGGCGGCCCTCGTCGTCCAGGTCGTCGACTACGTGGCCGGGATGACCGACCGCTTCGCGGTCACGACCCACGAGCGTCTCTTCGGCCCACGCCCTGATGGGCGGAGATAGACGTCGCAGCCCTTGACGAGTCCTGATGACCGTGTTAGATTGCCATCTAACATGATGAAGTCAGAGAGCGAACGATGAGCCCCGCCACCGGCCGGACCCGAGGCGCCGAGCCGGAGCCCCGCGTCCGGCGCGGCCTCGTCCGCGATCGGGGCGCCCGGGCCTCCTTCCAGGTCGAGTTCGACCTGCGCACGGCCTACGACTTCGTCATCAGCCTCTTCTGGCACTCGGCCGAGTACGACCGCCTGCCGGAGGACGAGCGCTGGCAGGCCGAGGCCCGGGCCGCCCTGACCGACGACCAGCGAGCCGACATCGAGGCCAGCTTCGGAGACCGTGGTGCCGGCTACGCCCTCCTGGGCCTGGTCATGCTCCGGCCCGAGATCCGGACGGCGAGCGACCTCGCCGCCGTCGTGGCCGGCCTGAGCGCCCGTGACTACGCCCACAGCGTCCTCGAAGACCAGCTCCTCGAGCCCGAGGCAGCGGCCCTCGCCTTGCGGGCCCTGGACGGGGACCGGGCCGCCCTGCGCCAGCTGCCACGCCGCCTGCCCGACTATATGGCCCTGCCCACGATGGCCCTGCTCCGGCACCCGGACGAGGCCATGACCCGCCTGCGGCGCGGTCTGGCCGCCTGGTTGCCGCACTTCCAGGCGATCGAGGCGCGGGTGGGCGGCATCCTCGATCGTGACCTCGCCCTCCGCGCGGGCGAGCGAGCCAGCCTGCCGCCGGTCGAGCTCATCGAACGGGTCACCGGCGGCCTGCGGTTCGTGCCCGATCCCCGGGTCAGCCGGGTCGTCCTGGCGCCCACCTATTTCGGCCGGCCCTTCAACGAGCTGTTGAGCGGTCCGGGCTGGCGGCTCTTCTGCTACCCCGTGGCCGACGAAGCCCTGCCGGCGGACGATCCGCTGGCCCCCCCACCGCAGGTCCTGCGCTTCTTCCGGGCCCTGGGCGATGCCTCCCGCCTCCGCATCCTGCACCTGCTGACCGATCGCGACCTCTACCTGACCGAGATCGCCACCGCGCTCGAGCTCTCGAAGCCGACCGTCAAGCACCACCTGGCCCAGCTCCGCGCGGCCGGCCTGGTGACCGTCATCGAAGCCCACAACCTCAGCTACTACAGCCTGCGCCGCGAACGTCTCCGGGAAGCCGGCGACGAGCTGCGCGCCTACCTGCGCTGATCCCCCGCCAGATGAGCTCCCACGACCCGCGCCCGGAGGTTAGATGGATGACTAACGCGAAGCAGTATCTGATCGACCGGCCGGCCCCTGCCGTCACCGGTGCCGGCCTCACCAGCGTGCCCCAAGGAGAGATGAGCATGTTCCCGTTCTACGAGGCCATCGTGGCCGATCGTCAGCAGGAGTCCCTGCGCGAGGCGCGGCGGATGCACCTGGCCCGCGAGGCCCAGGCCGCCCGCCGGCAGCACCAGCCCGAGTCGGGCGTCATCCACGAGTTGCGCCAGGCCGTGGGCGTGGCCCTCGTGCGCTTCGGCCAGGCCATCCTGCCCCGGGAGGACTGCCGATCCGATCAGGCCGCCTGAGCGGGTCGCGGTGGTGCGAGCACGCACCGCCCAGCGCCGCCGCCACCTGACAGGACGCGGCCGGCGGGCGATGATGGCGCGCGACAGCGGCGTGGGCCCACAACCGCCCCGAGGATGCTGGGCTGTCGGCGTCGCCTGAGCGTGGAGGATGTGGCCCATGCACGCATGCCATCGGGCGTTCCGGCCGGCTGGGGCTTTGGCCCTGACCGTGGCTCTGCTGCTGCCAGCGGTCGCCGCAGCGAAAAGCCCCACCCCGTCGAACGGCGCCGCGAAGCAGGCCAACGCCGGGGTCCAGCGGATCTTCGTGATCATGCTCGAGAACCACAGTCAGTCGACCGTCATCGGCGACGTCAACGCGCCGTACATCACCCATCTGGCCCACACCTACGGGGAGGCCACGAACTACTACGGCGTGACCCACCCGAGCCAGCCGAACTACGTGGCCGCGATCACCGGCGCGCTGGACTACACGATCATGAACGACAACGCCACGAACACCTACGATCGGCCCAACCTCGCCGATCAGATCGAGGCCAGCGGCAAGACGTGGGGGGCCTACATGGACGCCATGCCCTCGGTCGGCTTCACGGGCGCCCAGTGGCCCGACTACACGGCCCTGTACTCCAACAAGCACAACCCGTTCGTGCTGATGGATGACATCCGCTCGGACTCGGCCCGGTTGGCGCATATCAAGCCCTATACGGACCTCGCTGCCGACCTGGACAGCGGTCATGCGCCGGACTTCGTCTGGATCAGCCCGAACCAGTGCAACGACATGCACGGCGGCGTCTACACGGCGGTCCCGGGCCATCCTGAGACCCCCTGCCCGTACGGCAACACCGTCGATGACCCGGCCGACGCCTCGCTCAAGGCCAAGGCTGACGCCTTCGTCCAGGGTGCCGTCGAGACGATCACCACCTCGCAGGCCTGGACCGCGAACAGCGTCATCGTCATCCTCACCGACGAAGCCGACTTCAGCGGCACGGCCACGGAAACGGACCTCTGGGCCGACGTGAGCGGCTGCTGCGACTCCCCCGGCTACGGCAGCGCTCCGCCCCTCCCCTACGGCTACGAGTTCATGGATAACGGCCCCGGTCACTTCTGGTACACGGGCAAGTTCGGTGGCGGCCTGGTCCCGGCCATCGTCATCGCCCGCGGCGCCAAGCATCACCTCGTCGACGCCCGGGCCTACAACCACTACTCGCTGTTGGCCACGATCGAGAAGGTCTGGCATCTGGGCTACCTCGGCTACGCAGCCGATCACGCCAATGTCAAGACCATGATGAAGCTCTTCGCCGGCGGCTGAGCGCCGCCGACCTTGCCGCCTGATGGCCCCGCCGGCTCAGCTGGCGGGGCCATCACCGCGCTGCAACGGCCCGTCCCGGCTGCCACTCGCCGAGCGGCCGGACCTCGCCGATCCGCTCCCGGACGGCCGGCTCCAGCGACCGTGCTGCGGCCAGGGCCGTCTCGAGGGCCGTCAGGCAGAGGACACCCTCAGCGATCGCCGCCAGCCGGATCGAGGCCGCATCGCGGACCGGCTCCGCCCGCGGCGAGGGCGTGTTGACGACCAGCGTCACCTCACCCGAGCGGATCGTCTCGAGGATCGTCGGCCGGGGCGTCTCGCCCTCCTCCCCCACCCGGGCCACCTCGACCACGTCGTGGCCCAAGGAGCGCAGCGCGGCGGCCGTGCCCCGGGTCGCGGCGAAGCGGAAGCCCACCGCGGCCAGAGCCCCGGCCAGCTCGGGCAGGCGGCCCTTGTCCCGATCGGCGATCGAGAGCAGGGCCACGGCCCCGTCGGGGCCGGGCAGCGGCGGTCGGAGCTGGGCCGCCAGGAGGGCCTTGGCCAGGGCCACCCGGGGGTCGGCGTGGAGCCCGATGACCTCGCCGGTGGACTGCATGCCCGGGCCCAGGGAGGGATCCACCCCCCGCAGCTTGGCTGTCGAGAAGACCGGCGCCTTGACCGCCACGAGGTCCGGTGGCTCGAGCAGCCCGTCGGGCCAGCCGATGTCGGCCAGCCGCTCGCCCAGGGCGATGCGGGTGGCCAGGGCCACCATCGGCACGCCCGTCACCTTCGAGAGGAATGGCACGGTCCGGCTGGCCCGGGGATTCACCTCCAGGAGGTAGACCCCGTCGTCGCGGACGATGAACTGGGCGTTGACCAACCCCCGCACCCCGAGGGCCAGGGCGATGCGGCGCATGGTGGCCACGATCTCGGCCTGGGCGGGAGCCGAGGTGGCCTGGGGCGGGAAGATGCCCACCGAGTCACCGGAGTGGACACCCGCCCGTTCGACCTGCTCGATGAGGCCCGGGATCGTGACGCGCTGCCCGTCGCACAGGGCATCGACGTCGACCTCGAAACCCTCGAGGTAGGCGTCCAGACGGACCGGCCGGTCGGGCGTCACGACGGCCGCCGCGGCCAGCTGGCGGATCAGGTCGTCTGGCCCGTAGGCGAAGTCGATGGCCAGGCCGCCGATGACGAAGCTGGGCCGGACGATGACCGGGTAGCCGATCCGCTCGGCCACGGCCAGGGCCTGCTCCACGGACGTGGCCATGCCGCCCGGCGGCTGGGGGATGCCCAGGCGATCGACGAGGGCGGCGAAGTCGACCCGCTCTTCGGCCTGGTCGATGGTGGCCACCTCGAGGCCCAGCAGCGGCACGCCGGCCGCGGCCAGGCGCCCGGCCAGGTTGAGCGGCGTCTGCCCCCCGAACTGGACGAGGGCCGGTAGCGGCTCGGCGCCGGATGGCGTCTCGGCCGTGATGACCGCCCGCACGCTCTCCGCGTCGAGGGGCTCGAAGTAGAGGCGGCTGCTGGCATCGAAGTCGGTCGAGACCGTCTCCGGGTTGGAGTTGACCATGACCGCCTGCCAGCCCAGCTGGCGCAGCGTGGCGGCGGCCTGGACGGCGCAGTAGTCGAACTCGATCCCCTGGCCGATGCGAACGGGCCCGGAGCCGATGACCAGGGCCGCCGGGCGCTCCATCGGCGGCGCCTCGGGCGGTGAGCCGGCGGCGGCGTACGTGGCGTAGAAGTAGGGCGTCTGGGCGGCGAACTCGGCGGCACACGTGTCGACCATGGCGAAGCCGGGCTCGAGGCCCAGCTCGGCCCGCCGGTCGCGCACCGCATCGGGGGCGGTGCCGAGCGTGGCGGCGATCTCCCGGTCGCCGAAGCCGGACCGCTTGGCGGCCACCAGCAGCTCGGCCGGCACGGGCATACCAGCGGCCACCAGGGGCGCCGCCTCGCGGAGGTCGTCCTCGAGGTCGGTGACCCGTTCCATCTCGGCCAGGAACCAAGGTGCGATGCCGGTCGCGACGTGGAGCTCCTGGGCCGTCAGCCCGCGGCGCAGGAGGGCCAGGAGGCGCCACAGCCGTGAGTCGGACGGCTGCAGGAACCGCCGCAGGACGAGCGGTCGGGCGGCGCGCAGGGCGTTCTCCTCGTCGGCGCAGACAAGGCCGTCGTGACCCACGAAGACCTCGCCCACGAGCTCCTCCCGGCGGGCCTCCCCCAAGGCCCGGCCCAGCTCGCCGGGGCGGCCGATGGGTCCGGCCAGATAGTCGAGCGTGGGGCCCCAGGCGGGATCCTCGCTGAGCAGGCCGGCGCCGGTCTGCTCCAGGCCCCGGAGGGCCTTGTTGAGGGCCGCCCCGAAGGTCCGGTCGATGGCCATGACCTCGCCGGTGGCCTTCATCTGGCTGCCCAAGGTGCGGTCGGCCCGAGGGAACTTATCGAAGGGGAAGCGCGGCAGCTTGACCACGACGTAGTCGAGGGCCGGCTCGAAGGCGGCCACCGTGGTGCGGGTGATGGCGTTGGGGATCTCGGCCAGGCGGCGGCCGATGGCGATCTGGGCCGCCACCCGGGCGATGGGGTAGCCCGTGGCCTTGGAGGCCAGGGCCGAGGAGCGGCTGACCCGGGGGTTGACCTCGATGACGGCGTAGTCGCGCTCATCGGGGCTGAGAGCGAACTGGACGTTGCAGCCGCCCTCCACGCCCAGGGCCCGGATGATCGTCAGGGCCGCACTGCGGAGCCGCTGGTGGACCGCGTCGGGCAGGGTCTGGACCGGGGCGACCACGATCGAGTCGCCGGTGTGCACGCCCAGGGGGTCGACGTTCTCCATGGAGCAGACCGCGATGCAGGTGTCGTCCGCGTCGCGCATGACCTCGTACTCGATCTCCTGCCAGCCCACCAGGCAGCGCTCGACGATGACCTGGCCGATGGGGCTGGCCCGGAGGCCGGTCCGGACCCGCTCCCGGTAGTCGGCCTCGACCTCGACGATGCCCCCGCCCGAGCCTCCCAGGGTGAAGGCCGGCCGGATGATGGCCGGCAGGCCGATGCCGGCCAGGGCCCGCTCGGCGGCCACCTCGCGCTCCTCGGCCGTGGTCCCCTCGACGATCTCGGAGGGCGGGAAGGGCTGGCCGATCCGTTCCAGCAGGTCCCGGAAGCGCTGGCGGTCCTCGGCCATCTCGATGGCCGCCAGGGGTGTGCCCAGGAGGCGGACGCCGGTCCGCTCCAGGACGCCCGCGGTGCTGAGGGCCACGGCCAGGTTGAGGGCCGTCTGGCCGCCCAGGCCAGCCAGGATGCCGTCGGGGTGCTCGCGCTCGAGGATCCGCTCCACCGACTCGACCGTGAGGGGCTCGAGGTAGACCACGTCGGCCACGCCCGGGTCGGTCATGATCGTGGCCGGGTTGCTATTGAGGAGGATGGTCCGCACGCCCTCGTCGCGGAGGGCGCGGCAGGCCTGCGTCCCGGCGTAGTCGAACTCGGCCGCTTGGCCGATGACCACGGGCCCCGAACCGAGGATGAGGACCGAACGCGGGGCCTCGGGCCCGGCCGGCGAAGCGGGCTCCGGGGCGGGCGGCTCGGCGGCGGGGGCGGCCGGCCTCATCGGCTCGATGACCTGGCGATCGGCGGGCCGTGGCGCATCGGCTGGTCCTCGCTCATCGGCTGGCGCCCCATGAGCCGCGCTCGCGGACCCGGGTCACGAAGCGGTCGAAGACCTCCAGCGCGTCCAGCGGCCCGGGCGAGCCCTCGGGATGGTACTGGACCGTCTCGATGGGCAGGCTGACGTGGCGCAGGCCCTCCACGGAGCCGTCGTTGAGGTTGCGCTGGCTGACCGTGAAGCCGCTGTCCGCCGGCAGCGTCTCGCCCACGACCTCGACCTCGTGGTTCTGGGCCGTGACCTGGACGTGGCCCGAGCCGAGATCCTGGACGGGGTGATTGGCGCCGTGATGGCCGAAGCGGAGGCGCCGCGTCTCCGCCCCCGCCGCCAGACCGATCAGCTGATGGCCGAGGCAGATCCCGAGCAGGGGCCGGCCGTCGGCGATGGCCGCCCGGGCCAGGGCCACCGGGCCGTCGAGGCGGGCCGGGTCGCCAGGGCCGGGAGAGAAGACGAGCCCGTCGATCTCGGGGGCCAGGGCCGTGCTCGGATCGGCGGTGTGGGGCAGGACCCGGACCCGGGCGCCCCGCCGCCGCAGGCCGCGGACGATGTTCATCTTGAGCCCGAAGTCGACGACCGCCACGAGCGGACCGTCGCCGCCGCCCACGTCGTAGGGGTCAGGGGCGGAGACGAGGTCGACGAAGTCCTGATCCTCCCAGCGCGGCACGCCCCGAGCCGCCGCGACGGCCGCCTCGGGGTCGGTCTCGCCAGGCGCGGTGACGATGGCCCGGATGGTGCCCGTCTCACGCAGATGGCGGGCCAAAGCTCGCGTGTCGACGCCGGCCACGGCCGGCACGCCGGCGGCACGCAGGAGGTGGATGATCTGGCGCGCTCGGCCCACCACCCCGGCCGTGGCGTGGGCCACGATGAGGGCGCTCAGCCAGGGCCGCTCGGACTGGTCGTCCTCGACGTTGCGGCCGTAGTTGCCGATGAGGGGGTACGTCATGACCACCACCTGGCCGGCGTAGGAGGGGTCGGTGCAGACCTCTTGGTAGCCCGTCTGACTGGTGTTCGCTACGAGGTCGCCGCCGGCGGCCAGGGGCGCACCGAAGGCCACGGCCGGGAAGACCGTGCCGTCCTCGAGGGCCACCAGCGCCGGACCGTGGGCCCCGATCCGCGGATCGACCACCGCCCCGGGCGGGACGGGCAGGCTGGGGCGGATCGAGGCGGACGAGATCACGGGAGATCGAAGCGTAGCATGGCGCGATGCCTGACCTCGGCGGCCTCCTGGGTGGGCTCGGCGACAGCGTGGGGCGGGGCTTGGGCGGCCTGCTCGACGGCCTCGCCGGTCTGGCCCGCGGCACGTTCGGCGCGGCCGGGATCGGCCTCCTGGCCGGCCTGGCTCTCATCGCCGCGGCCTTCCTCGTCCTCTGGCTGGCCGCCCGCCGATGAAGCCGCTCGTCTGACGCAGCGTTCACGGCGGACGCCTGCAACGACTCGACGGGCTCGAACGTTCTCCAGGTCGGAAGGAGGCCGGCTTGGATGCTGAGGCGGCACGCGTCGAGGTCACGCGCGATCTGGCGGCCGTCGCCGCCGAGCATCGCCCCTGGCTCATCCGTCGGCTCGCGCTGGTCGTGGGCGATGCGACGGAGGCGGAAGACCTGGCCCAGCAGACCCTCCTCCGGGCAGCGGAGCACTGGCCGCTCCCTGACGGCTCCGACGTGCGTGCCTGGCTCGCGGTCGTGGGCGTTCGCCTCGCCATCGACGAGCGACGCCGACGCAAGCGCTGGGGTCTGCTGCCCATCCGTGAAACTGATCAGGAGTGGGCGATGACGACCGACCCCGACCTCTGGCGCGCGCTGGCCCAGCTCGACCGGCGGACACGCGCGGCCCTCGTCCTCACGGTCCTCGACGGCTACACCCAGGACGAGGTGGCGGAGATGATGTCCGTCCCCCGAGGCACCGTCGCAAGCTGGCTGTCGCGGGGCAAGGCTCGCCTCCGCTCCGTCCTCGACAGGAGCGAGAGGTGATGGACGACTTCGATCGCCGACTGCGTGACCGGCTCGCGACCCTCGCTCGGGCCGTGCCGGTGGCGATCCAGCCGGCGCCGTCGACGCCGACCATCAGACCCGTCCTCCGACCTCGGTGGTCAGGTGTCTCGCTGCTCGCAGCGACGACCAGCGTCATCCTGGTGGTCGGCATCGCGATCGCCGTGACGGGTCACGTGTGGCAGACCCCGTCCGCGTCCGGGCCTCCCGGGGTCGCCACGTCGCCCGTGTCCACAGCCGCCGAAGGGCCCTCCCGGTCGCCCGCGGCGACCGCCATCCTGTCGGCATCGCCATCGGCGACGCCCACCAGACCGCCCGCCGACGTCGCGCTGCCGTATCCCGCTGGCTGTGCTGCTTACCGCCTCTCGCCGCGACGCTGCGCCTACATCGTCGACTGGGCCCTCGGGCAAGCGGGCATAGACGCCGGCCACGCGACGGTCCGACTCCTGGGCGACCCGGCCTGCGACGGTGAGCCGGCGGGCTGCGTGGCGGTGCGGACGACGACCTTCGTCGTGCGGGTCCGAGTCATCGCCACCAGCGGCTCGGCCAGCGACCACCCCGTGTTCTGCGGCCTCGGTAGTGAGACCTCCATGCTCTGTTCGGACACGCCACTCATCCGCGTCAGCACGCCCATATCGAGCTACCACGATGTGCCGTGCGGACCCGGACCGGGTGGCGAACCCGGATCGCGCTGCGCCACTCCTGTACCGACCATCGCACCCCCGGCCGCTGCCGACGCCGACCCCCTGGAGGTGGCCGCGACCACGATCCCCATCGACCACGTCGGGCCGTACTCCGTCGACATGGGCGACGCCCTGCTGCCGAATGGGATCCTCAGCCAGACCACGGCCACGCTCACGGACGACCGCCGTAGCGATGTCCTCATCCCGCAGGGTATCCACCTGGAGGTCCTGGGCCCGGACGGGAAGCCGCTGGAGAACGCCTACGCGCAGGGCTGGCGGCCGGGCATCGAACGGGTCGATGTCCGGCTCGACTTCACGGTGGAGGCCTTCGACGCCGGGGCGACGCTTGAGATCACCGACATCGTCGTCCGCTAAGCGCCTGCCGTGAGGGGGCTCCGGCGAGCGTCGGACATGAAGAAGCGGCGGCGCGCCCGGGGGGGAGGCAGCGCCACCGCGTACTCGATATGTTGCCTAGCGGTGCCCCGGCGCGCCATCACGCAAACGACGTAAAAACGACCCGGAAATCTGGGTAAGGACCCGGCCGCTGCGGGGCGGGGATGGCGGTCAACGCCGGGTGCCCATGGCGGTCGTTGGTGAGCCCGGTCGGGATCGAACCGACGACACGCAGATTAAGAGTCTGCTGTTCTACCGCTGAACTACGGGCCCGGCAGGAGTATACCGACTGTCCCTCAGGCTCCCAACACGGCCGGATCGAGCCGTGGGATCTCGATGACGGCGTCGAAGCCGGTGTCCGGACTGACGATGCCCGCCAGCCCCTCTTCGAGGCAGGTGGCCAGATGGACGAGATCGCGGGCCGCGAGGCTCGGATAGCGCCCTACGAGGTCCGGCATGCGCCGCATCACGCCATGGCTGATCGGTAGCACCGGATCGAAGAGGGCCAGGACGCTGCGCGGTCACCGGATGCAGCCGGGGTCTGGCTATCCTGGCTGGTTGTCGATCTGGGCCCGCTGGAGGTGGCCCGAGTAGTCGACGTAGATGGCCTTCCATTCGGTGAACGTATCGAGGGCCGCGTGGCCCGCCTCGCGGTGGCCGTTGCCGGTGCCCTTCGTGCCCCCGAACGGCAGGTGGGTCTCGGCCCCGATGGTCCCGGCATTGATGTAGACGATGCCGGTCTCGAAGTCGCGCATGGCCCGGAAGGCCAGGCCCACGTCACGGGTGTAGATGCTGGAGCTCAGGCCGTAGGGGGTCTGGTTGAGGGCCGTCGCGGCGGCCTCGTAGTCGGGCACCCGGATGACCGAGAGCAGGGGCCCGAAGACCTCCTCCTGGCCCAGGCGGTCCATCGGCTCCACGCCGTCGACGATGGTGGGCTCGAAGAAGTGGCCGTGCTCCAAACCGGGCCGCCCGCGGGCCGCAGTGCCCCCGACGACGACGCGGTGCCGCTGGCGGGCGAGGTCCGCATAGCCGCCGACCTTGGTCAGGGCGGCGGCGTTGATGAGCGGTCCGACGTCGACGTCCGGATCCAGGCCCGGGCCCAGGCGCAGGCTCAGGGTCCGCTCGGCCAGCCGCTCGAGCAGGGCATCGGCCACCCGCTCCTCGACGATGAGCCGGCTGGCTGCGGTGCAGCGCTGGCCGGTCGTGCCGAAGGCGGACCACAGGATGCCGTCCGCGGCCAGGTCGAGGTCAGCATCGGCCAGGACGACGATGCCGTTCTTGCCCCCGAGCTCGAGGCTCAGGCGCTTCAGGCGGCGTCCCGCGCGAGCCGCGATGGCCCGCCCGGTCTCGGTGTGGCCGGTGAAGCTGATGATCGGCACGTCGGGGCTGTCGACGAGGGCCTCGCCGACCTCCGCCCCCGAGCCGGTGACGAGGTTCACGACCCCGGGCGGGAAGCCTGCCTCGAGCATGAGCTCCACGAGCAGGACGGCGCAGCCGGGTGTATCCGAGGCCGGCTTCCAGACGACGGTGTCGCCGGCCACGAGGGCGGGCATCATCTTCCAGCAGGGGATGGCCATAGGGAAGTTCCAGGGGGTGATGATGCCCGCCACCCCGATCGGCTCACGGACGCTCATGGCCCACTTGTCGGGCAGCTCGCTGGGCACCGTGTCGCCGAAGAGGCGCCGCCCCTCCCCCGCCATGAGGAAGCAGATGTCGATGCCTTCCTGGACGTCGCCGCGGGCCTCGGTCAGGACCTTGCCCATCTCCCGGGTCATGTGGCGGGCCAGCCGCTCCTTGTGCTGGGCGAGGAGCGCCCCGAAGCGATAGAGGATCTCGCCCCGCCGGGGACCGGGCGTGCGGCGCCAGGCCGGGTAGGCCAGCTCCGCGGCCCGCACCGCGGCCGCCACGTCGGCGGCCGAGGAGGCCTGGAAGTGCCCCACGACGTCGCGCTCGTCGGCCGGGTCGAGGCTGCTGAAGGTCCGGCCCGTGCTGGACGGCACCCAGGCGCCGTCGATGAGGTTGCCGTAGGTCGGAGCGTCGGCCGCGGCGACCGGCATCGCCAGGGCTCCCGACCCGGGCGCCATCGGGGGCGGGGCCGTGGCTGACGACGGGTCGCTCATGGGTCCTCCTCCGATCTCCTCGACGGTCTGGGCCGACGCTGCGGAGTCTAGGCCGACGGGCCGGCGCCGGCGTTCGGGGTGAGCTGGTGTTCGAAGGTCCGCAGCTGCCACAGGGGCAGGAGGGCCACGCCGAGCAGGATCAGGGTAGCCACCAGGAGGCCGTCGATGCCCAGCCACTCCGCGGCCGCGCCGCCGATGAGGTTGCCCCCGATCTGGCCGACGCCCAGGAACACGCTGTAGAGGCCCATGACCGCGCCCCGGTCGGCCGGGAAGCCCTCCGAAAGGTCGGCCAGCAGGCCCAAGGCCGCCGGCGTCGCCCCGGCCAGGACGAAGAGCCCGGCGGCCAGGAGGATGACGAACGGCGCGAGGGCGAGCACCGGCAGGTCCTGGCCGTGGTTGATGACGACCGCGGCGGCGACGAGGACGGCCCCGCCGACGATGCCGTAGAAGATGATCGTCGTGCGGCGGGTGCTCTTGAAGCGCTCGCCCCAGTAGGCCAGGCCGGCCAGGAAGACGAGCAGAGCCACGCCGACGCCGAAGCTGATCTGGAGCGGCCCGAAGCCGCCCATGAGGGACTGGTCAGCGAAGCGGGGCGGGGCGCGGCGGACGAGCTGGAAGATCGATTGCCCGGTCCACAAGCCGAGGGCCGCGTTGACCGCGATCCAGGTCGGGGCCAGGAGCCAGACGTGGGAGGTGGCCAGGATGGCCAGGTAGCGTCGCCAGCCCGTGGCCCCGATGTGCGCCCCGGCGGCGCGGGCCGGATCGGCCGTAGGGGCGACCGCCGGATCCGTCGCCGCCTCGTCCACGCCGAAGCGGAAGATGAGGAACGAGCCGCCATAGATGAGAGCATTGAGCAGGAAGCCGGCCGGCCCGATGAGCCGATAGACGAGGCCGGCGCAGACGAGGCCCAGGCCCAGGCCAGCCAGGGTGGCGGCCTCGAAACGGGCCGAGGCTCGGCCGCGCATGAGCTCGTCGCCGGCCGTGACCATGGCGATGAAGCCTAGGATGGAGGGCACGCTGGCGGCCGTCGAAGCACCCTCCAGGAGACGGGTCCCGCCCAGGATGCGCAAGTCGGCGAAGGCGAACGTCAGGAGCACCGCGGCAGCCCCGAAGACCGGCCCGTACTGCATGACCCGGTGGTGGCCCAGGCGGTCGGAGAGGAGCCCGAAGATCGGCGAGAGGACCAGCTCGGCGGCGTAGAACAAGGCCCCGAAGACGCCCACCACGAAGGGCGAGACGGTCGGGCCGCCGTGGCGCGGCAGCTCGGCCAGGTAGTAGACCAGCAGGGCGCCGGTGAGGCCGGTGCTGAAACGGAGGGTGAAGGTCCCCAGGAGACAGGCGGCCAGGGAGCGGTCCGCGGAGCGGCCGAGCGTCATCGCAGGCGAACGCTGGTTTCGGGTCAGCCGGCAGGACGGTCGATGGACGCGCCGACGGCTGGGCCGCTGCGGGTGGTGAAGTAGGGCCGCTCATCGCGGCGCAGCGGCGTGCCGACGATCACGCCCACGACCACTGCCCCGACGACGGCCAGGACGCCCACGGTCTGGAGGATGCCGGCCCGCGGGCTGATGCCCGGCGCCCCCTCCCCTGGCCGGATGAAGGCTGTCCGGATGGTCGGGGCGAGGGGCGGGATGACGAGGCCCAGCCAGGCCCCGGCGATGAGGCCCCCGAGGTGGGCGAAGATGTCGATGTTGAG
>DASUKL010000044.1:0-4814 GCA_036278755.1 Candidatus Limnocylindrales bacterium | reverse complement strand
GCCATGACCTTGACCGGCCCGCCGGCCGCGGCCCGGTAGGCGGCCCGCAGCTGGGTCGTGAAAAGGTCGGCCTGGGTGTCGGCCAGGCGGATCGCCCGGCGGCCCAGGAAGGGGTTGGCCTCGGGGGGGATGGGCAGGTAGGGCAGCGGCTTGTCGCCGCCCACGTCGAGGAGCCGGATCGTCACGGGGTGGGGGGCGAAGGCGGCCACGACCGCGGCGTAGGCCGCCAGCTGCTCGACCTCGTCGGGCGGGGCCTGGCGCTCGGCGAAGAGGAACTCCGTCCGGAAGAGGCCCACCCCGGCCGCGCCGGCGGCCACGGCCCGCTGGGCCTCGGCCGGACCACCGATGTTGGCCAGCAGCGTGACCTCGAGCCCGTCGCGGGTGACGGCCGGCAGGCCAGCCTCGGCGGCATCGGCGGCCAGCGTCGCCTGGCGCGCGGCGGTGCGCCGGTCCCACTCCGCGCCGATCGCAGCGTCCGGAGCCACGACCAGCTCTCCGGTGGTCCCGTCGAGGGCGATCTCGGCGGCCGCGTCGTCCTCCAACGAGGCCAGCAGGCCGTCGACGCCGACGACGGCGGGGATGCCGTAGGCCCGGGCCAGGATGCTGGCGTGGGCCGTCGTCGAGCCGGTCTCGAGGGCGAAGCCCAGCAAGCGATCGCGAGGCAGGGTGGCGGCTACGGACGGCGGCAGTTCGTGGGCCACCACGACGGCGGGCTGGTCGAACGCCGGGTCGCCAGCCGCACCGGCCCCCTCCCCTGCGGCGAGGAGGCGGGCGATCCGCTCGGCCACGTCGCGGACGTCGGCCGCCCGTTCGGCGAGCAGCGGATCGTCGATGGCCGCCAGCTGCTCGGCGATCGGCTCGGCCGCGGCCCGGATGGCGGCGATGCCATCCTCGCCCTCGGCGCGGATGCGCTCGGCCGCGGCGTCGGCCAGCCCCGGATCGAGGGCCATGGCGGCCTGGGCCTCGAAGATGCCCGCCTCGGCGGCTCGACCGTCGGCCGTCATCCGCTCGGCCAGGGCCTGGAGATCGTCCGCCGCGCGCCCTGCGGCCGCCTGGAGACGCTCGACCTCAGCCTCGACGGCTTCGGCGGCGACCGTGCCCCCGGCCGGCGCCTCGTCACCGCCGACGTGGATCCAGGGCCCGCGAGCCAGGCCGGCCGAAGCCCCCACCCCCCGCAGCCGGCGCATGGTCAGGCCTCGAGCTTTGACCGGATGCAGTCGAAGGTCTGGTCGATCATCTTCTTGGCCGTGCCTTCGATGAGCCGGGCGCCGACGCTGGCCAGGGTGCCGCTGATGTTGACATCAGCCCCCCAGGCCATGTTGGTCGCCTCCGCCCCCTCGGCCGTGAGGTCCATGGTGGCCGTGGCGTCGACAGCGCTGCCCGGCGCCTGGCCGTGGGCCTTGATCGTGGCGTGGTTCGGCTCGGCCAGGTCGGCCATCTCCATGTCCACGACGAAACGGGCGCTGATGAAGCCGATGCCGACCTTGGCCCGGGCCCGGAAGTGGGTGGCGTCCACGGGCTCGACGGCTTCGACACCGGGCCCGCACGAACCGACCTGCTGGGGATCCATGAGGAAGGCCCAGACCTTCGCCTGCGGCGCCGCGATCCGCTCGCTGCCCTCGAACCTCATGACGCTGCTTCCTCCTGGGGCTGGGCGGCCGGCTCGGCGCTCACATAGGCCGTCGGGTCACGCATGAAGCGGGAGCGGCAGCCGACGCTGCAGAACGCGTACACGATACCTGCCTGCTCGGCGATGTGGCGGACGCGGTGCGGCTCGACGGTCATGCCGCAGACCGGGTCGAGGAGGACCATGCCATCGGGCCCCGTCGGCGCGGCCGACGGGGCAGGCGCGGTCGACGACGCGGCCGTCGCCCCGGGCGTACCGGCCACCGTGGCCGGACCGGGCGCGGCCACGAAGGGCGCTCGATTGCGGCGGACCTGGACCAGCTCGGCGAGGATCGAGATGGCCACCTCCTCGGGCGTCTCGGCCCCCAGATCGAGGCCGGCCGGCGCCCGCAGGGCGGCCAGCCGCTCGTCGGGCACGCCGCCCTCGTCGCGTAGCCACTCCCGGACCGCGGCGGCCCGCACCGGCGAGGCCACGAGGCCCACGTAGCGGACCTCGCGGCCGAGGACCGCGGCGAGGGCCTCCTCGTCCCACTGGCCCTGGCTGGCCACGACGACGTAGGGCACGACCTCAGGGTCGAGTCCGGCCAGGTCGTCGCTGCCCACGACCCGCTCGGCGGCGGGGAACTGCTCGGCCTGGGCCAGCGGGTCGACGACGCTGACCCGGAAGCCGCTGGCCGCGCCGAGGGCCGCCAGGGCCGAGGCGATGGGGGTCAGGCCCACGACCCACAGGTGGGGGGCCGGGAGGTGGGGCTCCACGTAGATCTCCAGCGTGCCCCCGGAATGGCAGGTCATGACGTACTCGATGACGCCGTCGCCGCGGCGGCTGTCGGCCGGCGCCTCACGCGAGAGGCGCAGGAGGCGCGGCTGGCCGTCGACGAGCGATCGGAGCGCCTCACGGACGACGACGGGCTGGGCGCAGCTGCCGCCGACCCAGCCCTCGATGGCCCCGTCGGGGTGGACGAGGCCGTGGGCTCCCGGGCGAGCCGAGGTCGGCCGACGGACGGCGACCACGGTGGCCAGGGCGAAGGGCCGGGCCCGGGCCTCGAGCTCGGCGACCCGCCCGTAGAGATCAAGGGCGGCTACGTCGCCACCCCCTTCTCCTGGAGGATGGCCCACACCTTCCAGGGCTGGATGGGGATATCGATGTGGCGCACACCGAGATGCCACAGGGCGTCGACCACGGCGTTGGCGATGGCCGGCGGGGCACCCACGGTGGCCGACTCGCCGACGCCCTTGGCGCCCAGGGGGTGGTGCGGCGAGGGGGTCACGGTCTTGTCGGTCTCCCAGGCGGGCGTCTCGAGGGCCGTGGGCAGGAGGTAGTCCATGAACGTGCCGGTCAGGTTGTTGCCCAGCTCGTCGTAGGCGATCTCCTCGTAGAGGGCGGGGGCCAGGCCCATGGTCAGGCCGCCGTGGATCTGGCCGTCCACGATCATGGGGTTGATGATGTTGCCGCAGTCGTCGACGGCGACGAAGCGGCGGATCTTCACCTCGCCCGTACCCCGATCGATGTCCACGGCACAGATGTACGAGCCGAAGGGGAAGGTCAGATTGGGCGGGTCGTAGTAGTCGACCGCCTCGAGGCCGGCCTCCATGCCCTGGGGCATGTTCGTGTAGGCCGCGAAGGCGATCTCCTGGATCGTCTTGGAGCGTTCCGGGGAGCCCTTGACGAAGAACTTGCCGGGCTCCCACTCGAGGTCGTCGGGGTTGGCCTCCAGGAGGTGGGCCGCCAGGAGGCGGGCCTTGTCCCGGATCTTGCGGGCGGCCATGGCCGTGGCCGCCCCGGCCGTCGGCGTGGAGCGGCTGGCGTAGGTGCCCAGGCCGTAGGGCGCCGTATCGGTATCGCCCTCCTCGATGGTGATTTCCTTGGCCGGGATGCCCAGCTCCTCGGCGATGATCTGGGCGAAGGTCGTCTCGTGGCCCTGGCCCTGGCTCTGCACGCCCAGGCGGGCGATGGCCGAGCCGGTGGGGTGGACCCGGATCTCGCACGAGTCGAACATCTTGATGCCCAGGATGTCGAAGGTGTGCGAGGGCCCGGCGCCTACGATCTCGGTGAAGCTGCTGATGCCGATGCCCATGAGCTCGCCTCGGGCCCGCTGCTCGGCCTGCTCGCGACGGAGGTCCTCGTAGCCGATGAGGTCCATGGCCCGTCGCAGGGCCGCGGCGTAGTTGCCCGAGTCGTACTCCCAGCCGGTGGCCGAGCGGTAGGGGAACTGCTCGGGCCGGATGAAGTTCTTCATCCGCAGCTCGGCCGGGTCCTGGCCCAGCTCGTGGGCCATCATGTCGACCGCCCGCTCCACGGAGTGGACCGCCTCGGTGACCCGGAAGGAGCAGCGGTAGGCGACCCCGCCGGGCGGCTTGTTGGTGTAGACGCCATCGACCTCGACGAAGGCCTTGGGCAGGTCGTAGGAGCCGGTGATGACGTTGAAGAGGCCGGCCGGGAACTTGGAGGGGTCGGCCGCGGCGTCGCTGTAGCCATGGTCGGCCAGGGTCTTGGCCTGCAGCCCGACCAGTCGGCCGTCCTTGGTCGCCCCCAGCTTGATGTTGACGTGGTAGTCGCGGGCGAAGCTGTCGGCCTGGAGGTTCTCCGAGCGATCCTCGATCCACTTCACCGGCTTGCCGGTGGTGATGGAGGCGACGCAGGCGATCACGTAGCCCGGGTACACGGGGACCTTGCCCCCGAAGCCGCCGCCGATGTCGTGGGTCTTGATCCGGATCTTGTTCTCGGGGATCTTCGTCACGAGGCTGAAGACGGTCCGGATGGCGTGGGGCGCCTGGGTCGTCATGTGGACCGTGAGGTGGCCGGCCACGGGGTTCCAGTCGGCGACGCAGCCGCAGGTCTCGATGGAGGCTACGTGGATGCGGGGGATGTAGATGTCCTGGTCGACGACGACCTCGGCCTCCTGGAGGGCGGCCTCGGTCCCCGCGCGGTCGCCCGACTCCCAGTGCCAGATGTGGTTGTTGGCCTTGTCGGGGCCGCGGTCCGGGCGGAGCACCGGCGCATCGGGCTCGAGGGCCTTGAAGGGGTCGACGATGACCGGCAGGGGCTCGTAGTCGACGGCCACGGCGGCCACCCCGTCAGCGGCCGCGTAGCGGCTCGTGGCCACGACGCCGGCCACCTCCTGGGCCTGATACATGACCGTGTCGGTGGGCAGGACCATCTGGGTGTCGCCGGCCAGGGTGGGCATCCA
>DASUKL010000043.1:0-66321 GCA_036278755.1 Candidatus Limnocylindrales bacterium | reverse complement strand
AGGCGGAAGACCCGGGCCCGCGAGAGCAGGGCGGCGTTGACCTCGTAGTACGGATTCTCGGTGGTCGCCCCGATCAGGGTGATGGTCCCTTCTTCGACATGAGGGAGGAGGGCGTCCTGCTGGCCCTTGTTGAAGCGATGGATCTCATCGACGAAGAGGACCGTGGTCCCCTCCCCGGACGCCTGTCGCTGGGCGGCCGCGGCGATCGCCGCGCGCACGTCGGCGACGCCGCTCATGACCGCCGAGAGGGTCGCGAAGTGGGCCCCGGCCGCCCCGGCCAGGAGCCGGGCCAGGGTCGTCTTGCCCGACCCCGGCGGGCCCCACAGGATCATCGAGCCGAGGTGGCCGGCCTCCACCTGACGCCGGAGCGCTCCCTGAGGGCCGACCAGCCGCTCCTGACCCACGAGCTCGTCGAGGGAGCGGGGCCGCATCCGGGCGGCCAGCGGCTGGCCCTCGGACGGTGGCATGAGCGGCGCCGGGCGCGGGGCGCTAGCCCGTGCCGCGGAGGAACGTCCCGTCGACGACGGCGTAGTGCGAGTAGTAGGTGCGGTTGCTCAGGAGGTTGCCGTCGGCCTTGCGGACCGTGACCGTGACCCAGGAGTCGAAGCCGTCGGCGGGGTACTCCACCTGCTGGGTGGTGCCCTTGGGCAGGGAGCTGGTGTCCTGGTAGATGCAGCAACCGGCGGCCTTCTTGTTCTTCACCACGGGCGCCGAGATGCTGACTTTCCGCCCATCGGAGACGCCGAAGATCTTGAACGTCGCCACGGCCCAGCCGGGATGGACGGTGTTGATGCCGCGGATGAGGATGGCGTTGGCCATGTCGTTGGTGAAGGTCATGTTCACCGTGCTCCACTGGTCCTTGTAGACCGTGGCATCGAGCCCCACCGGGTAGCGGGTGATGTAGTAGTAGTGGTTCGTCCGCTGGCCCATCTTGAGGCCGGCCCGCATGGCCGCGTTGAAGAGGGTCGTGGAGCACGAGCAGATGCCACCACCCAGGGCGCCCGTGAGGTGCGAGTGGCCATTGACGATCTCGCCGCCCGGACCGTAGCCCAGGGCGGCGCTGACCACGACGGTCTTCCAGAAGTCGAACGTCGCCCCGGCGGCCACCACCGTGCCGTCGATCTGGGTCACCGGGATCTGGATGTTCTTGCCGTAGTAATTCTCGATGTAGACGGTGTAGGTCGTCGACCACTGCCCGAGGACCTGCATGTGCGGCGCCTCGGCCTCGGCCATGGCCGTCGTCACGGCCGGCTGGACGGGCTTGACGAGGAGGTTGATCGGCACGCTCGAGCCGCTATCGGAGCGCAGCGCGGCGCTGATGGCGGTGGCCGAGGCGAGCGTGTCCAGCGCCCGCCCCTGCTTGGCCGGGATGACCCCCGTGACCTTGTTGCCCGACGTCGTCCAGGAGGCGTTCTCGGCCGGCTTGGCCAGGCTCGAGGCGTAGGGGGCCAGCGTCGCGCGCAGGGCGTCGAGGTCGATGTCGGGGCCATAGGTGCCGGCGGCGGCGCTGGCGAACGTGATCCACGAACGCTGCGTGGCCACGGGGATGGTCCACTGCTTGTCCTGGGCCTTGACCTTCAGCGGCTGGGCGGTCATGGCCATGGCCGCGTCGACCGCCGCCTGGGCGTCGTCCGTGGTGACCGCCGGCACGGGACGATCAAGGGGCAGGCGCAGCACGATGTCCCCCGGCCGCGGGGCCAGGAGCGCCTGCTGGACCTGCTTCAGGAGCCGGTCGGAGTCGACCACCGTGCCCAGGGTGCCGGGCGTGACGCGGAAGCTCGTGCTGTTCTTGGCCGGAGCGGCGGCCACGGCGTCGACCGGCGAAGCATCGAGGGTCCCGGCCACGTGCAGCACCCAGGCCCGCACCGAAGCGCTGTCGTAGATGGCGCTGGCGGCCACGTCCACGCCGCGGGTCAGGCCGCCCAGCTCGTCGGCGGCTCGCTGGGCGATGCTGCCCTGGTGACCGTAGGCCAGCGCGGCATCGACCATCGCCTCGACGCCGTAGTCGCGTTCGAGCTCGCTCAGCCGGGCACTGACCGTGCGATCCCCGAGCTGGACCACCAGGGAGCCTTGGCCGAGCGGCGCCAGCTTGGTCCGCAGGAGGGCCGTGGCCTGGGCCCGGTCGAGGCCGGCCACCGACTGACCGGCGACCTGGACCCCGGGCAGGGCCCGATCCGCATAGACGATCGAGAGCCCCAGGAGGAATGCGGCCACCGCGATGCCCGCCGCGGCGAGGGCCACGAGGAGGCCCAAGAGGGCCAGGCCGATGACCCGCGGAGCCCGCCCGAACGCACCACCCTGGCCGGTGGGGTCGAGCAACCCCAGATCGCCTGTGACATCCATCGAGGAGTGGCCTCCCAGCGTACGGCGACACCCCTGCCCCTCGGGCACGTCCATCGTGAGGGCCAGCGCAGGCGCCATCTTCCCCGGCGGGCCCGGTTCCGTCAATCCCGGTACCCTTGGGGGGTCCCGCCACCCGCCGAACGGAGCCGTCCTGTGAGCCTGCCCGCGACGAACCTGCGTGTCCCCGGTCCCACACCCCTGCCCGACACCGTGCGCGCCGCCGGCGGGCGCCAGATGGTCAACCATCGGGGCCCCGAGTTCAAGTCGCTCCTGGGCCGGATCACGAGCGGCCTGCGGGACGTGTTCCGGACGGAGCACGAGATCGCCCTCCTGACCGCCTCGGGCACGGGCGCCCTGGAGGCCGCGGTAGTCAATCACTGCTCGCCGGGCGATCCTCTGCTGGCCGTCAGCATCGGCGCCTTCGGCGACCGGTTCGCGGCCATCGCCGAGCGCTACGGGGCCGACGTGACCCGCCTCCCCGTGACCTGGGGCCAGGCCGCCAGCGCCGAGGCCGTCACGGCCGCGCTCGACGGCATGCGCCAGGCCGGCCGCCCGGCGCATGCCGTGCTCGTCACCCACAACGAGACCTCGACGGGGGTCACCAATCCCTTGGCCGGATTGGCCACGGCGGTCCATGCCGCGGCGCCCGAGGCCCTGCTCATCGTCGACGGCATCAGCGGCCTGGGGGCCGTGCCGTTCGAGACCGACGGCTGGCAGCTCGACGTCGTGGCCACGGGTTCCCAGAAGAGTTGGATGTGCCCGCCGGGCCTGGGCATGATCAGCCTCTCCCCGCGGGCCGTGGCCGCGGCGGAGCAGGCCACCATGCCGCGCTTCTACTTCGACCTCGGCGCAGCCCGGGCCAGCGCGGCCAAGGGCGAGACGCCCTGGACGCCCGCCGTCGGCGTCTGCTTCGCCCTCGAGGCGGCCCTCGAGCTGATGCGGCAGGAGGGCCTGCCGG
This sequence comes from Candidatus Limnocylindrales bacterium, assembly GCA_036278755.1. GTDB lineage: Bacteria > Chloroflexota > Limnocylindria > Limnocylindrales > CSP1-4 > DASUKL01. The sequence goes on along the minus strand of DASUKL010000043.1, from coordinate 63,020 downwards.
CCATCTTCGCCCGTCATGCCGCCTGCGCGGCCGCCACGCGGGCCGGCCTCGCGGCCCTCGGCCTGAGCCTCTTCGCCGATCCCGCCCACGCCTCCGATACGGTCACGGCAGCCCATCTGCCCGAGGGCCTGGCTTGGCCGGACTTCAGCGCCGCGCTGCGCCAGCGCGGCCTCGTGGTGGCCGGCGGTCAGGCTGCTCTGGCAGGCAAGATCTTCCGGGTCGGCCACCTGGGCTCGGTCGACCTGGCCGAGATCCTGGCCGCTCTCGACGTCATCGAGACGACCCTCATCGCAGCCGGCCGACCGGTCGAGCGCGGCGCTGCCCTCTCGGCTGCGGCCCGAGCCGCCGACGCGACCTCGACCGCCACCCCTCAGGGGACGAGCGGGCCCGATGGGCAGGCTGCGGCCCGGCCGGCGGCCCCGGCCAGCGTCGGCGTCTGAGCGATCGGGATGCGCATCCTCGTCGCCGAAGCCCTGGCCCAGGAGGGTCTGGATCTCCTCGGCCGCGACCATGCGGTCGACGTCCGGGTCGGCCTCGAGCGGGCCGACCTGCTGGCCACCCTGCCCGACTACGAGGGGCTCGTGGTCCGCAGCCAGGTCCAGGTCGATGCCGAGGCCATCGCCGCCGGCTCACGGCTGATGGTCATCGGTCGGGCCGGGGTGGGCGTCGACAACATCGATGTCGAGGCCGCCACGCGGGCCGGGATCACGGTCGTCAATGCCCCGACAGGCAACACCATCGCGGCCACGGAGCAGACCATCGGTCTCATGCTGGCCGCAGCCCGCCGGATCGCCGCGGCCGACGCCTCCCTCCGCCGCGGGGAGTGGAAGCGGTCGGCCTTCACCGGCATCGAGCTGCGAGGCAAGACCCTCGGCATCCTCGGCCTGGGCCGCATCGGGCTGGCCGTGGCCGATCGAGCCCGGGGCCTGGAGATGGCCGTGGTGGGCCACGATCCGTTCGTCTCGGCTGATGTGGCGGCGGCCCACGGCATCACCCTGCTCGAGACTGACGAGGTCCTGGCCCGGGCCGACGTGCTGACGGTCCACGTGCCCGGCGGGCGCTCGACCCACGGGCTCGTCGGCGCTCGCGAACTGGCCCTCATGCCCGCCGGGGCCATCGTCCTCAACGTGGCCCGTGGCGGGATCGTCGACGAGCTGGCCCTCACCGAGGCGCTGCGCTCCGGTCATATCGGGGCCGCCGGCATCGACGTCTTCACCGCCGAGCCGCCGCGAGAGTCGCCGCTCCTCGATGCCCCGCGGACCGTGCTGACGCCGCACCTCGGGGCCTCCACGGCCGAGGCCCAGATCCGCGTCGCGGTCGAGGCCTCGCAGCAGGTCGTCGACGTCCTGGAGGGCCGCTCGGCCCGCTACGCGGTGAACGCGCCCCTGGCCACGCCCGACACGGCTCCCGTCGTGGCGCCCTACCTGGCCGTGGCCGAGACCCTCGGCCGCCTGCGGGCCCAGCTGGGGCCCCTGGCTGGCGAGATGACCCTCGAGCTGGCCGGTGAGCTGGCCGAGCATGACGCGGCGCCCCTGACCGCCGCTGCCCTGCAGGGCCTCCTCGAGGCCAGCACCGAAGAGCGGGTCAACCTCGTCAATGCGCCCAGCCTGGCCCGGGCCAGGGGCCTGACCCTCGTCGAGCGGCGGACGGCCGACGCCGGGCGCTACGCCTCCCTCGTCTCGCTGGGCGGCGGCGCGGGCGGCACGATCGTCGGCGGCACCCTGGCCAACGGCGAGCCCCGCCTCGTCCGGCTGGGCGAGCACTGGCTGGACATCGCCCCCAGCGAGTGGATGCTGGTCACCCGCCACGAGGACCTCCCGGGCACCATCGGCCGCGTGGGGGCCATCCTGGGCGAGGCCGACGTCAACATCAGCGCCATGCACGTCGCCCGCTCCCTGCCGCGCGCTGATGCCTTCATGATCCTGGCCCTCGACGACCCGGTGGACGACGCCGTGGCCGATCGCATCCGGGGCCTCGCCGCGGTCCACGAGCTGTGGCTCGTCCACCTCGCCTGACGGCCAGTCCGCTCATCCCGCCCGAGCTCGAGGCCAGCCTCGTCCTCGTCCGCCATGGGGCCTCGACCTGGATCGAGGAGCACCGCTTCCAGGGCCGCGGTGACCCGTCCCTCTCAGAGCACGGCCGGCGCCAGGCCGAGCTCGTCGGGCAGCGCCTGGCGGAGCCCCACGCTCCACCCGCCCTGCCCCTGCCGGCCGGGCCGCCGCTCGCCATCTGGCACTCGCCGCTGCGCCGCGCGGCCCAGACGGCCGAGGCCATCGCCGCGGCCATGGCCGCGACCCGCCCCGCGCCGCCGCTCCATCCCAGCCCCGGCTTCATCGAGATCGCCCAGGGCCGATGGGAGGGCCTGCCGGCCAGCGAGGTCCAGGCCCGCTGGGGCCCACGCCTGGCCGGCTGGCGGCGCGACCCGAACCGGTTCCACGCGCCGGGCGGTGAGTCGCTGGCGGACGCCGACCGGCGGGTGACCGAGACGCTCGCCCAGGTCATCGCCTCGCTCGCCTCGCCGGCGACGTCCGGTCCGCGACCCGGTCGGACCTTCGTCCCGGGTTACGGTCAGAGCCCGCCGACCCATCCCTGGGCGGTGGTCGTGGCCCACGACGGGATCTTCCGCTTGGCCCTGCTGCGCCTGCTGGGCCTGTCGCGCTCCCACTTCTGGAGCTTCCCCTTCGTCCTGGCCGGGGTGAGCGTGGTCGAGCTGCGCGACGGACTGGCGGTCCTGCGGACCCATGACCGCGACGAGCACCTCGCGCCGCTCGACGACGACGGCACCACGGTGATCCCAGGGGAAGACGAGGTCAGCCGGGCCCGCTCGGGCGCCCTCTGACCCCGGAGGCCGGCGGGGCTTCTGACCCCGGAGCCTGGCGGCGCCTTCTGACCCCGGGCCGCCGCGCTCGCTAGCGCCGGCGGCGGAGGGCCAGCCGCAGGAGCCGCACCCGCAGCCGGCCGTAGGCCTCACGCAGGGCAGCCATGGCCGAGCCCTGTGGCGGCCGGTGGGCGTAGGACGTCTCGACCTTGGCTCGAGCCACGACCTCCAGCTCCGGACGGGCGCCGGGCAGGAGCTCGGCCAACGAGCTGGCGTACTCGTAGGCCGTCTGCGTGGGGCGCGGACCGTAGCCGAAGCGGCCGGCGAGGCGGGCCATGCCGCGATACACGGCCTCGGGCTCAGCCACGGCCGGGCCGCGCTGCCAGCGCCCCAGCAGCGAGGTGGCCACCGCCACCACGAGGAGGAGGACGAGCAGGCCGATGATCAGGGGCCCGGCCGGCCCGGACCCCGAACCGCTGCCGCCAGCCACGGCCGCGACGGCCGTGGGCCCGGGCGTGGCGGCGGACTCGGCCGGCTCGAAGGTCCGCCGCCCAGGCTGGATCCCGGGCGCGTCGCTGCCGCCCGGGCCGGTGGCCGGCACGCCGGGGTCGAGGACCGTCGGCCGCTGGCCGTTCTCGGCGTTGCCGGGCGTGGGGTCGAAGCGGATCCAGCCGTAGCCCGGGAAGTAGACCTCCACCCAGGCGTGGGCCGCCCCACGGCTGACCTCGTAGGCCCCGCCTTGCGTCGGCTGCCCGGGCAGGTAGCCCCGCACGTAGCGGGCCGGGATGCCCTGGGTCCGCAGCATCATGGTCATGGCCGAGGCGAAGTACTCGCAGTAGCCCTGCTTGACCTGCAGGAAGCAGTCGACGAGGTCGCCCGCGGGGCACAGGTCGCGGACGTCGGTGTTGTAGGTGAAGCCGCCGCCCGCATAGAGATAGTCCTGGACGGCCTTGGTGATATGGAAGGCGTCCCGCTGCGTCTCCGGCAGGGCGTCCACGATGCGGGCCGTGGTCTCGATGGTCGTCTGGCCCACCGCACCCTTGTACTGGACGTAGGGCTCCAGCCAGGCGGGGTACGTCTGGGAGGCCGCGGCCAGCTCCGCCTCCGTCACAGCGCCCTCGCTCGAGACCGCGGCGTGGACCAGGGCGTGGACCGTGTACGTCTGACCGGGCCTCGGCGCATCGACGAACTCGGCCCCGGCGAAGGGGCCGTCCTGTCCGTCGGTGTAGACGGTCGTGATCCGATCCACCGTCGTCGGCATCTCGGGCGTCAGCAGCGTCGGCGCGTCGATGCCCTCGTCGGTGACGGTGATGCGCACGTCATCCAGCCCCGGTCCCGGGCCCACGAAGTCGCGCGTCCGAGCCAGGACCTGGCCACCCGCAGCGACGACCGCCGAGGCGGTCCGGGAGGCCTGATGCCATGACCGTCCGTCGAAGGTCGAGTACGTCGCGCCCAGCCAGTACTGCGGCCCGGCCGCCCCGGGGCTGTAGCTGAATGCAGGTTCCTCGGACGACTGCCAGAAGCCCGAGATCGTGGCCGTCGACGAGAACAGGTCACTTGGGCCGCGGGCGCTCGAGGAGACCCCGCCGACGACGAGGTTGAGGCGCTGGCCCCAGTCGAGGAGGGTGGAGTCGAAGCCCCGCCACCAGCCGAACAGGGGGGCCGAGCTGGCCGTCGCGGTCAGGATCAGGGCCCCCGCCACGGCCAAGCCCACGAACAGCGTGCCGCTGCGCATGTACAGGCTCGACACGGAGCCGACGTCCCCGATGCGCCGCCGGAACCAGCCGTTCTGCTGCTCGGCCAGGTGCATCCGTACGAGGAACAGCAGCGCGGCCACGGCGAACAGGATGAGGAAGCGGTACTCGTCCTTGAGGGTCGCTGAGAGCTCGACGAGCAGGAAGAGGCCGCTGGCCATGACCGCGTTGAGCGGCCGCGCCCGGCGGTAGGTGACGAAGGCCGCGTACTGGCCCAGGGCCCAGCCGAAGGCGCCCAGGACGAGCAGGAAGACGGACGTCTGGCTGGAACGGATGCCGAGCACGAACAGGTCGCGGGCGAAGAGGACGACCGAGACCATGAGGGCGTCGAGGCGGACCCCCAGGCTGGCCGCCGGCGAGACCACCCCGGCCACGGCGACGATGAGGAAGAGCCCGCCGCAGAGAGCCCCGATGAGGTGGGCCACGAGCCAGTGCAGGCGGCTCAGGCCGGCCACCAGCCCCCAGGCCGCCCCGAGCATGATGGCCGGCAGGAGGAAGGCCGTCTCGCTCGCCTGCCAGGCCGTCTCGCCGGCCCAGCGGCCGTCGTCCACGGCCATGGCCACAGCCAGCAGCATCGTGGCCAGGAGGACGACGCTCGACCAGCCCTCGCGCGGGCCGGCCGCCAGTCGCGCACCCAGGCTGGGGCGGTCCTCGATGGCCGGCCAGGCCGCGGCCGTCACGGGCGGCTCACCGGAACGCGGCGACCGGGCTCGCGGCCTGGGCCGTCACGAACAGCTCGCCGAGCGGCGTGCCGGGGGCCACGGCGTAGCGGTCCAGGTCGTACTCGGCCAGGGCATGCTGCAGGGCCCGCGCGGCTCGCGCGGCGTCGGTGTCCTCATCCTCGGCCGGCCCGTCGGTGGACCCGGTCGCCGCGGGTCGGGTGCCAGGCTGCGAGCCGGGCCCAGACGCGGACCGACCGGCGTAGGCCGCGGCGTCGATGAGGGCCACGGCCGCCCCCACCCCCCGGCCGTGGAGGGTGGCCAGGGGCCGGACCCAGTCGCGCGCCAGGGAGGGCGTGACGACCATGGCCGTCATCCCCCGGCGGAGGCGCGGCAAGCCCTGGAGGAGGACCTCGACGAGGGGCGTCAGGCCGTCGGCCTCGACGGCCGCCAGGAGGGTCATGATCTTGTGCCGTTGCCGCCCCCCACGGTCCGCCGGCAGGACGACCGGGTGATGGCCCACCGCGGTCAAGCCCACGGCCCGGTTCTCGGCCAGGGCGTGGTCGGCCAGGGCGGCCGCCACGCGCACCGCCGCCTCGATGGTCGAGTCCTCACCCCGCCCGGCGTGGACCGTGGCGTCGAGGTCCAGGAAGAGCCACAGATCGGCCGTCTGCTCGAGGTCGAACTCCTTGACCTGCAGCTCCTGCTGGCGGGCCGTGCTCTTCCAGTGGATGCGATTGAAGGCGTCGCCGGGGGCGTAGGGCCGGATCGAGGTCACGAGGGGCGTCGTCTGGATCGTCCGTTCGCGGCTGGCGCGGTTGCCCTCGAGAGCCGTGGCGGGCAGGCGCCAGCGGGGCAGCGGCTCGACCCGCGGATAGACGGTCAGCCCGCTGGCCGTGCCCACCGTGGCCGCAGCCTCGAAGAGGCCGAAGGGGTCGCCGGTGCGGATGACGAGGGGCTCGATGCGGAAGTGGCCACGGGCCGTGAGGGGCACGCGGGCGATCCACGAACGCTCGCTGCGCGGCCCCAGGGAGATGGCTCGGCCGGGTAGCGGCACGGGCAGGGTCGAGGGGTTGTAGGCCTCCAGCCACAGCTTCGGCAGGCGCCCGGCGTTGCGCAGGGTGTAGGTGGCCCGGAGGGTCTCGCCCACGTGGCCGGCCGTGCGGTCGACGGCGAAGCCAGCCTCCAGGTCGGCCAGCCCGAAGCGGCTGATGAGATAGGCCCCGCCCAGCACGAAGAGGCCGAGGTAGACGAGGAAGAACAGGAAGTCGACGCCGGTCGAGAAGGCGCCCACGAGCAGCACGACGGCCAGGACCACGACCTCGAGGCGGCGGAGCATCGCCCGCTCCTCCTGTCCGGCGGCTAGACGGGCCGGACCAGGGCCCGCTCCGCCCGACCGGGTCCGGGCGCCTCGATGGGCACGCTTTCCAGCAGCTCCCTGACCACGCTGCTGGGGTCGATGTCCCGGATCGAGGCGGCCGTCTTGACGATGAGCCGGTGGGCCAGGGCCGGTTCGGCCAGGGCCTTGACATCGTCGGGGATGACGTAGTCCCGGCCGTTCAGCGCGGCGTAGGCCTGGCCGGCCTTGTAGAGGGCCAGGGAGCCCCGCGGCGAGGCCCCCAGATAGACATCGCCGTGGGCCCGGGTGGCGCCCACGAGGCGGACGATGTAGTCGGCCACCGCCGGGTCGACGTAGACCTCGCGGACCGCGGCCTGCATGGCCTGCAGCTCGTCCACCGAGGCCACCTCCGCGAGCTCGTCGATGGGGTGGCGGCGCTTCTGCTCGTCGAGGATGACGATCTCGTCCACCGGCTCCGGATAGCCCATCCGCAGGCGCAGCATGAAGCGGTCGAGCTGGGCCTCCGGCAGGGCGAAGGTGCCCTCGTACTCGATGGGGTTCTGGGTGGCGATGACGAGGAACGGATCGGGCATGGGGTAGGTCGTGCCGTCGATCGTGGCCTGCCGCTCCTCCATGCACTCGAGGAGGGCCGATTGGGTCTTAGGCGTGGCCCGATTGATCTCGTCGGCCAGCACGATCTGGGCCATGATGGGCCCCGGCCGGAACTCGAACTCCTGGGTCTTCTGGTTGTAGATGGAGAGGCCGGTCACGTCCGAGGGCAGCAGGTCGGGCGTGAACTGGATGCGCCGGAAGGTGCAGCCCAGGCTGCGGGCGATGGCCTTGGCCAGGACCGTCTTGCCGGTGCCCGGCACGTCCTCGATCAGCAGGTGACCGCGACACAGGAGGGCCACCAGCGCCAGGCGCACCTCCTCGTGCTTGCCCACGATGACCCGCTCGACGTTGGCGACGACCTTCTCGCCGGCATCCTGGATGGCCATCGGCGATGCTTCCTCCTCTTCGCCGCGGGCCACGGTCGATGGGCTGCAGGGCAGTCGCCGGGTCCCGTCAGGGGATACTACGCTAGGCCGCCAGGGCTGGTTCCGAGGGGACTAGGATGCGAACGTGGCCCTGGACCCCGAGCACCGCCGCCTGGCCGCCGCGGACGGCCGGCGGCCGGGCTCCGACTGGCGCCTCTGGGGCCCCTATCTCTCGGAGCGGCAGTGGGGCACCGTGCGTGAGGACTACTCGGCCGACGGCCAGGCCTGGACCTACCTGTCCCACGACCACGCGCGCTCGCGGGCCTATCGCTGGGGCGAGGACGGCCTGCTGGGCATCGCCGACCAGGATCTCCGCCTCTGCTTCGCCCCGGCCCTCTGGAACGGCCGCGACCCGATCCTCAAGGAGCGGCTCTTCGGGCTGACCAACGGCGAGGGCAATCACGGCGAAGACGTCAAGGAGCTCTACCACTACCTCGACGCGGTGCCCACCTCGAGCTACCTGCGGGCCTCCTATCGCTATCCCCAGGCCGCCTTTCCCTACGCCCAGCTGGTGGCCGAGAACGCCCGCCGAAGCCGCGAGCAGCCCGAGTACGAGCTCCTCGACACAGGCGTCTTCGACGCTGAGCGCTACGTGGAGCTCGTGGTCGAGTACGCCAAGGCCGCCCCCGAGGATCTCGTCGTCCGTCTCGCGGTCACGAACCGGGGCCCCGACGCCTGCGAGCTGGACCTCCTACCCACGCTCTGGTTCCGCAACACCTGGGCCTGGGGGCGCGACCCCCGGCGGCCCAGGATCGAGCTCGCGACCCCATCGGACCGGGCCCGTCGCGGGGCCCCGGCGGCCGTGCTGCGGGCCGTCCATGACGACCTGGGGGACTACCGCCTGGCCCTGCCAGCGACCGACGCGGAGGGCGCCCCTCCCCCGCTCCTCTTCACCGACAACGAGACGAACACGGCCCGCCTCGACGGCGCCCCGGACGGGCCGGCCTTCGCCAAGGACGGCATCGGCCGGGCCGTCGTGGACGGCGAGGCGGATGCGGTGCGACCTGGAGGCCCAGGCACCAAGGTGGCCGCGCGCTACCACTGGCGGCTGGCGGCGGGCGAGACGCGGTCCGTCGTCCTCCGCCTCAGCGCCGGCCAGGCGGCCCCGGTCCTCGGCCCGGCGGCCGCCGCGATCCTCGAGCGTCGCAGGCGCGAGGCGGACGCCTTCTACGACGCGATGTGCCCGCCGGCCATGCCCCTCGAGGTGCGCCCGGTGCTCCGTCAGGCCCTGGCCGGGCTGTTGTGGTCCCAGCAGGCCTATCACTTCGACGTGGCCCAGTGGCTCGACGGCGACCCCGGCCTGCCGGCCCCGCCGGCCGCCCGGCATCACGGTCGTGACAGCGGCTGGCGTCACCTCAACGCCGGCGACGTGCTGGCCATGTCCGATACCTGGGAGTACCCCTGGTTCGCGGCCTGGGACCTGGCCTTCCACTGCCTGACCCTGGCCCTCGTCGACCCGGCCGCGGCCAAGCGCCAGCTGGTCCTCCTCTGCCGCGAGTGGTACATGCACCCCGACGGGCAGCTGCCGGCCTACGAGTGGGCCTTCGACCAGGTCGGACCACCGGTCCACGCCTGGGCCACCTGGCGGGTCTACAAGATCGAGCGCCGCCTGACCGGGCGGGCCGATCGGGCCTTCCTCGAGCGGGTCTTCCTCAAGCTCCTGCTGGACTTCACCTGGTGGGTCAACCGGACCGACCCCGAGGGCCGGGACGTCTTCGCCGGGGGCTTCCTGGGGCTCGACAACATCGGCCCTCTCGACCGCTCGGCGCCCCTGCCCCAGGGCGGCCAGCTCGACCAGTCCGACGGCACGGCCTGGATGGCGATGTTCTGTCTCGACCTCCTGGCCATGTCCCTCGAGCTGGCCCAGGAGGATCCGGTCTACGAGGACGTGGCCACGAAGTTCTTCGAGCACTTCCTGGCTATCGCCGCAGCCATCGACGACCGGGGCGGGCAGGGCGTCTCCCTGTGGGACGTCCAGGACGGATTCTTCTACGACGTCCTCCGCCGGCCTGACGGCAGCGCCGAGCCGCTCCGCGTCCGCTCCCTGGTGGGCCTCGTCCCGCTCCTGGCTGTCGAGGTCCTCGAGCCCCAGACCATCGCCCGCCTGCCGGCCTTCTCGGCCCGCATGGCCTGGTTCCTCGAGCATCGGCCGGATCTGGCCGCCCATGTCGCCAGCTGGACCGAGCCGGGCGTCGGCCAGCGCCGCCTGCTGGCCCTCGTGGGCCGCGAGCGCCTCGTCCGCATCCTGGGGCGCATGCTCGACCCCCAGGAGTTCCTCTCGCCGCACGGTATCCGCTCCCTCAGCGCCTGGCACCGCGAGCATCCCTACATCCTCCATCTCGACGGTGCCGACCATGTCGTCGACTACGAGCCGGGTGAGTCGCGGACGGGGCTCTTCGGCGGCAATTCGAACTGGCGCGGGCCGGTCTGGTTCCCCATCGACTACCTGCTCATCGAGGCCCTCCAGCAGTACGCCCACTACTTCGGCCCCGGCCTCACCGTCGAGCATCCCACCGGTTCGGGCCGCCAGGCCACCCTGGACGCCGTGGCCGACGACCTCGCAGGCCGCTTGATCGGGCTCTTCCTGCCCGGGCCCGATGGTCGGCGGCCGGCCCAGGGGGCCGAGGCCCGCTACGCGGCCGGCGGTCCGTGGGCCGATGACCTCCTGTTCTACGAGTACTTCCACGGCGACACGGGCCAGGGGCTGGGGGCCAGCCACCAGACAGGCTGGACGGCCCTCGTGGCCAAGCTCCTGGAGCAGGCCTACCGGTCGAGGCCCAGGTCGTAGGCCATGAGCTTGCCGCCCAGCGGCACCGCCGCGCCCGAGCCCTCCCCGGCCCGCTCGATGACCACGGCCACGGCGATGCGGGGGGCGTCGGCCGGGGCGAAGCCGATGAACCAGCTGTGCGGCTCCCCGGAGCCCAGTTGGGCCGTGCCGCTCTTGCCGGCCGTGGGCACGCCGGGCACCTGGGCCGGCCCAGCGAACCGCCGCCCCCAGTCGCTGCTCACGGCCTGCACCATAGCCTCGCGGATGACGGTCGCGGTGGAGGGATCAAGGACCCGGCGCCAGGTCTCCGGGGCGCGCAGGTCCGCTGTCCCCTCGGCCGGCCGGACCTCGGTCACCAGCTGGGGCTTCATCAGCACCCCGCCATCGGCCACGGTCGAGGCCACAAGGGCCATCTGCAGGGGGGTGACGAGCGTCTCGGCCTGGCCGTAGGCGGCGTTAGCCAGCTCGACCTCGTCCTGGAAGCCGTCATCCGGGCCACCGCCGCCCGTGACCTGGCTGGCCGCGGCCGGCAGATCGAAGGGGATCGGCGCCTCGAAGCCCAGGCGCCGAGCCCAGTCTCGCAGGTCGGCGGCGCCGATGGCCAGGCCGGCGTGGGCGAACCAGATGTTGCAGGAGACCTGCAGGGCCTGGCTGTAGTCGAGGGCCGTCGAGCCGGTGAAGAGATGGTGCCCGTCGGTGACCCGGAACCCGTCCACGAGGAAGCCGCTCCGCTCCTCGGCCGGCTGGTCGGGGTAGGTCGTGGCCGGCGTGATGGCGCCTGAGCCCAACCCGGCGATGGAGGTCACGATCTTGAAGACCGAGCCGGGCACGTAGCGCCCCTCGGTGGCCCGGTCGAGGAGCGGCGCCGCGGCCGTCTGTGACCGGAGGCTGGCGAGGTAGGCCCGCCCCCTATCGGGGTCGACGATCCTGGCCGGATCGAAGGTCGGGCTGGAGGCCAGGGCCAGGATGCGGCCGGTCGTCGGATCCATGGCCACGACGGCGCCGCGCTGCGAGCCGAGCAGGCGCATCGCCTCCCGCTGCAGCCGCATGTCGATCGAGGTCACGACATCCGAGGGAACGTAAGGCCGGTCCCGGAACTTGCCCAGCAGAGCGTCCAGCGGTGATGGCGGGACGAGGCCCGAGAGCTGGGCGTCGAAGGCTCGTTCCAGCCCGGCCGTGCCGAAGATCGGGCTTTGGTAGCCCAGGAACGGCGCGGCCAGGGGCTGGGGGTAGGTGCGCCGGCGGCTGCCGTCGGTCGCCCTCACATCCTTGGCCAGGACCACCCCCCGCGCGTCGAGGATCTCGCCGCGGGGCGCTTCGCGGGCGGCGGCCATGACGAGGGGGTTGCCCGGATCGCTGGCCAGGCTGGGGGCCTGGACGACCTGCCAGTAGCTGAGCCCCAGGCCCAGGCCCACGTAGGCCACGGCCAGGGCCAGGGCGAGGCGCAGGATGCCCCGACCGAGGGGCGGTGCGCCGCCACCCTGCGGACCCCCGCGGCCGTGGGGACCGCTCACGAGACGGCCCGCTCGATGCGGCCGGCCGCGGCACGAGCCCGGGCTGCGGCGCGTTCGCGCCGGCTACCGCCGGCCGGGACGGCGGGCACGAGAGGCCCAGGGTCGCTGAAGGCCACCAGCAGCCCGACGATGATGCCGTTGGCCACCAGCGACGAGCCGCCGTAGGAGACGAAGGGCAGGGTGATGCCGGTGAGAGGGATGAGCTTGGCGTCGCCGGCCATGATGATCGCCGCCTGGATGGTCAGGGAGAAGGTCAGGCCGGCCACCAGCAGGCTCCGGAACTCGTCCCGGGCCGCGGCCGCGATGCGCAGGCCGCGCTGGGCGACGATGAGGTATAGCAGCAGGATGGCCAGGGCCCCCATCAACCCTAGCTCCTCGGCCAAGCCGGCGAAGACGAAGTCGGTCTGGATGGCCGGGATGGCCGGGACCCCCGCCACGGCCGGAAGCCCAGCCCCCAGGCCCGTGCCCAGGATGCCGCCCCGACCGAACGCATAGAGGGCCCGCACGATCTGGTAGCCGGCCGTCTGGGCCGTGCTCCAGGGATCGAGCCAGATGTCCACCCGGGTCTGGACCGTGGGCACCAGCCGGTAGAGGACCGCACTGCCGGCCAGGAACACGGCCGCCCCGAGGACGACGTACGAGGTCCGCTGGGTCGCCACGTAGAGAAGGGCCAAAAAGACGCTGAAGAAGAGGAGCGCGGCGCCCAGGTCGCGCTGGAAGATCACGATGGCCAGAGCGATGCCCCACATCGCAGCCATGGGCAGCAGGTAGGGCAAGGGCGGGAGGCGGAGAGGGCCCAGGTGCGTGCTGGCCCGGGCCAGGAGGGCCCGGTTGTCGGCCAGGTAGCCGGCCAGGAAGACGACGAGGATGATCTTCAGCAGCTCCGAGGGCTGGCCTGCCAGGGGCCCCACGCGGAGGAAGAGCCGAGCGCCGTTGGTGTCCTCGCCGAAGGCGAAGACGAGCAGCAGGAGGGCCACCCCGCCCGCCGCCCAGGTGTACTTGTAGTAGCGCAACCAGGTGTCGCTGCGGACGGCGACGGCCACGGCCACGAGGATGGCCAGGCTGAGCGTCAGCCAGGCCAGCTGGAGCTGGGCCAGGCCCAGCTCGAAGGGCCCCAGCGTCTGGTGGGCCAGTCCCTGCGGCAAGCGGACCATGAAGAGCAGCGAGATGCCCCCCAGGAGGCCCACCGTGGGCAGGAGGACCTGATCGCTGGCTCGGCCGGCGAGGACCAGGGCCAGGTGCGCCGCCAGCAGGAGGAGGAGGTAGCCGACGATGAGCCCCGGCTGGCCCGCCGTCAGCGAGCCGGCCTGCTGCGTGGCCAGCGACAGCCAGCCTGTGAGCAGCGCCAGCGCGACGACCACGAGCAGGCCCAGCTCACGCGGCCGCCGCCGGGCTCGGAGCCGGCTGACGCCCCCGACCTGCACCACCATCACTGGAAGGCCGCCCCGCGCGATGGCCGCTCGAGACGGAAGCGGACGCGGCCCACGCCGATCTCGTCACCGTAGCCGCAGTCGACCGCCGCGACGATCCGCTGGCCGTTGAGGAAGGTCCCGTTGGTGCTGCCCAGGTCCTCGAGGAACCAGGCCCGGCCACGATAGGTGAGGGCCGCATGGCGGGTCGAGACGAAGGCGTCCTCGACCACCACGCTGTTGTTCACGTCACGGCCCAGGCTGGTGACCGCGTCGAGGGCGTACGTCGTCCCTGGTGGCGGCGCCGGGTCGCCGGGGCTGTCCACCACGATCAGGCGGCCAAGGGCTCGATCGACGGTCCCCACCGTGGCCCGGAGGTCGCGCCACAGGCCGCGCACCACGAAGGCCACGAAGAGATAGAGCAGGGCCACGAAGGCCAGGCGGATGAGCCACAGGGTGAGGCTCAGGGGATCCACGTCGCCGCCTCATCGGGAACGACCGTGACCCGGCAGCTCCCCAGCCACAGCTCATCGGACAGGCCGAGCACCACCTGCTCCACGCGCCGCTGGTTGACGAAGCTGCCGTTGGTGCTGCCGAGGTCTTCGTACACCAGGGCGCCCTGGCGCACCGCCAGACGGCCGTGGCGCCGGGAGACGCGGTCGTCCCGCAGGACGAGGTCGTTGTCCTGGCCCCGGCCGATGGTCAGGCTGGTGCCGCTCAGGGACAGCGAGCGCGGGGGCCGTCCCGGCTCCTCCACCAGCAAGGTCACCGGCGGCAGGGCCTGGCCGCCGGTGGCGAAGACGGCCGTCGCTTCTCCGGCCGCGGCGGCCGGCAAAGGCCCAGGCACGGCCCCCTCCCCGGCCGCCACGTCGAGGCGCTGGAACCCTTCTGGCGCCGGGCGCGCCTCGAGCGGGTCGCGGAAGGCGGTCAGGACCACGATGTCGCCGCGGGCCACGCCCGGGTTGGCGTGAAGGGTCACCCGGGGCGTCTCGGCCAGGGTGTAGCCGCGGGCCCTGGCTCGCGTCAGGACAGCATCCGAGAGGCTCGCCTCCAAGGTGGCCTGATAGCCTGCCAGGGGGGCTAGGTCGGAGGGCTCGAGCTGGATGCGGTAGCGATCGGGGACGTCCGTCCGCCGGCCACCGAACCGTCGCTCAGCCTCCATCGCGCGCTCAACCCGCCGCTCGAGCTGGACAGGCTGGATCGACGCCCGGAAGAGCCGGGTCGCCGGGCGCTCGAAGAGCCGCTCGAAGAACCGCTCCAGCGCGGCGAGTGGTCGGGCCATCGGCGCCGGGAGTGTAGCAGCCACCCCCTGACCATCACCGCTGGCCGTCGGTACCCTCGGTCGAAGGGCGCCGCAGGCACGCGACTATACTCTCCACCCGGCGCCCCGGAATGCGCCTCACGGGGACACTGCCCAGCATCGATGCCTGAACTCCTCACCGAATCGTTCTGCGAGCGTTGCGGGACGCGGTACACCTTCGAGACGCCGCAGCCACAACACGGTGGCAGCGGCCGCCTCAAGCAAGCCCGCGCCCTGGCCCGCGGCCTGCGCAACTACGTCCTCGACGACGAGCTGCCCCTCGACGCGGCGCTGGCCGACGCCCGCCGCGACGACGACCGGGCCCGCGCGGAGCAACAGCTGGAGGCCTTCCACCAGGCCTTCAACTTCTGCATGGACTGCCGCCAGTACACCTGTCTGGAGTGCTGGAACGAGGCCGAGGGGCGCTGCCTGAGCTGTGCCCCGCGGCCGGGACTCCTGGACTTGACCAAGCTGCGAGGCGGGTCCGAGGGGGCCGGGTCCGAGGCGGACGCCCTGCCACCGAGCACGGTGGCCCCCATCGAGCTGGAGCCGTCCGTGCTCGCCGCGCTGACGGCCGAGCCGACGAACGGGACGGCCCCTGAGCCGAGCCTGCGCGAGGCCATCGAGGCCCTGGCCCAGCCGCCGGAGGTCGAGGAGCCCACGCTCGCGGCCGCGGCGGCCGTCCCGGAGACCGTCGTCGAGCCGGATGCGCCATCCGGGCCTCCGCCCGTCGACCTGCCGTCCGTGGATCTGCCGCCCATCGCGCCGCTGGCGGCTACGACCGAACCCTCGACCAACGGTCCGTTCGCCATCGCCCCACCCGTCGCCCCCGTCGAACCACCGGCCTCCGAACCACTGGCCGCCAGCGCCGAACCATCCGTGCCCGAACCGCTGGCCGCCAGCGCCGAACCATCCGTGCCCGCACCGCTGGCCTCCCAGCCACTGCCGACGAACGGGATCAGCCTCTTCCCCCAGCCCCGCCCGATCGGCCCTCTCGCGCCGCCTGCGGAGCCACCCGTCGCTCCGGCGGCCTGGCCGCCTGCCGTGCCCGTGGCCCATGACCGCCCGCCGGTGCCGCTGCGCCCGCCGGCCGTCCCACCCCCCGCTCCGCCCTGGCCCCCGCTGGGCGCTCCCCTGGAGGGCGGCCCGGCCTGGCCCAGCGGCCCGTCACCCCTGGCCCCGCCCGATCGACTGACCACCCTCCCGGCCGCTACGGCCGAGGCCGCCCTGGGACCCTGGGAGGCCTCGGCCGCCCAACTCACCGCTCGCAGCGCCGGGGCGACCGTCCAAGCCTGCGTCTCCTGCGGCCTGGCCCTCTCGGCCACGGCCCGCTTCTGCCGCCGCTGCGGCTCGCGTCAGGCGGCCTGATCCTCCGGCCCTGGCGGCCCCCGAGGCACCTGTCGCGCGATCGCGCCTGCGCCGGGCCCAGCTCGCCCCCAGGACGAGCAAGCGGGCCATCAGCTCCAGCCAGATCATGGCCGCCAGAAGGCCCACCAGAGCGCCGAACGTGGCCAGTGATCCGATGAGCCACGGGGCCAGGATGGCGAACGACACGGTCGCCACGGCCTGAGCCAGGCCACTGACCAGGGCCGGCGCCAGGGCCGCGGCCAGATCCGGAGCAGCCACCGGGACCAGCCGGTAGACAGCCAGGTCCATGCACCCCAGGAGCAGCGCGGCGGCGGCTACACCGCCCGCGAGCGCCGCGATGGGGAAGGCCGAGAGGCTGATCCGGGCAGCCAGGATGGACCACGCAGCGGCCGCCACGGCGCCGAGCACGACGGCGGCGGCGACCGCGCCCACCGCCGCCAGGCCGCGGAGGCGGTCGGTGAGCATCCCCCGCCGACGAGGGCCGGGGATCAGCCGGGCCATGGCCGCGTCGAGCTGCCCGTAGAAGCCACTGGCCCCCCAGGCCAGCGTGGCCAGGCCGATGATCGAGAAGGCCGAGCCCCCGCGGGCAAGGGCTTCAAGAGCCTGACGGAACGGGTCGACCAGCGGCCCGGGCACGATGTCGAGGACGCTGCCCAGAAGCTCCAGGCGCCGTTCCGGGTCGCCCACGAGGAGGCCCACCAGGCCGGTCAGCAGGAGCAGCGCGGGCAGGATCGCGAAGAGGGCCCGGAAGGCCAGACCGGCGCTGAGCAGTGATCCGTCAGCCTCCCCGTCGTCGGCCAGGACGGCCCGCGCCTCGCGCACGACCGGCCGGCGCAGTAGCGGGCGGATGGCCACCTCGAGGCGGTGCCGGCCCCGCGCCGCAGGGCCCTCAGCCGTGGTGATCCTCGAACAGGCCGACCTGGACGGCCTCCATCCGGACCCGCGGGCGGGGCCGCAGCAGGGCTCGGACCTGGGAGCGCCGGACGTAGACGATGCGCCCCGGCCGGATGCGATCGAGGCGACCAGCCCGCGCCCAGCGGCCCACGGTGCCCGGCGTGACCTTGACGCCGGCCACGTCGAGCATGGCCGCAGCCTCCGCCAGGCTCACCCAGTCGGACGGTGGTCGAGGCACCTCAGCGAGCGGCGCCTTTGGCTTCGCCGGGTGCGGCCGTCGTCGCGGCCGAGGCACCCGTGTCGCTGCCGCCGTCGCTGCCCGCGGCCTGCTTCTCCTGGCCGCCCGGCTTCTCCTGGCCCCCCGGCTTCTCCCTGCCATCCGCGGATCCCTCGCTCGTGCCGGGGGGCGTGGGCTTACCGCCGTCCGTCCGGCCCTCGCCGTCGAGCTTGGCCGCGTTCGTCCGCGCCACGGCCCGGGCGTCCTTCTTGGCCCAGCCCGAGCCCTTGAAGACGATGGCCGGTGGGGCCAGGAGCTTGTGGAGCGGCGCGCCGCAAGTGGCGCACCGGTCCGGCCCCGGATCGTCGAGGCGCTGGAGGACCTCGATGCGGTGGCCGTTGCTGCACTCGTACTCGTAGATCGGCATCATTCGACCTCAGCCGCGGAGGAGGCGCATGCCGCACTTGGGGCAGTAGAACGCCCGCTCGTGGGCCGAGGCGAAGCCGCAGTGGGCGCACACGAGACCGCCGCGGCCGGCCGCCGGGACGGGCTTCTCGACGGCCGTCAGGCCCATGGCGTACTGGCTGGCCAGGACGTTCTTGAGCAGGCCGCCCAGGATCTTCGTCGCCGTCCGGTCGGTGTCCCCCCGGACGCCCTTGCCGCCCCAGCCCACGACGGCCCGCACGATCATGTCGCCGGTCGCCTCGTCCCAGTGCGAGGCCACGCCGCCGACGATGGCGTTGTACTCGGGGAAGCCACTCGTGTCGACGTCGCCGTCGAGGAGGGACACGACGAACGTGTCGTAGGCCAGGTCGATGGCGCCCACCGACTCGAGCACCAGCAGGGCATGACGGGCGATGGGGCTGTGCTCGTGGTGGGCGTTCAGCCACTGCAGGGCCTCGGAGGGGCGCTGGATCGTGGGCGCGGCTTCCTGGAACTCGATGGCCAGGGGCTCGATGACCTCGATGTCATGCTCGGTCAGACCGACCAGCATGTCAGGCAGCTCGCGCATGGCCTGCGGCCCGGCCTTCATCCGCGCGCCCTCGCTGGTCTTGGCCAGGTAATGCAGACGGAGCTGGTATTCCTGGGCCTCGATCTCCTCGGGTTCGGGCGCGGGCGGCTCGGCCGGTGCGGCCTGCTTGTCCCGCCGCTTGAGGAACTCGAGCGGCACGCTCACCTCCATGCTCCTGACGCCCGACCGGGGCGAAGGCGCCGCCCCCGCGGCACCGAGGCATCGTACCAGCGCCGCCGGCCAGCGTGAGAAGTGCGCCGTCCAGGTCAGGCCAGCCCGGATCAGGCCGACTCGCTCAGGCGGGCTCGGGCCCGCTCCACCTCGTCCCGCTGCTCGACGGCATGCTGCCTGGCTCGCTCCACCACGGCGGCCGGGGCCCGCTCCGCGAAGGCCGGGTCGGCGAGGCGCGCCTCCAGCGAGGCCAGCCGCGTCTGGGCGGCGGCCAGGTCGCGTTCGAGCCGGGCCCGATCGCGACCGGCATCGGCCACGGTCGCCCCAAGATGCACCTCCTCGGCCCCGGAGACGGCCACCAGCGGCGCGCTGTCCGCGCCAGCGCCCGATGCAGCCGTAGCTGCGTCGCGGACCGTGACCGGCCCGAGGCGGGCGAGGCGGGCGAAAGGCTCCGCCAGGGCCTCGTAGGCCGCCCGCACCGCAGGGTCGGGCAGGACGAGCTCCGCGGCCAGCCGGCGTCCCGGATCGAGACCGGCCTCGGCGCGCACGTTGCGCACCGCTCGCACCAGGCCCAGCAGCCGCTCCACGGCCGCGGCCTGGGCCGGGTCGGCCACGGCCAGCTCGAGGTCCGGGGTCGGCTGATCGGCCACGGCCAGGAGCTCCGGATCGCCGGGCCGGTGGGGCAGGCGCTGCCAGGCCGCCTCCGTGACGAAGGGCATGATCGGATGGAGCAACCGCAGGTAGCGGTCCAGGACCCAGGCCAGGACCCGCCACGTGGCCGCCCGCTCGGCGGCCGGGACGCCCTCCCCCAGGCGGGCCTTGGCCAGCTCGATGTACCAGTCGCAGTACTCGCTCCAGATGGCCTCGTGGAGCAGGCGCGTCACGTCGCCCAGGCGGAACGTCTCATAAGCGCTCGTGACGGCCGCGATCGTGGCCCCGCAACGGGCCAGGATCCAGCGTTCGGCCGGACCCAGGGCGAAGGCCTCGGGCAGGGCCAGCGGCGTCTGTCCCGGCACCTCCGGCGGCCGGGCCCCGACCACGAAGCGCGTCGCGTTCCAGAGCTTGTTGCCGAAGTTCCGGGCGCCCTCCAGCTTGGGCCGGCTGAGGCGCTGGTCGGCTCCCGGGGCGGTGCCGTCGAGGAGGACGAACCGCAGCGTGTCGGCCCCCAGCTCGTCGATGACCGCCAGGGGGTCGACCGAGTTGCCCTTCGTCTTCGACATCTTCTGGCCGTAGGGGTCGCGGACCATGCCGTGGAGGTAGACCGTGGCGAAAGGCGTCTGGTCGGTGAACCACTCGCCCAGCATCATCATCCGGGCCACCCAGAAGAAGAGGATGTCGTAGCCCGTCTCCATGACCGTGCCCGGGTAGTAGCGGGCCAGGTCGGCGGTCTGCTCCGGCCAGCCCAGGGTCGAGAAGGGCCACAGGCCGCTGGAGAACCAGGTATCGAAGATGTCCTCGTCCTGGATCAGCTGGGCCGGCGGACGGCCGCAGACGGCGCAGGCTTCCGGACCGGCCTCGGCATCGCTGACCGTGACGTGGCCGTCGGGGCAATACCAGGCCGGGATGCGGTGGCCCCACCACAGCTGGCGGCTGACGTTCCAGTCGCGGATGTGCTCCAGCCAGTCGAAGAAGACCTTCTCGAAGCGGGCCGGCAGGATCCGCGTCCGGCCCTCGCGGACGGCGGCCAGGGCCTTGGCCGCGAGGGGCTCCATGGCGATGAACCACTGCGTCTTGAGGCGGGGCTCCACGATGTCGTCGCTGCGCTGGCAGTGGCCGACGAGCATCTCGTGGTCGGCCGTGGCCTCCAGGTCGCCGCGGCCCTCGAGGTCGGCCGCGATGCGCCGCCGGGCTTCGAAGCGGTCGAGCCCGTCGTAGGCCGTACCGGTCCCGACGACCCGGGCCGCATCGTCGAGGACCGTGATCATGGGCAGGTCGTGGCGCCGGCCGGTCTCGTAGTCGTCGTGGTCGTGGGCTGGGGTGATCTTCACCGCCCCGGTGCCGAAGGCCGGATCGACCGCCGCGTCGGCGACGATCGGCACGTCCCGCTCGACGAAGGGCACCCGGGCCCGCCGGCCCACGAGCCCCTGGTAGCGGGCATCGTCGGGGTGGACGGCCACGGCCGTGTCGCCGAGGAGCGTCTCGGGGCGGGTCGTGGCCACGGCGATCCAGGCTCCGGGATCAGGCTGGCCGTCGAGGTCGAGCAGGTGGTAGCGGATCGTCCAGAGCGTGCCCTGTTCGGGGCGCGGCACGACCTCTAGGTCGGAGAGGCTGGTCCGGCAGCCGGGACACCAGGTGATGAGGGCCTCCGCGCGGTAGGCCTGGCCGTCGTCGTAGAGCCGCTTGAAGGCCGTCCGCACGGCCCGGGCCGAGACGGCGTCCATCGTGAAGCGCTCGCGGCCCCAGTCGGCCGAGGCACCCAGGCGGCGCTGCTGGTCGGTGATCGTGGCCGCCGTCTCGCCGACGAAGCGCCACATCCGCTCCAGGTAACGCTCCCGGCCCAACGAGGCCCGCGTCTCGCCCTCGGCGGCGATGATCCGATCGAGGACCACCTGGGCGGCGATCGAGGCGTGGTCCTTGCCGGGCAGCCAGAGCGTGGGCCGGCGGCGCATCCGGGCATGGCGGATGAACGCATCCTCGATGGAGATGACCACGGCGTGGCCCAGGTGGAGGGCGCCGGTGACGTTGGGCGGCGGCTCGATGATGACGTAGGGGGCCAGGCTCGGGTCGGCCCGGCTGCCGGCCCCCTCGGGGTCGAAGAAGTCGGCGGCCTCCCAGCGCCGGTAGAGGTCGGCCTCGACGGCGGCCGGATCGTAGCTCTTGGGCATCTGCTCGGCGCTCATCGGGCTCACCTCCTGTCTGGTCGGCCCGGTCGGACCTGGTCGACCCCGGTCGGACCTGGTCGGGCCCGGTCGGCCCCGTCGGGGCCGTTCGGACCCCCCCGGGGAACGAAAACGCCCCGCTCGTCCCAGCGGACGAACGGGGTCGTGGTACCACCTGCTGGTTCGGCCCTCGCCCGCGGCCCGGTCATCCCGGTCCGCTCACCCGCTCGGGGCGACGGTGGAAGGCCCTCGATGGCGCGCTATCGGGCGCCGGGCGCACGGCTCGCGAGCGACCTTCGCGCTCCCCTGCCGCCGCGGGTTCCCAGCCGACGACCCGCGGTCTCTGGACGGTGGTCCGGAGCGCTACTCCTCTCGGTCAGCGCCGTGAGGCGGGGAGTGTAGCACGGCCCCCGGCCGCTCCCCCCTTCGACCCCAGGCTCAGGGGCCGCCCCGCAGCGCGTAGCCGATGTACGCGTCCGTGGCGGCACGGACGAAGATCACCGTGTCGCACGCACCGCCAGCGGCTACGGTGCAGGCGCCCGCCGGACAGGCCGCCAAGGGCCCTGGGTCGACGATGGCGGGATTGGAGCCGTCGAGCGCGACCATCTCGTCCAAGGTGTAGTGCTTCGCGACCGCATCTTGTGACCAGTCGCGACCACACACGCCGATCTCCTGGGGCAGCGCCCCGACCTGATGGACGATCACCGTCTGCGATGCCCTTGTCATCGGCACCTCCTGTCCATCCGGACCCGCAGGACACCGACGACAGCCGGACCTGGCTCGGGTACCTGTCCACCCTGACGGGTCAGGCGCTCGCGCCGCGCTCGGCCAGGACCTCCTCGTAGTTGGTCTCGTCGACGCCCTGGTCGATCTGGGCCTTGGTCAGCAGCAGCGGCTGGCGGCGCTCGCGGATCGTCTCCTCGGTGATGATGCACTTGCGCACATCGGAGCGCTGGGGGATGTCGTACATCACGTCGAGGAGGGACTCCTCGATGATCGAGCGCAGGGCACGGGCGCCGGTCCGCCGGCCGAGGGCCAGCTCGGCCGCGGCCTCGAGGGCGGCGGGGGTGAAGACGAGCTCGACCTTGTCCAGGGAGAGGAACTTCTGGAACTGGCGGGCCACGGCGTTCTTCGGCTCGGTCAGGATGCGGACGAGGTCCTCCTGGCCCAGCTGGCGGAGGGTCACGAGGACCGGCAGGCGGCCCACGAACTCCGGGATGAGGCCGAACTTGAGGAGGTCCTCGGGCATGAGGTGTTCGAGGATCCGCTCCCGATCCACCCGGCTCAGGTGGGCCTCGGAGCCGAAGCCGATCGAACGCCGCCCGACCCGCTCCTCGACGATCTTCTCCAGGCCCTCGAAGGCCCCGCCGCAGATGAAGAGGACGTTGGTCGTGTCGATCTGGATGAAATCCTGGTGGGGGTGCTTGCGGCCGCCCTGGGGCGGCACGTTGGCCACGGTGCCCTCGAGGATCTTGAGGAGCGCCTGCTGGACGCCTTCCCCCGACACGTCGCGGGTGATCGAGGGGTTGTCCGCCTTGCGGGCGATCTTGTCGATCTCGTCGATGTAGATGATCCCCCGCTGGGCGCGGTTGACGTCGAAATCGGCGGCCTGGATGAGGCGCAGGAGGATGTTCTCGACGTCCTCGCCGACGTAGCCGGCCTCGGTCAGACTCGTGGCGTCGGCGATGCAGAAGGGCACGTCGAGGACGCGGGCCAGGGTCTGGGCCAGGAGGGTCTTGCCCGAGCCGGTGGGCCCTACGAGCAGGACATTCGACTTCTGGAGCTCGACATCGTCGATCTGGTGGCCGGCGTTGACGCGCTTGTAGTGGTTGTAGACGGCCACCGAGAGGACCTTCTTGGCCCGCTCCTGGCTGATGACGTAGGCGTCCAGGGCGTCCTTGATCTTGGGCGGATCCGGCAGGCGGGCCGCGGCCGGCTTGGGCCGCGGCGTCTCGAGCATCTCCTCTTCGATGATCTCCTGACAGAGGTTGATGCACTCGTCGCAGATGTAGACGCCCTGGCCCGCGATGAGCTTGCGGACCTGCTCCTGGCTCTTGCCGCAGAAGCTGCAGCGATACGGGACCTTGGGTCCCTTCGTCGTCGTCGCCACGCTGCCTCTCCGTCCGACCTCCCGCCGCTGGCGGGTCAGTCCTCCTTGCCCTTGCGGGCCGACTCCGCCTTGGCCGGGGCCGGCTCGCTCGATCGTTCCTGGTCCGTCTTCCGCTCCGCCTCGCCGGCCGCATCATGCCCCTTGGCGATGAGCGAGCCCCCGGGCCGGGTGAAGATGGCGTCGATGATGCCATAGTCCTTGGCCTGTTCGGGAGACATGAAGAAGTCCCGATCGGTGTCCTTGCGGATCTGATCGACGGTCTTGCCCGTGTGCTGGGCGAGGATCTCGTGCATCCGCTCGTTGAGCGCCTCGAGCTCCTTGACCTGGATGAAGACGTCCGGGGTGTTGCCGCGGAAGCCGCCCGAACCCTGGTGGATCATGATCCGGCTGTTGGGCAGGGAGTAGCGCTTGCCCTTGGTCCCCGCGGCCAGGAGGACGGAGGCCATGCTGGCGGCCATGCCGATGCAGATCGTGCTGACCGGTGCTCGCAGGTACTCCATCGTGTCGTAGATGGCCAGGCCGGCCGTGACCACGCCGCCGGGGGAGTTGATGTAGAGGCTGATGTCGCGCTCCGGATCCTCGGACTCGAGGAAGAGGAGCTGGGCGATGACGAGGTTGGCGACGTGGTCCTCGATGGCGTCGCCGAGGAAGATGATCCGCTCCTTGAGCAGCCGGCTGTAGATGTCATAGGCCCGCTCGCCCCGGCTGGAGCTCTCGATGACCATGGGCACGAGCATGCCGCGCGCTTCCAGGGCCGTCCGCAGGGCGGCCGAGGTGGGGACGTTCGGTCGGGTCATGCGGGAGCCTCCTCCTCGATGGGGGCCTGGGCGGTGGGTTCGGTGGTCGATCCGGCTTCGGCGGTCGGCTCGGTCTGGGCGTCCGCTTCGGGCGTCGCGCTGGCGTCCTCCAGATGGGGCAGCGGGCCGACCTCGGGGTGGGCGGCCAGCCAGCGGTCCACCAGCTCCTCGACGATCCGTGAGCGGCGGAGCGTGGTGCGCACGTAGCGCCGGCCGCGCTCGCTGGCGAAGTAGTCGGCCAGCTTGCGATCGCGCCCGGTGCGCTCCCGATCACGGGCCACCTCGGCCTCGACCAGCTCCTCGGGCACGACCAGCCCTTCCTTGTCGGCGATGGTCTCGAGGACGAGGAGGACCTTGACCCGGTGCTCGGCGTCGGGCCGGAACTGGGCATGGAGGGCGGCGTCGTCCTTCTCGGTGACCTTGAGGTACTCGTCGTAGCCGATGCCCTGCTCGGCCAGGCGCAGACGCAGCTCGTCGTGCATGACCTCGACCTCGCGGTCGACGAGGAGGTCGGGCGGATCGACGGTGGCGTTGGCCACGGCGTACTCGATGATCCGGTCGGCGAAGAGATGGCGGGCCCGGTCGCGGGCGTTGGCCTCGAGGCGGCGCTGGACGTCGGCCCGCATGGCGGCCAGGTCGGCGAAGTCGCCCACGGAACGGGCGAACTCGTCGTCGGCCTCGGGCAGGACCTTGGCCCGCAGCTCTCGGAGGGTGACGTGGAAGCTGGCCTTCTGGCCGGCCAGGCTGCTGTCGGGATAGTCGTCCGGGAAGGTCAGCTCGAAGGTCTTCTCCTCCCCTTCGCGAAGCCCCACCAGCTGGGCCTCGAAGCCCGGGATCATCCGCTCCTTGCCCAGGATCAGGGGGAAGCGCTCGGCGCTGCCGCCTTCGAAGGGCTGGCCGTCGCGCGTGGCCTCGTACGAGATCACGGCATAGTCGTCATCGGCCGCGGCTCGATCCTCGACGGGTACGAGCGTGGCGTGCTGGTCCCGCAACTCCTCGATGACCTTGTCCACGCTGGCCGCGTCGGTGGGCTCGAGCTCCGGAGCGAAGGGGTAGGCGGTGTAGTCGCCCAGCTCGACCTTGGGCGAGACCGGCAGGGCCAGGGCGTAGGCGGCGCCGTCCGTCCCCTCCCCGAAATGCAGCCATTCGGGCTGGGGGATGTCGAGGGCGGCCACGTCGGCCTCGACGAGCGCTTGGCCGACGGTCTGCTCGAAGAGGTGGTCCTTGGCCTCGTCGTGGATGGGGTTGGGGGCGGCAGGATCGTCGCGCCGGACGCCGAGAGCCCGCTCCAGCATCGGCCGCGGCACCTTGCCAGGGCGGAAGCCGGGCACGCGGGTGCGCTGGCCAAGGTGGCGGAGGGCAAGATCCACGGCCCGGCTCACCTGCTCGGGCGGGACCTCGACCTCCAGGTGGACGGTGCTCCGGGGGGCGGGTGTGGCGGTGACCTTCATCGCTTCCGAGTATACGGGCGGGGGGCTGCTCGCCGGGTCAGGCTCGCGGGCGGCGGGTCTGGTGGCCGGGCTACCTGGCGTCCGTTCCGCTCAGCGTGACAAGCGACGATTGGGGGGCGGCAAGGTGGCGGCCGCGCCGCTCAACGTGACAAGCGACGATCGGGGGGCGGCAAGGTGGCGGCCGCGCCGCTCAGCGTGACAAGCGACGATCGGGACCTCGCCGGTGGCCACCCGTGGCGCTCGGCGTGACGCCGGGCCAACGAGGACCCTTCCAGCCGCCGGATGTCACCGCTCGCGTGACAGCCGACCGGCCAGCCCGTTCTCGTTCGGCGCTTGTATCGCTGCGCGTGACACGAGATCAGGCCGGCCGCTGCCCGTCTCGCCCAGCGTGACGACGTGCCCGGCGAACCACCTGGGGCACTCCCGGAGTCGGCGCGCCACGAGGGCAGAGAGAAGCATGGTGGGCGAGTCGGGGGTCGAACCCGAACGCCGGTCACCCGGCACCGGCTCCTAAGGCCGGCGCGTCTGCCATTCCGCCACTCGCCCGAGCGCAGTCTATCGTCCGGACCCGGAGCGCTACGGCTTGGGGCCGGCCGGTCCTTCTGCCACGCCGTCAGCCGGGGGGCGGTCCGGGTCGGCGGCCAGGAAGCGCTCGATGAGGCGGCGGGCGGCCTGGGCCCCGATAGGTGCGGCCAGGGCGTCGAACAGCTTCCAGGCGCTGCCCGCGGGCCCACCGGGGAGCTTGCCACCCTTGCGCTGCGCGTCGAGGTAGGCGGCGAACTCGCGTTCGAGGCGGGCTCGAACGGCAGCGGCGTCGGGCCCGAGGCCGTCCACGGTCCGCTGGATCTCCTTGGGCAGCAGCGACTTCGGGGCGGGCGTGCCGCGAACGCGGTGGACGACGCCGCGCAGCACACGCTTCGGTCCGCCCGCGGCCAGGAAGGCGGCCCCGCCCACCAAGCCTGCCGCCTTGGCCGGGCTCTCCTTGATCTTGGCCTTGACGTCGAAGGCGGAGCGGGCTGCGGAGTCGAGCTCGTCAATCTCGGCCCCGAAGGCCTCCCGGGCCCCCGCGACCTGGGCCCGAGCAGCCGCAACCGGATCCCCGGAGGCCGCGGTCCGCGCCGCGGAAGGTGCTGCGGCCGCCACGGCGGCGGCTACCGGCGTCCCAGCGCGTTCCGTCGCTTCGCCCATGCCTGCTCCAGATACTCCTTGGTGTCGAGGGCCGCCTCGTAGCTCTGGCGCGGCCAGAGCCGCTGGAAGCGCGCCGCCGGATCCAGTCCCGCCCGCCAGGCGCGCAGCCCGCTGATGATCGGCCAGGCCGATGCCCCGGCGGTCAGACCGAGGGCCGCCGCGCCGTGGCGGCTGAAGGCGATGCCGCCGCAGAACCAGCCCAGCACGAGCCCGATGACGGCGCCGAGGATGAGACCGGCCACGGCCCCTCCCCCACCACCCCGGCTGCCCAGGGCCAGGCCGATGAGCCCGACCACGATGGCCCCCACGACGAGAGCCACGACCGTCGGCGCCCAGCCCGGATCGAGCCCCAGGCTGAGGCTCGTGGCCGCCTGGCCGGCGGCCTGGCGGATGACGTTGGTGCCCAGGACGACGGCCACCACGAGCCCCACCACGACGGCCCAGGCGAAGCTGGTCCCCAGCAGCCGGCCCTTGACCCCCAGGATGGCCAGGACGATGGCCACGATGAGCCCGATCGAGAGGAGGAGGCCGTCGAGGACGCCCCAGCCGATGGAGCCGAAGAGCCACTCCCCCAGGAACAGGGCGCCGCCGATGAGCACGAGGAGGCCCATGAAGACCGCCGCCACGAAGGCCACGAAGGCCAGGGCCGCCAGGATCTTCAGCTGATCGGCGATGTCGCTGAGCTCGGCCTTGAGGAGTGTCAGGTGCGCCTCGGCCAGCGTCCGCGCCGCGTCGCGGGTACGCCCGACCTGGGCTCGCAAGCCGGGCCGGCCGGGGGTCGCGTCGTCGCTCGGGGGAGGCGGTGCTGCGGTCAGCGGATCCTCGCACTTCTGGCGGGGCGCCCGAGCCCGCCGGGGCGATCGGTCGATCTGGATGGGCCCTTCCAAGGATACCAGCGGCCTGGAGGCGCGACCTCAGTCGAGTCGGCCCAGGGCCTGCCTCGCCAGGCGCTCCCCCGCGTCGAAGAAGGCGTACGTCCGCCGGTAGGCCGCGGTTCGTCGTGGCCCGAACCGTACGATGGATGCGTCATCGGCTGTCCTCGCCTGGAGGGTAGCGCAGCCCCGTCCGAGCGGCAGACCGCTGCTGCTCCCCTCCCCCGGCGACCCAGTGGTACCGTCGGCCGATGAGCCTCCGCCCCCTCGTCACGGCCGAGCTGCTGGCCGTGGGCAGCGAGCTGACGACGGGCCAGACCCGCGAGACCGACGGCGGTGACCTGGCCCGCGAGCTGAGCGGGCTGGGGGTCGAGGTCCGCCGCCTGACCGCCCTGCCGGACGAGCTCGACCTCGTGGCCGGGGCCCTGGCCGACGCTCTGGGCCGGGTCGACCTCGTCATCACCACCGGCGGCCTGGGCCCGACGCCCGACGACCTGACCCGCGAGGCCATCGCCGCCGTGTGCGGCGAGACGCCGGCCGAGGACCCTGAGCTGCTGGCCTGGCTGGAGGCCCTCTTCGCCCGCCGCGGCCGGACGATGGTGCCCATGAACCGCAAGCAGGCCTGGCTCATCCCCAGCGCTCGGGCCCTGGCCAACGGCCGCGGCACGGCCCCCGGTTGGTGGATCGACCGGCCGGATGGGCGAGTCATCGTGGCCCTGCCTGGCCCGCCCCGCGAGATGGCCGCCATGTGGCGATCCGCGGCCCTGCCCGGCCTCCGGGCCCGCGGCCTGGGTGGCGACCGAGCGGCTGCCACCCTCCGCCTGACCGGCATCGGCGAATCCGACGCCGCGGCGCTCATCGGCGAGGAGCTGCTGCGCGCCGCGAACCCGGATGTCGCGACCTACGCCCGCGAGGACGCCGTCGACGTCCGGGTCGACGCCCGCGCCGCCGACGGCCGCACCGCCGCCGAGCTGCTGAGCGCGACCCTGGGCCACCTGGGGCCGCTCCTGGAGCGCTGGACCTTCGCCCGCGGCGAGGAGGGTTGGCCGGAGGCGCTGGCCCGGCGGCTGGGCGAGCGGCGCGTGGCCGCGGTGGAGGTCGGCCTGAGTGGGGCCCTGGCCGGGCTGATCGGCGGCGCGACCTGGCTGGCCCGGCTCGAGGTCCTGTCCACGACGCAGGCCTCGGTGGGCCGGCTGGCCGAGGCGGCTCGGGAGCAGGCGAGTGGGGGTCAGGCGGGTCGGAAGCCAGCGGGTCGGAAGCTGGCGGGTCTGAAGCTGCCTGGAGGGGGGACGATCGGGCTGGCCGTGCGGATCGAGCCGTCAGGCCGCGACACCGCCGTTCGCATCGGGCTGGCGGACGAAGGCGGCACCGCGGTCAGCGACGAGATCGCCTTCCTGGGGGGCACCGATGGCCGGCGCCGGGCCGCGCTGGCGGCGTGCGCCACCCTCTGGCGCCGCCTGGGCGATCCCGGGGGTGCCGGCGAGTCGGAGGGGCCAGCTAGCTGATCGAGAGGACGGGCTGCTGGCGGGCTGCCCGCACGCTCATCCGCGCGGCGACGGTGCGGGCCAGGGCGCGGAGGGTCTCGGCCCCGGGACCGGGCTCACGCTGGGCGACGGCCGGCACGCCGGCGTCCCCGCCCTGCCGGACCTTGACGTCGAGGGGGATCGAGCCGAAGTAGTCGATCTCATGGCGCTGGGCGAAGCGCTCGCCACCACCGCGACCGAAGAGCTCGGTGACCTCGCCGCAGTGGGCGCAGACGAAGGCGCCCATGTTCTCGACGAGGCCGATGATCGGCACGCTCATCCGACGGAACATGGCGTAGGCCTTCTCCACGTCCGCGAGGGCCACGTCCTGGGGCGTGGTGACGAGCAGGGCGCCGCCGAGCGGGACGGCCTGGGCCAGGGTCAGCTGGGCATCGGAGGTGCCCGGCGGCAGATCCACCACGAGGTAGTCCAGGTCGCCCCAGGCCACGTCGCGGAGGAACTGCTGGATGGCCCCCCCGACGAGCGGCCCGCGCCATACGATGGGCTGGCCCTCCGGCACGAAGAAGGCGATGCTGATGACCTTGACGCCGTAGCGCTCGAGGGGGTTGATCTTGTTGTCGGCGCTGGAGGTGGGGGCGCCCTCGATGCCCAGCATGAGGGGGATGTTGGGGCCGGTGATGTCGGCGTCGAGGAGCCCCACGGCGGCCCCTTCCATGGCCAGGGCCACGGCCAGGTTGGCGGCCACGGTGCTCTTGCCCACCCCGCCCTTGCCCGAGGCCACGGCGATGACGTTCTTGACCCCCGGCAGGCCCTGGGCGGCCTGGGGCGCGGCCCGCCGCACGGTGGCCGCCCACTCGATGGCCACGGCCTCCACACCCAGCGGCTCGAGGGCCACCCGGATGCGCCGCTCGATCTCGTCCTTGAGGGGGCAGGCCGGCGTGGTCAGGTCGACGGTCAGGCTGACGCTGCTGCCATCGAGGCCGACCTGCTTGACCATGCCGCGGCTGATGAGGTCGCCGCCCAGCTCGGGTTCCTGGACGGTGCTGAGCGCTTCGAGGACACGCGCCTCGGTGATGTCGGGCATGGTGAAGGTTCGATCTCCTGGTTGGGCCAAGGTCCGGCGATGCTCCGCGCCGGCGGGCACCGGCTCGCCTATCGTACGCCGGCTCGGCCCGAGGCCCCGCCGACGGTCAGCGGGCGCCGCCCAGGACGCCCGAGAGGAGCAGCAGGATCAGGACCAGGGCACAGGCGACGACGAGGGCGAAGGCAGCGTTCTCGAGGCGGCGCATGGACGGTCCGCCCGTGCCGCGGACCTAGCCGACCGTCGCGGCGGACAGGGCCGCGGGGACCGGGCGATGGCGCTCGGGCACCTCGACGTGGCGGGCCACGAGCTCGGCCGTGCCGCCGACCGCGAGCTGCTCCATGAGGAAGCCGATCTTGGCCTCCTGGGCGGCCAGGATCACGGCCCGCTCGGGCAGGTCCCACAGGGTCCGCTTGAACGGGCCGAAGGCCTTCTTGCGCGTCTTGTAGATGAACTGGGTCTCGTCCTGGCCCTCGGTCCGCTCGGCGGCGCAGTGCTCGTCACACCAGGCCGTGATCTCGGCGTACAGATCGGCCGGGAACGCGGGATGCTCGTAGAGCGCGTTCTGGAAGCCCGTGGCCAGGTGGATCTCGGCCGTCTCGACCTTGGGGAAACGGTGGAAGAGCTCGTCCGGCAGGGTCGAGGCGCCGTGCTGCACGGCCCCCGCCAGGCCGTGGCGACGAGCCACCGCCCCGAGCCGCTCGAGGACCCCGAAATCGAGCTTGACCGGGGCCACCGAGCCATCGGGCAGGGGGATGCCCCCATGGCTGGTACCGGTCTGGACGCTGACCTTGCTGACCCCCGGCCCGTCGGAACCCGCTCGGCGGTCGAGCTCGGTCCGGTAGCCGGCCAGGTAGGCCTCCAGCTCGGCCTCGGTGGAGTTCTCCTTGCCCACCTCGCCGATCTCGCCACCCACGGAGATCGTCAGGGCGTCGGGCTCCAGCTCGCGGATGAGGGCCGTCAGCTCGGCCGCCCGCTCGAAGTTCGTCCGCTGCTGCTCCTCGACCGTGGGCCGGCCCAGGTCGACGAGGGTGGAGGAGTCGATGTCGATGTTGCCGTAGCCGCTGGCCAGGGCCTCGCGGATGAGGCGGCGAAGGCCCTCGGTGACGGCCTCCGGGTCAGCCTTGTACTTGGCCGCGTTGAACTGGTAGTGATCGCCCTGGACGAAGACCGGCTGGTCCCAGGCGGCGTGCAGGGCGCCGGCGAGGACGTTGGTGATGAACTCCGGCGGACGCTGGAAGGTGTACTCCTGCTCGCTGCGAGCCAGCTCCAGGATGACCGGGCCCACGTCGCGGGCCCGGGCCGCCCGGAAGATGGCCGCGGCCATGTCGAAGACCTGGGTGCGCAGGTTGACGGCCGGCACGGTGAAGCCGGCCACCTCGCCCCGGCCGCGGGCGCGATAGAGGCCTTCGATGCTGGTCGAGCGGGCACCCAGGGCCTGGGAGGCCTCCCAGACCAGCCAGCGGGCGGCCTCCACGGTGGCCTGATCCGAGGAGAACGTCGCCGTCCAGGCCAGGGTCGCCGCGCCGCTCGCCCGCAGGGCAGCCTCGTCTTCGACGATGAGGCCCCCGTCGCCGCCGAGGCGGAGGCAGCCACCGAGCACCTCGAGCAGCTGGCGAGGTGAGGTCGCGACGATGGGGCTCGGGTCGGGCATGGCGTCCTCCGCTGGACTGGCGGGGAGCTGGCCATACCCCGCTGCCCGAATCCTAGACGGGACGGCCCGATGCGGCGCGGCGGACGGACCAGGCCGGCGTGGCGGAGGCGGTCGCCGAGGGCTCACCCCCCAGGGGCCGGCCCTCGAGGGTCCGCTCGACCACGGACGCGAGGGCTTCGATGAAGCTCGGGTCGTCGTCCAGCGAGCGGATGCGGCAGAAGGCCAGGCCGGCCGCCTCGGCCTGCTCACGGGCCCCGACGTCGATGTCGTAGAGGATCTCCAGGTGGTCCGCCAGGAACTGGACCGGGGCCACCAGGACTGCGGCGTTGCCCTCGCTCCGCAGGAGCGGCATGAGGTCCGCGAAGTCGGGCTTCATCCACTCCCCCGGTTCGTGGCCGGCGCTCTGCCAGCAGAAGCGCCATCGCCCGCGGGCCAACCCCGCGGCCTCCGCCACGGCCGTCGCCGTCGCCTCGAGCTGGTCGAGGTAGCCGGGCTCCTGCTCGGCCACCCGGCGGGGCAGGCTGTGGGCGGTGAGGAGGACGGGCACGTCCGCCCCGCCCCCGGCCATCTCGGCCAGGGCCGTCCGGATCCGACCGGCCAGGGCCGCCACGAAGGCCGGCTCCGTGCCCCAGGCCTCGGCCACGACGACGGGCGGGGCCTGGGGCCCCACCTGTTCGCGGGCCGCCTCCACGGCTCGCGCGTAGCCGCCCATCAGGAGCGGCGAGTACTGCGGCGAGAGGATGAGGCCCGCCACCCGGGCCGCGCCGTCGCCGGCCAGGGCGCGCAGGGCGGCCTCGATCGACGGCTCGGAGAACCGCATCCCGGCCTCGACCCGGAAGCCCGGCCCGAGGCGGGCCTCCAGCGCTGCCGCCTGGCGGCGGGTGATGGGGACCAGCGGGGAACCACCGATGACCCGATAGCGGCGGGTGAACTCGACGACGAGGTCCGGCTCCGGCGCGCGCCCGCCGCGGACCTCGGTCAGGTAGCGGGGCACGTCGTCGAGATCGGCCGGCGAGCCGTACGTCATGAGCAGGACCCCGCGGCGATCCGCGACCCCCAAACCGCTTCCATGTGCACGTAGGCCGCTTCGCGGGTCGTTCATGCCGCCTCCCTGCCGGGCCGAGCCGCCCGACTCGCTTCGTGGACGAGGGTCACCAGGTCGCGCAGGACCCCCGGATCGCTGCCGGGAGCCACGGCGTGGCCCAGGTTGAAGACATGCCCGAGCCTGCCGGCGACCTCGGCCAGGATCGCCCTCGCCCCCTGCGCCGCCGGGCCCCAGCCGGCCAGGACCCGCGCCGGATCGAGGTTGCCCTGGAGCGCGATGCCCGAGCCCAGGCGCTCCCAGGCCTCCCCCAGCCCGACCCGCCAGTCGAGCCCGATGACGTCGCCGCCTGCTGTCGCCATGGCCTCCAGCAGATTCGGCGCGCCGGCGACGAAGTGGACCGTCGGCAGGGGCAGGCCGGCGAGGACACGCCGGGTGTAGGGCGCCACGTGGGCCACGTAGTCGGCCGGAGCGAGCGCCCCGGCCCAGCTGTCGAAGAGCTGGACCGCATCCACGCCGGCCGCGGCCTGGGCCAAGAGATAGCTTCGGACGACGTCGCTCAGGAGACCCATGAGGCGGGCCCAGGCGGCCGGCTGAGCGTGAAGGAAGGCCCGCGCCAGGGGGAAGTCGCGCGACGGACCGCCCTCGATCAGATAGGCCGCCAGGGTGAAGGGGCCGGCGGCCAGACCGATGACGGCCGTGTCGTCGCCCAGCTGGTCCCGC
This sequence comes from Candidatus Limnocylindrales bacterium, assembly GCA_036278755.1. Taxonomy (GTDB): domain Bacteria; phylum Chloroflexota; class Limnocylindria; order Limnocylindrales; family CSP1-4; genus DASUKL01. The sequence goes on along the minus strand of DASUKL010000043.1, from coordinate 29,540 downwards.
AGCAGACGGGCGCCGGCGAGGACCGGGCCGAGATCCTCCTCCGGCTCGATGGGCCGCAGGCGCGCGACGTCCGCCGCCGAGCGGAGCGGCCGCTCGATACGCGGGCCGCTATCGGTCAGGGCCAGCGCGACGCCCATCGGTCCCAAGGGGAGCATCACGTCGGCGAAGAGGACCGCCGCATCGACGCCGAGGGCCTCGACGGGCGCCGCGGCGGCCGCGGCGGCCAGCTCGGGCGTCAGGGCGATGGCCTGTGGGTCGTGGTGCTGGCGCATGGCTCGCACCGCGGGGAGGCTCGAACCGGCCTGACGCATGAACCACACCGGGGTGGCGTCAACGGGCCGGCGGTGGCAGGCGGCCAGGAAGCGCTCACGGCTGGACATCGGGCCAGTCACCGTCAGGCCGCCGCTCGCCGTCCCGCGGCCGCTCCCTGTCACGCCGCGTCTCGCCGTCATGCGGCCCGCGATCCGGCCGGCCGCCGAGCCGTCCGCTCATGGACATGGTCGACGAGCCGCCGGAGCACCTCGGGATCGGCCGCGGCCGGCACGCCGTGTCCCAGGTTGAAGACGTGGCCGGGCCCGTCGCCGGCAGCGGCGAGGACCGCATCGGCCCGGGCGGCGAGGGCCGGCCAGGGGGCCAGCACTCCCTGCGGCTCGAGGTTGCCCTGGACGGGTCGACGGCCGAGCCGCCGCCTCGCCTCGCCCAGGTCGACCCGCCAGTCGAGCCCGATGACGTCGCCCCCGGCCGCCGCCTGCAGCTCGAGATAGCCCGCCGTGCCGGTGGCGAAATGGATGATCGGCACCTCGAGGTCCGCCAGATCCGCCAGCAACGTCGCCATGACCGGTCGGACGAAGAGGGCGTAGTCGACCGGGGCGAGGGCCCCGGCCCAGCTGTCGAACAGCTGGAGGGCCTGGGCGCCGGCCTCGACCTGGGCCCGGAGGTAGGCCGCGGTCATCGCCCCCAATCGGGACAGGAGGTCGGCGAACAGATCCGGGCAGGCTATGAGGAAGGCCCGCGTCCGGGCCAGGTCGCGGGACGGACCGCCCTCCACGAGGTAGCTGGCCACGGTGAACGGCGCCCCGGCGAAGCCGATGACGGGGACCGGGCTGGCCCGGCGCAGGAGCCCGATCGCCTCCAGCAAGGGCCCCACGGCGGCCCGCGGCTCGAAGGGCCGGAACGCTGCCAGGTCCGCCGCGGAGCGGATCAGCGGGCTGACGACCGGCCCCACGCCGTCGACGACCTCGACCGAGAGGCCCAGGCCCGGCAGGGGCGTCGAGAGGTCGGCGAAGACGATGGCCGCGTCGACGCCCAGGCGCCGGACGGGCTGGAGGCTGACCTCGGCGCAGAGCTCGGCCCGGCCGACGATCTCGACCAGGCCGTAGCGCTCCCGGACGGCCCGGTACTCGGGCAGCGAGCGGCCAGCCTGGCGCATGAACCAGACCGGCGTGGCGTCGACATCCAGGCCGCGGCAGGCGGCCAGGAAGCGCGGGAGACGGGCCTCCTCCATCAGGCCCTGAAGGCTGCCGGCAGGGCCGCGGCGAAGGCCTCGATCGTCCGATCGACGAGCGCCTCGTCATGGGCCAGGGAGACGAACCAGGCTTCGAAGGGCGAGGGCGGCAGGAGGATGCCACGCTCGAGCAGCGCCCCGAAGAGCCGGGCGAAGGCCGCCCGGTCCACGCCCTCCGCCTCCTCAGTGTCGGCGGGCGGCCGCTCGAGGCCAGGGAAGACGCTGAGGAGGGTGCCCGCTCGGGCCACGGCCGCCGCCACGCCCGCAGCCCGCACGGCCGCCTCGAGACCATCCGCCAGGCGGTCAGCGGTCGCGGTCAAGGCCAGGTAGGCGGCCTCGTCGAGACGCTCCAGGGCGGCCAGCCCGGCGGCCATGGCCAGCGGATGGCCGGCCAGCGTACCGGCCTGATAGACCGGACCGGACGGGGCGACCAGCGCCATCAGCTCCTGGCGGCCGCCGTAGGCCCCCACCGGCAGGCCGCCCCCGATGATCTTGCCCAGGAGGGTCAGGTCGGGCCGGACGCGATAGCGCGCCTGGGCCCCACCGCGCCCCAGGCGGAAGCCCGTGATGACCTCGTCGAAGATGAGCAGGGCCCCGTCCACGGCGGTCAGCTCGCGAAGCCGCTCCAGGAAGCCCGGCTGCGGCGGGATGACGCCGCAGTTGGCGGCCACGGGCTCGACGATGACGGCGGCGATGCGGCCGGCATGTTCGGCGAAGGCCAGCGCAGCAGCTGTCGGGTCGTTGTAGGGCAGGACGATCGTGCCCGCGGCGACCGCCAGCGGCACGCCGGCACTGCCGGGCAGGGCCAGGGTGGCGACGCCGGAGCCGGCTCGAGCCAGGAGGCTGTCGACGTGGCCGTGGTAGCCGCCGGCGAACTTGACGATCAGCTCGCGACCGGTCGCGGCGCGGGCCAGGCGGAGGGCGCTCATCGCCGCCTCGGTCCCCGACGAGGTGAAGCGCAGACGTTCCAGCGATGGCATCGCATCGCGGATGGCGAGCCCGAGGCGGACCTCGTCGGGGTGCGTCGCGCCGAGGGCGAAGCCCCGGCCGGCGGCCTCGCGGACGGCGGCCACGACGGACGGCTCGGCATGGCCCAGGATGCCCGAGCCCCAGCCACCGATGTAATCAACGTAGCGGCGCCCATCGGCATCGACGACCGTCGCACCCTCCCCGGCGGCCAGCACGAGGGGTGGCCGACCGACGGCTCCGAAGGAGCGGACGGGACTGTTGACGCCGCCCGGGAAGAGGTCCAGGGCGGCGTCACGCAGCCGCTCCTGGCGCAGGACCGCAGGAGCCATCACGAGGCCGGACTCGGGGTCGGGCGGCGATCCGCCGCGGCGCGGCCTGCGGTCGCTGGGCCGGCTGCGCCGGCCAGGTCGACCAGGATGTCGACAGCCGAGCGCCGGGCGCCAAGGAGGAGGGGCGTGTCGCGGATCGTCGAGCGTCGGCTGTCGCTGCCGCGCAGCTCGCGGACCAGATCGCCGAAGGCCACCAGGTCGTCCGTGGCGTAGGCCACCACGAAGTCCTGGTCGTCGAGCCCGAAGCTGTAGGCCAGGGCCTGGCGGACGGAGGCGTAGTCGTGCCCGATCCGCATGTGCTCGTTCATGATCCCCTGGCGCGCATCGCGGCCCAGGAGGTACCACTCCGTCGACTTCGTGAAGGGGTAGACGACGAGGTAGCGGGCCGGGTCATCGACCAGGCTCGCCTGGTCCTGGCCGCTGGGCTTGCGGACGTACTGCGAGCCGCGCAGTTGGCCGAGCAACGCGTGGCGCACGTCCGCCCAGCGGCCGGCCCCCGATCGGAGGAGGCGGGCTGCGGCCGCCTGGAGGGCCTCGACGGTCGGGCCCACGCGCCACAGCAGCACCTCGCAGCCAGGCTTGAGACCCAGGGTCGAATAGCAGACGCCGGCCACGCCGTCGTCCGCGGCCCGCGCCTCGGCCTCGACGAAGGCGGAGATGTCCGCCTCCAGGGCGGCGTCGGGCTGGCGGCGCCAACCCGGGTCGAAGCCGATGGCCAGGGCCTGGGCGTAGCGGACGGGGATCTCTTCGGTCATGACGGCTCCCTGATCCAGCCGGCGGCCTCCCGCGCGGCGTAGGTGACGATGAGGTCTGCCCCGGCCCGACCGATGGCGATCAGCGACTCGAGCACGGCCGCGCGCCAGTCCAGCCAGCCCCGCTCGGCGGCAGCAGCGAGCATCGCGAACTCGCCGCTCACCTGATAGGCAGCGATGGGCAGGTCGAAATGGGCCCGGGCCGCGGCCACGAGGTCGAGCGCCGGCAAGGCCGGCTTGACCATCAGGACATCCGCGCCCTCGGCGGCATCGAGCGTCAGCTCGCGCAGTGCCTCGCGACCGTTGGCCGGGTCCATCTGGTAGCCCCGCCGATCGCCGAACGCGGGGGCGCTCCCGGCTGCGTCGCGGAAGGGTCCGTAGAAGGCCGAGGCGTGCTTGGCGGCGTAGGCCAGGATCGCGGTCCCGGCCAGGCCAGCGGCATCGAGGCCGGCCCGCAGGGCGACGACCTGGCCGTCCATCATGGCCGAGGGTGCCACGAGGTCGGCCCCGGCTGCTGCCTGCGAGACGGCGGTCCGGGTCAGGAGCTCCAAGGCGGCGTCGTTGTCGACCCCGCCCTGGCCGTCGAGCGGCCCGCAGTGGCCGTGGCTGGTGTACTCGCAGAGACACGTGTCGGCGATCAGCACGAGCGGCAGGCCAGCCGCCCGCAGGGCCCGCAGGGCGGACTGGACGGGCGCCTCGTCGTCCCAGGCGCCGCTGCCCTGCTCGTCCTTGGCGTCGGGCAGGCCGAAGAGGAGCAGGCCACCGACCCCCAGCTCCGCCAGCGCCTCGGCCTCCCGGACGGCCTCGTCGACCGAGACCCTGGCCTGACCGGGGAGCGTGGCGATGGGCTCGCGGAGGCCGCGGCCGGAGCGGATGAAGAGCGGGGCCACCAGCTGCCCTGGAGCGAGCCGCGTCTCGCGGACGAGCGCCCGGAGGGCCGGCGTCCGGCGCAGGCGCCGAGGGCGGGCGACGGGTCGGCGGTCGATCAGGGTCGGGCGATCCGCGACGCCATCGGCGGCCATCATGCGCTCGGCATCCCAACGGCCCGAGCGGCTGCGGCGGCCATGGCCGCGGGCGTCGGTCGATCGGCCGTCTCGACGGTCAGGAAGCCGAGGGAGCGAGCCGCAGCAGCGGTCGGCTGGCCGATGCAGACGGCGGGGATGGCCCGGAGCCCATCGAGGTCCGGTCCGGCCAGGCCGGCCAGGCCGGCCAGGCCAACGAAGCCGCGGACGGTCGAGCCGCTGGTGAAGGCGATCGCCGCGGGTCGACCCTCCGCCAGAGCGGAGGCCAGGCGACGCCGCGACGGCGCTGGCGCCTCCACCGTCCGATAGACCACGATCTCCTCCCCTCGCGCCCCCCGCTCGGCCAGGCGCCCGACCAGCGATCCCGCGGCCAGCTCGCCGCACAGGACCAGGATCCGCTCACCCGGTACCAGGGGCAGCTCGGCGGCCAGGGTGGCCGCGTCAGCTCGGGTGGGCAGCCAGGCGGCGACCCGGGCTCGCGCCAGCGGCTCAGCGCTGCCTGGCCCGACCGCGGCCCAGGTGCATCGTGCGGGCGCGAGGCCGCGGGCCCGACAGGCCTCCACGGCCAGCCGGGCGGCCGTCGGGCTGGCGACGACGATCCTCTCGGGGCTGAGGCGGGCCAGCCGTTCGCCCAGGTCTGCCCTTGACAGGAGGGCCGAGACCCGGATGGCCGGCACCACGACCGGCTGGAGTCCCCGGCGACGCAGCGCGGCCACCAGCGGCCCGGCCTCGGCCGTCGGTCGCGTGACGAGGACGCGGGGACCAGCCGAGGTGCCGGCACCGTCGTAGGGTCGGCGGGACACACGGGTGCCACGGCGTGGAGGAGCCACCAGGCGGGCGGCGAGGCGCTGGCCCAGCTCCACCGCGGCGTCGAGGTCGCCCTCGGCCCTCCCCTGCCGGACCTCGCCCTGGGGACCGGCCCAGGCGGCCCGCAGGTGGAGGCGCCCGTCGCGGACCCGGGCCAGCGCCCCGATGGGCGCTCGGCAGCCACCGCCCAGGGCCGCGAGCAAGGACCGCTCGGCGGTCACGGCCGAGCGCGTCGGGGCGTCGTCCACGGTCGCCACCAAGTCCCGCGCCTCCGCGTCGTCGGTCCGGACCTGGATCGCGATGGCCCCCTGACCGGGGGCCGGGAAGATGACCTGCGGCGAGAGCACCTGGCCGATCCGATCGGCGCGGCCAAGCCGTTCCAGCCCGGCCACGGCCAGGATCAGCGCATCGGTCTCGCCTTCGGCAAGACGTTCCAGGCGTCGGTCGACGTTGCCGTCGAGCGGATGGGTCTCGAGGTCGGGACGGAGCCGGCGCAGGAAGCGGCTGCGGCGGGGGCTATCGGTACCCACGCGCGCGCCCGTGGGTAGGTCGACGAACCGAAGCCCTGGCCGGGGGCCCACAAGGGCATCGCGCGGATCGGCCCGCGGCAGGAAGGCTGCCACCATGAGGTCCGGCGGCTCCGTCGTGGGCAGGTCCTTGGCGCTGTGAACGGCCAGGTCCACCTCCCCACGACGCAGGGCTCGTTCGATAGCCGACACGAAGGCGCCTTCGCCCCACCCTTCGTCCGGCCGGTGGTCGTCGCCGGCGGTGCGGATGGTCACCAGGGAGACCGCGGTACCCTGTCGTTCGAGGGCCGCCGCCACGAGCCGCGCCTGGGCCAGGGCGAGGGCACTGCCCCGGGTCCCGAGACGAAGCATCCGCTCGGCGTCGGGGCGGAGCGGGCGCTCGCCGGCGACGCGGAGCGGCACCGCGGTCCCGGCGTGGGGCGCTCGTACGTTCACAGGTCGAACAGCTCACGGGCCGCCTTGGCCTGGGCGCCGACCCGATCATGACCGAGACGGGCGAGAGGCGGCCCGAGGAGCTCGTCGGCCAGGCCCTGGGCCATACCCTCGATCTGGGCCCGCTCCTCGGCCGGGACCTGGGGCAACCGCCGCCACAGCCGCTCGAGGGCGGACCGACGGACGGCCTCGGCCCGCGCCGCGAGCGCCCTGGCGGCGTCCCGGCCGGCCGCGCCGGCCCAGGCCTCGTAGGCCTCGACCGCCTCGTCGACGGCCGCTTCCAACCGTGCGGCCAGGCGCGGATCGCGGTCCCCAGGGCTCGTGCCGATCGCGTCGACCGGCACGAAAGCGGGGCCCAGCGCCCGGGCCAGGGCGGCCGGCACGGCGGCGGGGAAGGAGAGGTCCACGGTCGGCACGTGGCGCCGAGCGACGCCGGCCGCCCAGGATGGGTCGATGCGCCAGGGCCCGCCCAGGGCGACCACGATGCCCACCACGGAGTCGAGCCGGCCATCACCTTCGATGGGCACGGCCCGGCCTCCGACGCGGGTGGCGAGGGCGGCCGCGATCCCCGGGTCACGACTGGCGACGAGGACGGCCAGACCGCGGCGCTGGGCCTGGCGAAGGGTGAGTCGTCCGATCTCGCCCGTCCCGACCACCAGCACCGGACCCTCAGGTGCCGAGCGCTCGGTCGCGCTCGATCTCGAGCCGTCGGGTCTCCGCCCGGCCCCCGCCAAGCGCTCCAGCGTGTCCAGGGCGAGATCGGCCAGGGACGGGCGGCCGGCCGGCCGATAGGTCCTCGCCCGACGGCCGGCCGTGAGGCTCAGCCGGGCTGCACGGGCCAGGGCTCCCCCCAGCGTGCCCCGGCCCTCGGCCGCGGCCACGCTGCGGCGCAGCTGGTGGAGGACCTGGTCCTCGGCCAGGATCGCGCTGTCGAGGCCCACCGCGACCCGGGCCAGGTGACGAACGACGTCGTGGCTATCCAGCCGGCGGCCGCCGTGTGGGAGGGCCGCGTCGAGCGCCGCTGCCTCCGCGGTCGAGGCGCCCTCGAGGTAGACCTCGACCCGATGGCAGGTCACGAGGTCGAGCCGTCCGGCGGCGGCCCCCCCGGTCGCCGGTTCCAGGGCCGCGAGGACCTCGGCGAAGGCCGCCCGATCGGACGCGGCCACGGACGGTGCGACCGCCGACCAGGCCAGGAGCTGGGGATCGGCCGGCGCCCGTTCGGCCTCCGGCGCCCTCACCCGCCGCCCGGGTGACCGGGGCCGATACGGGCGACGCTGTGGGCTGCCATGGCCGCGATGAGGAGCCGGTCCATGCCGGTCTCGGCCGCCTCCAGGAGCTCGGTCGCGGCGGCACCATCGAGGCCTCGACGCCGGGAGCCCCGGGCCAATTCAGCCAGGAAGGGGGCCCGGAAGCGGAGGAAGCCCTCCACCGTCTGGCTCAGGGACAGCCCGGCCGCTGCGGCTTCGCGCCCGTACTCGGCCGCCACGAGCGTCGCGTCGTTCAGGGGGTGGTCGCGTGTCTCGGGGCCTTCGCCGCGAGCGTCGAGCCAGGCCAGCAGGTCGGCCGTCAGACGCCGGCCGCGGATCCTGAAGCGTTCCAGGGCGGGGCCCTGGAGCTCTGTCAGCCAGGGCAGGTCCGCGTGCAGGATCCGGGCGTTGCGCCGATACGCACGGTTCAGCCGCTCCGGGGTCAGCCCGATGCGGGCCAGGGGCAAGGGGCTCGGATCCCTGCTCGGCAGGAGGCTCTGGAGGGCACCGCGGGCGAAGCGCCGATGCCCGCCGGGGGTGGTGAAGGTCCGGATCCGGCCGGCATCACTCCAGCGTCGCAGGGTCGCCGGGGCGACCCCCAACTGGCGGCTGGCCTCGGACAGCGTCAGCCAATCCGAGCGACGACGGGACGAGGTGGGCATCGGCCGCAGGAACCTTCATAAATCTACGCAAGACCTGCTGAACCGGCACACAATAGCAGGAACCTGTCGCGTGCGCGCCAAGGGCGTCGGGTTGGAACCCAGAACCCCCGGTCACCTGGCGACCTGGGCCGAGGGAGCGGCCCTGCTGAGCGGCCGGGAACCGCCCTGCGGGTGGCGGGGACCCTCGAGGCGGCGGCGGGACCCTTAGAGGCGGACGATGCCCTCGAGCGGCACGACGAAGATGATGGCTCCGGCCTGGTGGACGACCCGCTCCTTCCAGTCGTCGAGGCGCTCGCGGAGGATCGGCGGCAGCTCCACGTCGCGGCTGGACGAGCGCTGCTCGATGACGGCCAGGACCTGGCGGTAGGCTTCGTCGCCCGAGACGGCCACGAGGATCGTGGCGTTGTCCTTCTTCAGGAAGCCCCCGGTCGAACGCAGCCAGGTCACGCGGAAGCCCTCGCTGGTCAGGGCGTCGACCACCCCGTCGGCATCCGCCGCCTGCAGGACCACCACCAGCAGCCGCTCCATCCTTCGCGTTTCTCCTCCCTGCGACCTCGAGGCCCGCTTCTGCGGGTCCTGGGGACCCACCTCCTGCGGGTCTCTCAGACCCTGTTCGTCTTGCGCCCCACGTAGTCGACCAGCACGTACTCCCCGAGCCGCTCGGGCGTCGCGTAGAAGGCTCGTCCCCGATTGAGTCGTGTGAGACGGGCGACGAAGTCGGCCAGGGCCCGCGAGCGCTCCAGCATGAAGGTGTTGATGACGATGCCGTCCTTCGTGCAGCGGGCGACCTCGGCCAGCGTGGCCTGGATCGTGCGCCGGGTCGGGGGATAGCTGAACTCGACCTGGCCGCCCTCGAAGTGGGCCGTCGGCTCACCGTCGGTGACGACCACGATCTCCCGATTGTGGGCGCGCGAGCGGGCCAGGAGGCGACGGGCCAGGAGCAGCCCGTGCTGGAGGTTCGTGCCGTACTCATACCCGTGCCAGCTGAGGGCGGCCAGCGAGCCGGGCCGGATCTCGCGAGCGTAGTAGGCGAAGCCGATGACGTGCAGCTCGTCGCGGGGGAACTGGGTGCGAATGAGCGTGTCGAGGGCCACGGCCACCTTCTTGGCCGCCAGGAAGCAGCCGCGCAGGAGCATGGAGCGGCTCATGTCCACGAGGAGCACCGTGGCCGCCGTGGACAGCTCCTCGCTCTCGTGGACGGTGAAGTCCGCCGGCGCCAGGCGAAGTCCGCCCTGCCATCGACGGGGTCCGTTCTCGGGCCGGGTCAGGGCGTTGCCCAGGGTCGCCCGCAGGTCGAGGTCGAAGGGCCGGCCGAACTCCCAGGCGACCGACGCCTCCGCCCGTTCGCCGCCCGCGCCACCGCGCCGGATGGCGTGGTTGCCGTGCGCGTCGTCGCGCAGCCGGCTGAACAGCTCGTCAAGCACGCGCTGGCCGATGCGCCGCGTCCCGCGGGGTGTGAGCTCCAGCGTCCCGCCACGGCGTTCCACGTAGCCGGCCTGTTCCAGCTGCTCGGCGATCCGCTGCAGGCTCTCGAGGTCCTCGGCCGCCTCCTCGCCCGCCAGGCGGCGGACCTCGTCAGGATCGATGCCAGCCAGGCTGGCCACGTCCTCGGCCCCATCGAGGCGATCGGCCAGACGGTCCATGGCTTGCAGCTCGTTCAGCTGGTGGAGCGCGCCGTCCAGCGACAGCGGTTCGTCGCCCCGGAACGTGACCCGCTGGCCCAGCCCGCCGGGCAGCAGCTGGTCGAGTGTCGCCGCCAGCTGGGCCAGATCCCAGCGCAGGCGATCGTCGCGAAGCAGGGCATCGGTCAACGACTGCAGCTCGGCCCGCTGTTCGGGGCTCATGGAGGCCAGCAGCGCTTGCATGGCCGCCATCCGCTCGGTCAGCTGATCGATGACGTCATCCAACGTCCGGGCCCCGGGAAAGAACGCCCCATGGCGGGAGAGGAAGTCCGTGGCGTCGGGGTCCCCGCCCTCCAGCCGCTCCTGGAGCAGGCGGTCGAGCTCGCGGACCATGGCCCGGTTGGCGGCCAGGCTGTCGGGCGTCATGCCCTTGATCTGGTCGGCCAGGCCCTGGAACTGCCGGTCGAGGACCTGATGGCGAAGCTCGTCGAGGAGGGCCTCGAAGCGCTCCCTCGCCTCCGGCTCCAGGAAGTCGTAGTCCTGGAGGGCGCGGATGCGGGCTCCGGCGTCCTCGGGCAGGGCCTCGAGCTGACTCACCCGGCGGCCGGCCATCTGGCCCAGCATCCGCCGCAGCTCCGGGTCGGCTTCAGCGGCCCGGGCCTCGGCCAGGCGCCGTTCGAGCCCCCGGCGCTCGGTGTCGACCACCTCCTTCAGCCGCTCCCGGACGTCCTTCATGACGTCGCCGAGCTGGTAGCGGCGGAGGAGGTCTCGCCGCGCCCGGGCCAGCCGCTCGAGCAGCTCGCGGGTGCCGGACACACGCTCCCCGCCCCGCTCCGGATCCGCCTCCAGGCCCCGCCGGAGGAGGCGCCGCAGGGCGGCCGCGAGGTCCCCCTCGGCCATCAGGTCGTCGGACAGCGCGTCCAGGATGCGGTCGGCGTCGAGGTCATCGACGCGCTGACGGCCATCCCAACGGGAGTAGCGGTAGTGCTCCCGGAAGCCGCGCGGCGGCTCCGCCGGCTGCTGGGCGGCCGATCGCTCGGCGTCAGGCTCGGGCAGGGCCAGGGCCATCGGCGCTCAGCGCCGGTACACGCCGCCACCGCCGGGCGCGCCGCGCTCCTTGTTGAGGCGGCGGTGGAGGTGGAGGCCTTCGAGCAGGAACTCGACGGCCGAAGCGATGCTGGCCGACGCTGACCCGGCCCCCAGGCGCTGGCAGGCCTCGCCCAGACCGGGTACCTCCCGAGCCCAGCGGACGTACTCACCTGAGGCCACGGCCTCGCCGGTCTCGATGGTCAGCCCGCCGTCGAAGGCGGCGACGATGGGGTCGAGGTCGTCGACCTCCACGCGGCGGCCGAAGACGTTGTAGAGGGCCTTGCTGAGGAGTCGGTCCACGACCCGATCCTCGGGCGCCTCGTCGTTCAGCGTCTCGAGCTCGATCTTGCCGGCCGTGGAGGGGATGAGGGCCCCCAGGTCGCTCACCCGCGGGGCGGCCGAGGCCTCGCCCAGACGGACCGCACGCTTCAGGGCGTTGGCCAGGAGGGTCTCGAGGTTGGTGATGCTGACCCGCACGCTGACCCCCGAGCGCTGGCTGATCTCGGGCGAGGAGCGAGCCAGGTGGGACAGCTCGGCAACCAGCTCGAGCATCCACTCCGGCTCCTCCACCGGCGGCACGCCGTCGGGGTCGTCGAAGCGCGTGCGCTCCTGGCGCATGATCGCGATCTCGAGCTCGAGGCTGCGCGGATAGTGGGTCCGGATCTGGGAGCCCAGGCGATCCTTGAGGGGGGTGATGATCCGGCCCCGGCTGGTGTAGTCCTCGGGGTTGGCACTGGCCACCAGATAGAGGTCGAGGGGCAGGCGGACGGCATAGCCGCGGATCTGGACGTCGCGCTCCTCGAGCACATTCAGCAGGCCGACTTGGATCCGCTCGGCCAGGTCGGGCAGCTCGTTGATGACGAAGATGCCTCGGTTGGTGCGCGGCACGAGGCCGAAGTGGATGGTCGACTCGTCGGCCAGGTAGCGCCCCTCGGCGACCTTGATGGGATCGACCTCACCGATGAGGTCGGCGATGGTGATGTCGGGGGTAGCCAGCTTCTCCCCGTAGCGCCGATCGGCCGGCAGCCAGTGGATGGGCGTCTCATCCCCCTCGGCGACCACACGCGCCCGGGCCGCGGCGCTCAAGGGCGCGTAGGGGTCGTCGTTGAGGTCGCCGCCCTCGATGGCCGGGATGGCCTCGTCGAGGAGGCCCACGAGCTGGCGGGCCATGCGCGTCTTGGCCTGCCCGCGCTCGCCCAGGAAGCAGATGTCCTGACCGGCCAGGATGGCGTTCTCGACCGCCGGGACGACGGTGTCCTCGTAGCCGAGGACACCGGGGAAGAGCGGTCCGCCCTCCCCGAGCCGGGCCAGGAGGTTGGCCCGGAGCTCCTCCTTGACCGTCCGCGGGCGCCAGTCGCTGGCCCGCAACCGACCCAGGGTCCGGGGGCGGTGCGGCGCGGCGGTCTGGCTCGATGTGGGCATGGGCGCTCCGACCAGTCTACCCCTCGCCTGGCGAGCGGCCGCCTGGCGAGCGGCCGCCTGGCGACCGGCCGCCCGGTGAGCCGCCGCCTGCCGAGCGGCCGGTCGGTGTCAGGCTGGCCACGAGTCCGGCCAGCTCCCGCTCCACGGCCCCCGGCGGGCGGCCGAAGCGGGCGCCCAGTTCCGGCAGGACGCCCCAGGCGAAGTGCTCGAAGGTGTCGCTCGCCGCGTCCCAGGTGGCCAGGACGGCCGGCGGCTGGCGCTGCACGTGCCCCTGCCGGTCACGGTCGAGCGGCCGCAGGTAGTGGGCCGCCACGACCCGATGGAGGGGCTGGAGGTCGTGTCCGACCGGTGCGGGCGGGGCCACGCGACCGACGACGAGGACGAGCCCCAGGCGCCGCAGCTCGTCCTGGCTCAAGCCCACGGGGGCACGTTCGAGGCCGGCCAGAAGCTCCTGGAGCGAGCCCGCCCGGGCCGTCGTGGCGAGGCTGTAACCCAGTTGCAGGGCCCGCACGACGACTCGCGCTGCGAGGCCCCAGGTGCCGATCTCGGGCCGCTCCGATAGTTCCGCCACGAGCAGACGAGCGCCCGGCCAGGCGGGTCGCTGTCCGGGCGGTGGCAGCGGGCCCCCACGGCCCGGCCAGCCCAGCTCCGAGGCCTGCGGCAGCCAGGCGAAGTCCTCGCTGCCGCCCGCCAGGCGATGGGTCGGCGTGCTGTCCGGCAGCAGCGCGAGGAGGGCCGTGAGGAGGGTCGTCGCGCCGACCCCCGGCGGCCCCGCCACGACGATGGGGACCTCGGCCTCGAGGAGCCAGAGGACCAGGCCGGCCAGTTCGGCGTCGAGCGTCCCCCCCGCGAGCAGCTCCTCGAGCCCCAGGGGCCGCTCCGGCGGCGTTCCCGCCCACCACGTGGCGTCGCTTCGCAGCTCGTCGATCCGTGTCACCGGTCCAGCCTACAGGCGCGACCATCCGAGGCGGGCGTAGCGCCCGACCGAAGGCTGTCCACGCCACCGGGCATATCGGCGTTGACACGCATCGCCGGACCCGCGTATGCTCCGCCGGTCATCGCGCCGAGTAGCGGATGCGCGAGGCCGCGGTCCGGGAAGCACCCGGAGCACAGCACAGGAGCGGGCCACCAGATGACGTCCACCTTCCGCACCAGCCCCGTTGCCCTTCGGCAGCGGCCGGCCGCGCCCGCCGGCGCCGCCGACAGCGGGAGATCCGCGCCCTGCGCTAGCTAGCGTCAGGCGGCTGAGCCGCCCAACGCCAGAGCCGGAGGGCCAGGATCGGCCCCCCGGCTTTTTTGATGCCCGAAGCGCGCGTTCGGGTCCGTCGAAGAGCCGCCTCCCCGCCCGGGGGCCACCGTCCACCAGCCTTCGACGAACCGGAGCACCGACCCATGACCACGCTGTCGCTCGAACGGCCGCAGCGGTTCGACCAACCGGCACTGCTCCTCGAGCGGGCCTCCAAGACGTTCCTCGTCGGGCGCCACAAGCGTCCCGCGGTGGCCGTGGCGGACGTCACGCTGCGCATCGAGCGGGGTGAGATCTACGGCGTGCTCGGCGCCAACGGTTCGGGCAAGTCGACCCTCATCCGCCTCGTGAGCACGCTGCTCACGCTCGATCAGGGGCGCGTCGAGGTCTTCGGCCACGACGTCGTCCGTGAGGAGATGGCCGTCAAGCGCCTGATCAACCGGGTCAGCGTCGACGCCGCCTTCTTCAAGAAGCTCTCACCGGCCGAGAACCTGTCCTACGCCGCCCGGCTCTACGGCCTCGACACCCGAGCCGCACGCCAGGAAGCGGTGCGCATCCTCGACCGGCTGGGCATCGCCGCCTCGCGCTTCGACCGGCCTGTCGAGCAGATGAGCCGAGGCATGCAGCAGAAGGTCGCCATCGCCAGGGCCCTCCTGACGAGCCCGACCCTCCTCCTTCTCGATGAGCCCACGACCGGGCTCGATCCGCGCTCCAAGCTGGAGGTCCAGACCTTCATCGAGGAGCTGCGGGCTAGCCATGACGCCACGATCGTGCTGACCACGCACGACATGGCCGAAGCCGATCGCCTCTGCGACCGGCTGGCGATCCTCGACGGCGGACGTGTCGTCGCCGAGGGCACGCCGGCCGAGCTGAAGGCCCGCGTCGCGCATGAGCGCGACCTGCCCCCGACGCTAGAGAGCGTCTTCATGACCTGGACCGGCCGCTCCCTCGACGACGACGTCGAGGAGGAGGACCCGGTCCCCGACCATCAAGGAGATCCGTGATGTTGCCGTACAGCAGCTTCGAGCCGTCGCTCAGCCGGCGCCGGATCGAAGCCCTGCGCTCCGAGGCGAGCGCGGAACGGCGGGCTCGCGCCCTGCCCCGTTCCGCTCCTCGTCGCCGCGCGGCCTCGCCGCGCCGGCGTCTCGGACGCGCGCTCATCGCCATCGGCCGCCAGCTGGCGGCCGATGGACAGCCCCGGCCGGTCCGCAACCCATAGGGCGCGGGCGGGCCCAGCCCATCGGAGATCCGTCATGTCCGCCGTGGCCCGCGAGATGTGGGCGAGCCTCGCCTTCGTCGAGCGGAACGTCAACCTCACCAAGCGCTACTGGGGCTGGGACGTGGCCTTCCTCGTGTATGCCGTGGCCAGCGCCCTGTCCATCACCCTCATCGGCGCCGAAGCTGGCAGCCGGCGCCTCATCTTCAGCCTGATGATCGGGGCCATCTTCTGGAACTACCTCTCGACCGTCTTCAGCTTCGTGGCCGAGACGATCGCCTGGGAGCGCTGGGAGGGCACGCTCGAGTACACGATGATGGCGCCCGTCCGGCGCTACGCCCAGCTGCTCGGGGCGACCTTCTTCGCCGTGCTCTACGGCCTGCTCCAGACGGCGGTCATCCTCGTCGTCCTGGTGTCCTTCTTCGGACTCGACCTCTCGCGGGCCGATCTCGGCACGGCCGCTGCCTTCATGCTCGTCGGGTCGCTGTCGGTCATCGGCATCGGCATGATGGCCGCCGTCCTGCCCCTTCTCTACATCGAGCGCGGCGCGCAGATGACGTTCGTCTTCCAGTCGATCCTGCTGCTCGTCAGCGGGGTCTACTACTCGATCGACATCTTGCCCGGCTGGATGCAGGTCCTGGCCCGCTTCAGCCCGGCCACCTACATCCTCGACGGCATCCGCCGCAGCCTCATCGACGGCACGGGCCTGGCTGCCCTGTGGGCCGATGTCTGGCCGCTGCTCATCATGGCCATCGTGCTGATCCCCCTGGGGGTCTGGATCTTCGGACGGGCCGAGCAGTACGCCAAGCGCACCGGCAAGCTCAAGCGGGTCGGTTGACATGGATCGTCGTCATAGCCCGATGCATGGCTCGGGGATCGTGAAGCTCGATGGGCCGACCATCCCCGGCCTCCGCTTCCGCCAGGCCGAGCCCGACGACTGGCCGGCCCTGGCTGGGATCCGGGAGCGGGCCCATGCCGCCGACGGGGTCGAGGAGATCCAGTCCGGGGAGGCCCTCCGAGCCGAGTGGGAGCCGCTCGAGCGGTTCGACCTGGGTCGGGATGTCATGATCGCCGAACGCGACGGAGCGATGGTCGGCTTCGTCGTCGGCACGCGCTGCGAGCGGGCCGGGGTCATGGCCCTCGAGACCTGGGGCGCGATCGCCCCGGAGCACCGCGGCCGGGGCATCGGCACCGCCCTCCACCGCGCGACCCGCCGCCGGCTGGCCGCCGAGGCGGCCGCCGACCCCCGTCCCGGACCGCGCGAGTTCCGCACCTACCTGCTCGACCCCGAGGTCGCCGACCGGGCCCTCGTCGAGGCCGAGGGTTACCAGCCCATCCGGTACGGCTTCGACATGCGGCGTTCGCTGGCCGGCGAGCTCCCCGACCACCCCTTGCCTCCCGGTCTCGCTCTACGGCCGGTCAGGCCGGACCAGCACCGGGCCATCTACGAGGCCGACGTCGAGGCTTTCCGGGACCACTGGGGCGCGCCGGCCGAACCGGACCCCGGCGCCTTCCTGGCGCGCTTCGCCAGCCCCGAGACGGACACCTCGCTGTGGTGCGTGGCCTGGGACGGCGGCGAGGTCGCCGGCAGCGTCATGAACGCCATCTTCGAGGACGAGAACCGGGCCCTGGGCGTCCGCCGGGCCTGGCTCGAGCACGTCTCGGTCCGCCGCCCGTGGCGTGGCCGAGGCCTGGCTAAGGCCCTCTGCGCGGCGTCGCTGCGACACCTTCGCGAGCGGGGCATGCACGAGGCCCGGCTCAGCGTGGATGCCGCGAATCCGACGGGCGCGCTGGGGCTCTACGAAGGGCTGGGCTTCGAGGTCGCCCTCCGCTGGTACGCTTACGGGCGGCCGGTAGACCAGCCGGCCACGGTGGGCTGGCGATCAGCCGGAGACACGCCCGCTGCGAGCCAGGCCCCCGATGCCGGCGGGGCGTCCGATGCCCGGGCCTAGCGGGGCCGAGGACCTCGCGGCCTGGGGTTGGACCGAGGCCTGGGCCCTGGCCTTCGCCGATCACGCCGCCGCCGGACGGCGCCCCGGCCGGGTCGTAGGCGCGTCGCCGGACCGCGTCCGGGTCCGGCTCGCCGGGGGCGAGGTGCTGGCCACGCTGGCCGGGCGCCTGCGCCACGCGGCCCAGCGGGCGGCGGATCACACCGCCCTGCCCACGGTCGGTGACTGGGTCGCGGTCGAAGCCGGCGCCGTCGAAGGGACCTACGCTGACGGGCCGGCCGACGATGGCCTGGCCCGGATCGCCGCCGTGCTGCCGCGCCGCAGCGCCATCCGCCGGCAGGCCGGCACGGAGCAGCTGGGCCAGCGGATCCTGGCTGCCAACGTCGACGACCTCCTCATCGTCCAGGCCGTCGGTCACGACGCCAACCCCCGGCGTCTCGAACGCTATCTGGCCATGGCCTGGTCGAGCGGTGCGCGGCCAGCCG
Source organism: Candidatus Limnocylindrales bacterium (assembly GCA_036278755.1). Classification (GTDB taxonomy): domain Bacteria; phylum Chloroflexota; class Limnocylindria; order Limnocylindrales; family CSP1-4; genus DASUKL01. The sequence goes on along the minus strand of DASUKL010000043.1, from coordinate 12,260 downwards.
TGGTCCTCAACAAGGCCGACCTCCAGCCAGACGCCGGGCCGTGGTCGGGCCCCCTGCGCGAGGTGGCCCTGGGCGTGCCGGTCCACGTCGTGTCGGCGGTCACGGGCGCGGGCCTCGACGGCCTACGGGACGACCTCGGGCCGGGCCGGACGGTGGCCCTCCTGGGTTCCTCGGGCGTCGGCAAGTCGAGCCTGGTCAATGCCCTCCTGGGCACCCAGCGCCAGGCTACGGCGGAGGTCAGGCCGGGCGACGAACGAGGCCGTCACACGACCGTGACTCGCGAGCTCATCGCTGCTCCCGAGGGCCTGCTGCTGCTCGACACGCCCGGCCTGCGCTCACTGGCTCCCTGGGAGGCCGAGGGCGGCCTGGCGGCCACGTTCGCCGACATCGACGAGCTGGCTGCTGGCTGCCGCTTCAGCGACTGTGCCCATGGCCGGGAGCCGGGCTGCGCCGTGGCCGCCGCCATCGCGGCCGGCACGCTGGCCGCCGAGCGGCTGGCCAGCCAGCGCAAGCTGACCCGGGAGCTGGCCGCCCAGACTCGGCGCAACGACGCTCGGAGCCGGAAGGTCGAGCGCCAGCAGTGGCGAGCCATCGAGCGTGGGCTTCGAGCCCGTGAGCGCTCCCGCGAGCGGGGCCTGGCCTGACGACCTGATCGACGGGCGATCAGGCGAAGAGGCGGCCCTCGCGGGCGACGAGCTCCATCCACGGCCGCTCGCGGCCGAGCGTCGTTCGTTGGCCATGGCCGGGGAGGACGTGGAGGCCGTCGTCGAGGGCCTGGAGCCGGGCCAGCGAGGCCACCATGGCCTCGGCCGAGCCGCCGGGCAGGTCGACCCGGCCCCAGCCGCCAGCGAAGAGGGTGTCACCGCTGAGGAGCAGCCCTTCGGCCCGAGCCAGGAGGCAGACCGAGCCCTCGGTGTGACCGGGGGTGTGGAGGACCTCCAGGTCGAGCGTGCCGAAGCGGAGCCGGCCGCCTTCGGCCAGCTCCACGGCCGGGACGGACGGCGGGATGGGGAACGGCGCCAGGCCCTGCCGCGGCTCGCGGAGGCCGGGTCCGTCCAGGGCGTGAGCCGCCACCTCGGCCCCTGTGGCGGCCACGAGGGCGGCGTTGTCCCCGATGTGATCCCAGTGCCGATGGGTGGAGACGATGAGCTTCAACCTCCAGCCCCGTTCGGCAAGGGCCTCGCCGACCCAGGCCGCGCAGGGCGTGGCCGTGTCGATGGCCACCGCCTCGCGGCTGGCCTCGTCACCCAGGACCCAGACATTCGTGGCCAGCGGACCGACGGCTCGGTGCAGGAGTTCCATCGCGCCATCGTATGCTCGACGACCGATGAAGACGATCCTCGTCGTCGATGACGAACGCAACATCGTCGAGCTCGTGCGCTTGTACCTCGAGCAGGCCGGCTTCGCCGTGGTCGAAGCGCGGACCGGGACCGAGGCCCTGGCCGCCCATGAGCGGCACGATCCGGACCTCGTCCTGCTCGATCTGATGCTGCCCGAGGTCGACGGTCTCGAGGTGGCCCGCGAGTTGCGTCGACGGGGCGACACACCGATCCTCATGCTGACCGCCCGGAGCGACGACGTCGACCGCATCGTGGGCCTCGAGCTGGGCGCCGACGACTACCTGGCCAAGCCCTTCAACCCCCGCGAGCTGGTGGCCCGAGCCCGGGCCATCCTGCGGCGCAGCGAACCCGGGCAGCGATCCGATCGACCGAGCGTCGTGGGGCCGCTGCGTGTCGACCGCCGTCGCCGGGAGGCCTACGTCGGGCCGCGCCGGCTCGCGCTGCGGCCCCGCGAGTTCGACCTCCTGGCCGCCCTGGCCCGGGACCCTGGCGTCGTCTTCAGCCGAGACGGCCTGCTGGCGTCGGTGTGGGGCACCGACTTCCCGGGTGAGACCCGCACGGTGGACGTGCACGTGGCCGCCCTGCGGGCTCGGCTGGGCCCGGATGGCCCGGCCATCGAGACCATCCGCGGCATCGGCTACCGGCTCGTCCCGCCGCCCCGCGAGCGGCCGGGCTGACGGCGTGCGATCGCTGCGTGGCCGGCTCCTGCTGGCCTTCGGCGCGCTGGGCCTGACCGTCCTCCTCGGCCTCGGCGCGGCCCTCTTCGTCGTCCTGCGCGACCTCGAACGCGACGCGGCCGACGGCGCCCTGACCGACACGGCCGTCCAACTCGTCAGCCGGACCCGGAGCCAACTGACGGCCGGCACCGCGCCGCGGACGGTGATCGCCAGCCTCGAGGGCGACGTCAGCTCACTCGGCTTCTCGCTCCTCCTCGTCGACGGCCGGGGCACGGTCCTCGCCGCGGGCGGGTCGGCACCGGCGCCGGCCACGGTCGACCTCAGCCGGCCTGGACCGCGGGGCACGTTGGCCCACGGCAGCTACACGGTGGCCAGGCAGGCCCAGGCCTTCGTGGCCGTCACGATCAGTGGCCCGGCCTCCGCGCGCGGCAGCCGGGTCCTCGTCCTGTCGCGGCCCGATCGCTCCGCTGCGGCGGCCCTCGGCGACCTGGCCCGGGCCATGGTCGTGGCCATCCTCGTGGTGCTCGTCGTGGGCGGGCTGCTGGCCATCGGGCTATCGCGTTCCGTGGCCCGGCCGCTGGAGCGCCTGGCCGGCGCCGCGGCCAGCCTCACCCAGGGCGCCCGACCGCCGGTCTTGCCCGAGGATGGCCCCTCCGAGGTGGCCCGGGCGAGCGCCGGCTTCAACGCCCTGAGCGCGGAGCTCAGCCGGTCCCGCCAGGAGCAGCGCGACCTGCTGGCCAACCTGGGCCACGACCTGCGCACGCCACTGACCGTCATCGGCGGCTACGCCCAGGCCCTCCGAGACGGCACGGCCCAGGGACCTGCGGCTGGCCGGGCAGCGACCGCCATCGGCCAGGAGGCGTCTCGGCTGGAGGGGCTGGTCGACCAGCTGGGGGCCCTGGGCCTGCTCCAGGCCGGCCCGACGCTCCGCGTCGAGCAACTCGATGCGGGCGACCTGGTCCGGGCCGCCGCGAGCCGCTTCGCGCCGGCCGCCGAGGCCGCCGGGCAGACCATCGAGGCACCGGCAGCCGGTCCGACCCCCCTCCCCTTCGCCGCCGACCGCTCGGCCGTGGAACGCGTCCTGGGCAACCTCGTCCGCAACGCCCTGGCCGCGGCGCCGGCGCCCGGCGGCCACGCCCGCCTGGAAGCCACGGCCCTGCCTGCCGGAGCTGGCCTGGCCGGGCCTTCGGTCCTGCTGGCCGTCAGGGACGACGGACCGGGCATCCCGGCCGCCTCCCTGGGACGGATCTTCGAGCGCTTCTACCGGGCCGATCCGTCGCGCCAGGGGCCGGGGGCGGGCCTGGGCTTGGCTATCGTGGCGGAACTCGCCCAGGCTCACGGTGGCCGGGCCTTCGCCGAGGATCCTGTCGGCGGCGGGGCCCGTGTCGGCGTGCTCCTGCCCGCCACGCCGAACCTGGAAGGTCGAGGCGCCGCGACGACCGAGCGCGGATCGCCGCCCGTTCGGCCATCCTGAGCCCGTGAACGACCCCGTCCTCGTGCCCGCCGTCGCCGCCTGGGGGGCCCGCGGCGCGGTGGTCAGCCCGCAGCGCCTGGCCAGCCAGGCGGGCCTCGGCATCCTCCGCGCCGGAGGGAGTGCCGTCGATGCTGCCATCGCCACGAACGCCGCCCTGGCCGTCGTGGCCAGCCACAGCTGCGGCCTGGGCGGTGACGCGTTCTGGCTCATCTGGGATCCGCCGGCCAAGCACCTCCAGGCCCTCAACGGCAGCGGCCGCTCGGCGGCGGCGGCCACCCTGGACGCGGCCCGTGTGGCCGCCGGCGACGCTCGCCACCTTCCGTTGCGTGGCCCGTGGAGCGTGACCGTGCCCGGAGCCGTGCGCAGTTGGGGCGACGCCCATGCCCGCTTCGGTCGGCGGCCGTGGGCCGAGCTCCTGGCCCCGGCCATCGAGCTGGCCGAGGGCTTCCCGGCCGGCCCCGGCTGGATCGCGGCCGTCGAGCGTTCGGCCGCCATCTTCGGCCCCGAGGGCGACTGGGCGCGGGTGTTCCGGCCGGCCGGACGGCCCTGGGAGCGGGGCGAGCGGGTCCTCATCACCGGCCTCGCGGGGACCCTCCGCCGCCTGGCCGAGGAGGGACCGGACGTGCTCTACAGCGGGGCCCTCGCGGCCCGCGCGGCGACGTACCTGACGGAGCGTGGTGCTCCACTCCGGGCCGCCGACCTGGCCGACCATCGCTCCACCTGGGGCGAGCCGATCGCGACCGACTACCGGGGCTTGACGAGCTACAGCCACCCGCCCAACAGCTGCGGCCCCCTGGCCCTCGAGACGCTAGCCGTCCTGGGTCGTTTCCCGGCCCCGCCCGCCTCGGCCTTCGGGCCGCAGGGCGTGACCGACCCGGCCTGGGTCCACCTGGGCCTCGAAGCCTCGCGCCTCGTGCTGGCCGACCGCGACCGCTACCTCGCCGACCCCGAGGCCATGGCCCCCGGGGCCCTGGAGATGCTCCTCTCCCCGGCCCATGCCGACGCGCTCGCCGAGCGGATCGACCCGCGGCGTGCGGCGCTCGCGCCGCCCCTCGACGCGCCACGGGGCGGCGGCACGGTCTACCTCGCCACGGCCGATCGCTGGGGCGGCGCCGTCAGCCTCATCGAGTCGAACTACGCCGGCTTCGGATCCGGCCTGGCCGACCCCCAGACCGGCATCGCCTACCAGAACCGGGGGGCGTTCTTCAGCCTCGACCCGGCCAGCCCCAACGTCATCGCCCCCGGCAAGCGAACGTGGCACACCCTGACCCCGGCGATGCTCTTCCGCGATGGCCGGCCGTGGGTCGTCCATGGCTCGATGGGTGGCGAGATCCAGCCCCAGGTCTTCGCCCAACTCGTCAGCGACCTCGTCGACGGCCGGCTCGACGTCGCCGCGGCCGTGGCCGCCCCGCGCTGGGCCGCCGACGTGGCCGGGCACTTCGGGCCGCCCAGCGTTACCCGCCTCGAGCCGCGCTTCGCCCCAGCCGTGCCCGAGGGCCTCCGGGCCCGCGGCCACGAGGTGACGTTCGGGCCGCCGTTCGACTCGGCCATGGGCCACGCCCACGCCATCGAGATCGTGCCCGAGGAGGGCGGGCCGGACGCGCCGGACAGGCCGGACATGCCGAACATGCCGGACATGCCTTATGCGCCGGATGCGCCGGATGCGCCGCCGCGAGCCTTCGCCGCGGCGACCGATCCCCGCTCAGAGGGGGCAGCGGCCGTCTGGTAGACCGACAGAGTCGCGCTCCGAGCCGCGCTATACTCTCCGGCGGCCGGTCGCGCCGCGCTCACGACCTCCGCGGCTGGCCAACCCCCACCGATCACCGGCCCCTGCCGGGCGCGCCCAGGGACCCGCCTGATGAGGTTGCCGTGAGCTCGAACGTCGGCCAGAACTACCCCTCCGGGAGCGAGACGCAGGCGCAGCGAGCGGCCAACGTCGAAGCGGCCCTGAAGGCCTTCGACGGGCTCCGCGACAAGGTCGCGGCCGAGACCACACCGCTCGGCGAGCCCACCGGGGAGTGGGACGCGAGCGGACGCTGGTGGGTCTGGGTCTGCACCGCCGAACCCGACTTCAAGGGCCGCCTCCACGTGGCCGGCTACGCCCGCGACCGGCACGCGGTGTACGTCGTCTGCGACACCTGCGGGACGACGTTCCTCCGCTGAACCCGGCTCCCGCGCCGGCCGAGGCCCTGCGGGCCTCACGCCGTCGGCTGGTCCTCGAGGGGGCCGGCATCGCGCTCTCCGTGGCGGCCTTCGGCATCGTCTACGGCCTGGCTGCCCGGCAGGCCGGCTTCTCCGCCGTCGAGGCCCTGGCCATGAGCGTCATCGTCCTGGCCGGCGCCTCGCAGTTCGCGGCCGTGGGCCTCGTGGCCGGCGGCGCCTCGTGGCCGGCCATCGTCCTCCTGACCTTCTTCCTCAACGCCCGTCACATCCTCTATTCGGCTTCCCTGGCGCCCTGGTTCCAAGGCCGCTCGCGCTCGGAGCGACTGGCCAGCGCCTATTGCCTGGCCGACGAGACGTTCGCCCTCAGCCTGGCCCACTTCCGCCGCCTCGGCCGCTTCGATCGCCGTGGCTACTGGATGGCCGGCGGCTTCGTGGTCGTCCCTTGGATCGCTTCGACCGGGGTCGGCTTCACGGCCGGCCAGCTGATCCCCGACCCCACCCGACTGGGCATCGACGTCGTCTTCCCGGCGGCCATGGCCGGCCTGGCGGTCGGCCTCATCTCCGGGCGGCGCGAGGTCGTGGCCGCCCTGGCCGGAGTGCTGCTGGGGATCGGGGTCGGTCTCGTCCTGGGGCCCACGGTGGGCATCGTGGCCGGAGGGCTCGGTGGCCCGCTGGTCGGGCTTGCCGCGCCCGGTGCGTCCGACGACGGGCGGCCCTCGGACGGAGGCGGCGAGCGTGACGCGGAGGCCGAAGCCGCGACGGTGCCGGCGCTCGGTCTGCCATGAGCCTGACCCTCGTCGGCCTGGCGGTGCTCATGGGGCTCGTGACCTACCCCTCGCGGGCCGTGCCCCTCCTGACCCCCGGCCTCGAGCGGCTGCCGCGCTGGGGCCGTGACTACCTGCGGCTGGTGGGCCCCGCCATCCTGGCCGCCCTGGCCGCGGTCAATGTCGCCGTGGTGACCGATGCCGCCGGCCGGCCCACGTTCCAGGTCGGCGTGGGCTGGCTGGCCGTGGTCGTGGCCGTGGCCCTCGTCGCCTGGCGGCGCAACCTCCTCCTGGGCCTCGTCTGCGGGGTCCTCGTGACGGCGCTCCTGCGGGCCGCCGGCCTGGCCGCCTAGCCGCCCGGCTGTCGAGCCGCCAAGCCTTGCCGGCTTCCTCTTACCCCGAACGCCGCGGCAACGCCTCATCGCGGGCCACGGCCAGGAGGAGGGCCGCCAGGAGCGTCGTGCGGGGCACGATCGAGTCCAGCTCGAGGTACTCCCCGGGGGAGTGATCCAGGCCACCGATGGGCCCCAGGCCGTCGAGCGAGGGCACGCCCAGGCCGGCCGTCGTGTTGGCGTCGGAGGCCCCGCCGGTGGCCGTGTCGCGCAAGGCGAAGCCCAAGCGGCCGGCCAGGCTCACGGCCCGCTCGGCGAGCAGGGCCGCGCCGCTCGAACGCTCCATCGGCCAGTGGCGGGCGAGCTCGATCACCTCGACCTCCACGTCGGGCACGGTGGGCCGGGTGCAGCGGGCCCGGATCTCGGCCTCGGCCGCCTCCAGCTCGGCCCGAGCGGCGGCCCGCAGGTCGACCTGCAGCTCGGCCTCCTCGGCCACGACGTTGGGCCGGCTTCCGCCGCGGGCCACGCCGACGTTCACCGTCACCCCCGGCCAGCGCCCGTTGAGGGCGTGGAGCGCGACGGTCAGATGGGCCGCCTCGAGGACCGCGCTGCGGCCCTTCTCCGGCTCGACCCCGGCGTGGGCCGCCCGGCCCCGGACGCGGATGCGGAGGTCGACGATGCCCTTCCGGGCGCTGACGATGTCGCCGTTGGCCCGGGCGCACTCGAGGACGAAGCAGACGTCGGTCGCGGCCGCCAGGTCGCGGATGATGGGGCTGCTGGCCGGCGAGCCGATCTCCTCGTCGGGGTTGGCCACGAACATCAGGCGGGCGAAGGGCAGCCCCGCGGCCAGCCCGCCGGGCAAGACCCGATCGAGGGCCCGCAGGGCGTGGAGGCCGGCCAGGAGTCCGGCCTTCATGTCGCTGACCCCGGGGCCGGTGATCCGGCCATCCTCCACGCGGTACGGCCGCGCGGAGGCGGTGCCCGGCTCGAAGACCGTGTCCAGGTGGCCGATGAGCAGCGCCCGCGGCCCGGCCGGAGCCCCGGCCAGGGTGCCCACGATCGTCTCGCCCAGGCGGTCGTCGGGGTGCGACGCGACGCTCGCCCCGAGCTCCCGCATGGCCTCCGCCGTCCAGGCCCCGACCTCGTCGACGCCAGCCTTCGTGTAGCTGCCGCAGTCGACGTTCACCAGCCGCTCCAGGTCGCTCAGGAAGCGCGGCAGGTCGGCCGCGACGGCTCGGCGGAGGGCCTCGAGCTCCTCCTGGCTGACGAGCTCGGGCGCCGGGGCGGGCTGACCGCCAGCCGCGGCGGGCGGGGTGGAGTCCGGTCGGGGTCCGGGAAGCGGCTCGCTGGCCTGGTCGGTGGGCATCGCCGCAAGTCTATCGGCCGCCCCGTCGGTCCACGTCAGCGGTCGCTCCATCGGTCCACGTCAGCGGTCGTTTCTGCGGTCGACCGGCCCGTGCCTCCGGGCGCAGCCTGCGCCCTATACTCGGCCGGCCGTGCGCCTCATCGAGATCCGCCTCCTCGAGGGGCCCAACCTCTACCGGCTCGAGCCGACGGTCAAGATCGAGGTGGCCGTGGGACGGCGCCGGACCTGGTACGGGCGGCGTGACCCGGCGGCCCACGCGGTCGTCCGGCTCGGGGCTCCCGTCCGTCCGGCCGATGCCCCACCGCCGGTGCGCGGCCTGGCGGCCTGGTCGCGGCGCCTCCTGCGCCTCACGGGCACCCGGGCTGGACGCGGCCCCGGCGAGCGGCTGCCGGTCACGATCCACCGGACCTCGGAGCCGGGCGGCTGGGTCGTGGCCCTCCCCTGGCGGGAGCACGAACGCGCGGCGGCCCTGGCCGAGACGGCCTGGCGCCTGGCCGAGGCCGACCGCGACCCGAGTATCCCGCTGCGCAGCAGCCCGGCCCTGCGGCGGACCGTCCGCCGCCTGCGCGGCCTCCACGGCGCCGGACCCAGCTGGCTGACCGACGCCCAGCGCCGCATCCCCATCGCCTCGATCACCGGCACGAACGGCAAGACGACCACGACCCGGATGCTGAGCCACATCCTCCGGGGCGCCGGTCGACGGGTGGGCACCACGACCTCCGACGGCGTCCTCCTCGACGAGCGGCTGGTGGAGCCCGGCGACTGGACCGGCCCTGGCGGGGCCCGGCAGGTCCTGGAGCGCGGCGAGATCGAGGTCGCCGTGCTCGAGACGGCCCGCGGCGGCATCCTCCTCCGCGGCCTGGGTTACGAATCGAACGACGTGGCCATCGTGACGAATATCAGCTCCGATCACCTCGACCTCCAGGGCATCCACACCCTGCCCGAGCTGGCCGAGGTCAAGGCCGTGGTGGCCCGCGTGACGCGGCCGCAGGGCACGGTGGTCCTCGCGGCCGACGACCCGCTGGTGCTGGCCGTGGCTGGGCAGGTGCGAGCCAGGGTCGCCCTGTGGACCGTAGCCGGCCGGCCTCCGGCCGCGGTGCGGCGCCACCTGGCAGGCGGGGGTAGGGGTCGGGCGTACCTGGTCGAGGCCGGCTGGCTCGTGGAGGCCGAAGGCAGCGCCCGGCGGCCCATCGTGGCCGTCGCGGAGGTCCCGGCCACGCTCCTGGGCCTGGCCCGCCACAACGTGGCCAACGCCCTGGCCGCCGCCGCCGGCGCCCGAGCCCTGGGCTGTTCGGTCGAGGAGGTGGCGGCCGGGTTGCGCGACTTCCGGGCGGTGACCGAGCAGGCGCCGGGCCGGCTCAACCTGTACCGCCTGGGCGAGCGGATCGTCATCGTCGACTTCGCCCACAACGAAGCCGGCCTCGAGGCCCTGCTCGAGGTCGCGGCCGGCATCGCCGGCGGGGCGGCCGGACGGGCTCGGCCGGTGACGGCCATCGTGGGCACGGCCGGTGACCGGCCCGACGACACGCTGCGCGGGATCGGCCGCATCGCCGCCCAGCTCGCCGACCGCGTCGTCATCAAGGAGACGCTCCACTACCTCCGCGGCCGGACCCGGGCCTCGTACATCGGGGAGCTGCAGGCCGGCCTCCGGGAGGGTGGCGCGACCGCGGATGCCCCGGTCTTCGAGTCCGAGCCGGCCGCCCTTCGCGCCGCCCTGGCCGGGGGTCCGGGCCCGGCCGTCATCGCCCTCATGTGCCACGAGGACCGCGAGGCGGTGGAGGCCGCCTTGGCCGAGGCCGGCGCCCGACCGATCGCCGACGAGCAGGACCTGCTCGACCTCCTGCCCCGCCTCCAGCCGCGCCCCCTCCGCCTCCGCGGCTAGGGCCCGCACCTCGCTCAGGCCCGCGTCAGGCACCGACCTGGCGCCAACCAGGTGGTGCCGTCCACGCGGCTCGGTCCAGGTGGCGCCCTCTGAGCCGCCCGGGTGGCGCTCTCCAGGTGGCGCCCTCTGAGCCGCCCGGGTGGCGCTCTCCAGGGGCGCCCTCTGAGCCGTCCACCTCGTCCGGGCCTTCCATTTGCTGAGGGCAAATGGAACGCGTCGATCGCGCGGGACAGCGACCGTTCGATGATCCCAACCGTCGCGTCATTCGCGGCCAGCGAATGAACCGCCGTCGAAGGCCTGCGCGCAGGCGCCCAGGCCCACCAAGGTCGATCGGATGTGCTGCCAGCAAACGCCGATGCGTCCCGGCAAGCCGCGCCGGACCGACCCAAGACCACGCGGCCTCCGGCATTCGCTGGGGGCAAACCGCGACGCCCGATGCGACGACCAGCCACCGCCCATGACCCAGCCGTCCGACCGGGGGAAGCGCGGAGACTCGGTATCGACGCAGGCACCCGATCTACCATCCAGCGATGAGCGAGCTCGAGACAGGGGCCGCCGATCTCCGGGAGCGCATCGGCCGGGTGGGGGTGTGGGGCCACCTCGATTCGTTCGACGCCCCGACGGCCCGTGCGTATGCGGCCCGGGCCGATCAGCTCGGCTACGGCGCCCTGTGGGTGCCCGAGACCGTGGGGCGCGAGCCGTTCGCCCTGCTCGCCGTCCTAGCCGGGGCGACCGAGCGGCTGACGCTCGGGACGAGCATCGCCAGCATCTGGGCTCGCGACGCCCAGACGGCCCGGATGGCCGCCCTGACGATCCAGGAGGCCAGCGGCGGCCGGTTCGTCCTGGGCCTCGGCGTCTCCCATCCGCATCTCGCCGAGCGCCTCCGCGGTCACCACTACGAGAAGCCCCTGACAAGGATGCGGGAGTACCTGGCCACCTATCGGGCCGCGGTCTGGAAGGGCCCCGCAGGACCCGGCGACGCGGGGCTGAGAGAGCCGCCGGTGCTCCTGGCCGCGTTGCGGGAGCGGATGCTGGACCTTGCTGCGACCGAGGCCAGCGGCGCCTTCCCCTACCTCGTCACGCCCGAGCGCGTAGCCTCGATGCGCGCCCGCCTCGATGGGGCTGGACCCGGTCATCCGGCTGGCCATGGGCCGGGTGATCCGCCGGAAGATTCGCCGCGCGATCCGGCGGGCGATCGGCCCGTCCTGGCCGTCACCCTGCCCGTCGTCCTCGCCCCCGATCCCGCCGATGGTGCGGCGCGCGAGGCTGCCCGAGCCTATCTGGCGCCCTACCTTCGACCCATCAACTATCAGGCCAGCTGGGCGCTGCAGGGCTTCGACGAAGCCGACTGGGCCAAGCCGGGCTCCGACCGCCTGGTCGAAGCCATGGTCGCCATCGGCCCGCCCCAGGCCTTGCGCGCCCGCATCGCCGCCCTTCACGCCGCGGGAGCCGACCACGTCGCCGTGATCCCCCTCGCTCCCGACGGCGCGACGGAGCACCTCCCGACCCTCGAGGACCTGGCTGCCTCAGGGCCCCATGTTGTCTAGGGGTACAACGATCGGGGGTCGAGGAGGCCGTACCAAGCAGCCCCAAGACCAGAAAGCCAGATGCAAGGACCTGCAGTCATCATAAAGAGATGGATCGGGTCACCGAAAGGGTGGCTTAGGAAATCCCGAGGTGCATTCCCATCCTCCCCCATGCGTGCCAGGCCCACCTTCGTCGGGAGGTGCACGATTCGTCCGTGATGTGCACGTGGAGAATCGTGCAAGGGTGGTCTGGATCGGTGTAATCATCGGGCCATAGGCGTTCCGAAGCAGCACGGTGTCTAGGGATCTGCGCAGTTGCTGCTTCAGTGAGGATGGGAAGCCGCTGCTCGAAAGACGATTCTGAATGTTCACTTGACCCAAACGAAGTCACCACCGGCTTGACCTGGGCCCTGGCGTCGACGACCCCGGAGAGGAGGACACACAGGCCCACCGCCAGTGGCAGCGGACGGAGGACCCCCGAGCGCGGGGGTGCATCGCACCCTCCCTTCGGTCGGGCCCCGCGGGTGACCGTTGCGTCCGGGATCGATCGCCTGCGTGCTCCGATCCCCAAACGCGGCAGCTCGAACGGCCTGGAGCCACACCCGCGACGAGGCGTGCGGTCAGCCCTCCGGGACGTCGAGCTCCCCGGGGTCGCTGATGGCCGTCGCGGCGGCAGTGGCCCGGGCCCCCCGGTCGAGGGCCATGGCCGCAGCGTAGACCGCGGCCGCATCGTCGG
>DASUKL010000042.1:0-49521 GCA_036278755.1 Candidatus Limnocylindrales bacterium | reverse complement strand
GGCCGCGGGGGCCCGGTAGCCGCTCACCTTCCGCACGAACTGGAGGGCGGCGGCGCGGATCTCCTCGTCGCTGGCGGGCTGAGGCCCGCGAAGGGTCTTGATGCTGCGGCACATGCGGGCAGTGTGCCACGAGCCGTCAGGGGCCGATCGCGGCGGCACCCCTCCAGGGCCGCGGCGAGCCGCTCGACGAACGACCGGTCCGCGACCGTCGGTGTGAGCGCCGTGGGGGCCGGGACGAGGGCTAGACCTGGACCGCCTGGTCGGCGATGTCGAGGGCTCGATCGATGATGGCGAAGCCGTCGGCCAGCTGCTCCTCGGTGACGCACAGCGGCGGGTTGGTGTCTATCGAGTTCCAGTGGAACATCGTGAACATGCCCTGCTGCCTGACGAAGGCACGGATGGCCTTCATCTCGTCGCTGTCGCCGTTGTAGCTCGTGAGAGGGGTGTACGGATCCCGCCGGCGGACGAGGTCGATGACCCCGAAGAGGCCGATGTTGCGGACGGCCCCCACGCTGGGATGCTTGGCCTTCAGCGCCTGGTGGTGGCGGGCCATGACCTCGCCCAGCTTGCGGGAGCGCTCGATCAGCCCGTCCTCCTCGTAGACGCTGATGGTGGCCAGGGCCGCGGCCAGGCTGACGGGGTGGCTGTTGTACGTCAGGCCGCCGAAGAAGACCTGCTTCTCGAAGCGCTCGGCGATCTCGCGGCGGAGGCCCACGGCGCCAAGGGGCAGGTAGCTCGAGGTCAGGCCCTTGGCCATGGTCATGATGTCCGGCACGACGCCCCAGTTGTCGACGGCGAACCACTGACCGGTTCGTCCGAAGCCGGCCATGACCTCATCGCAGATGAGGAGGATGCCGTAGCGGTCGCACAGCTCGCGCAGGCCCTGGAGGTAGCCATCCGGCGGGATGAGGATGCCGTTCGTGCCGACGACCGTCTCGACCAGGATGGCGGCGATGGTCTGGGGGCCTTCGTACTGCAGCACGAGCTCGGTGTCGCGGAGGACCTCGTCCGCCGGGCGTGGCTCGGCCTCGCCCCAGGGGTGGGTATCGGGGATGCGCACGACGCCGCTGATGCCGGGCTCGTTGGCCCAGCGCCGCGGGTCACCGGTGAGGGTCATGACCCCGGCCGTGGCGCCGTGGTACGAGCGGTAGCGAGCCGCGATCTTGTGGCGGCCGCTGTACTGACGGGCGAACTTGATGGCGTTCTCATTGGCCTCCGCGCCGCCCAGGGTGAAGAAGACCTTGTCGATGTCGCCCGGGAGGAGGCTGGCCAGCTTCTGGCCCAGTCGGGCTCGGGCCTCGGTGACCATCGTCGGCATGACGTACTGGACCTTGGCCGCCTGGGCGGCGATGGCATCGATGACCCGCCGGTCGCCATGGCCGATGTTGACGCTCATCAGCTGGCTGTTGAAGTCGAGGATGCGCTCGCCGTCGGGGGTGTAGAGGTAGACCCCCTCGGCATGGTCGATGGGGATCGGCTCCACCGAGCCCTGGGCGGCCCAGGGGAAGAGCGTGAAACGCCGGGAGAGATCGATCATCTCCTGGCTGGTCATCGCTCCGGCGGCCGTCTCCACGCTCATCTCGCTCCTCCAGCGCTTCGAGGTGACTGCGCTCCCGACGCCCTCGAGCGCGTCACGGCGCGCCTCGTCGGGCGGGATTGTCGCACACGGGCGGTCCCCTCTGCGTGGTCGAGCCCGGCTCCGCCGGAGGGCGCCGCCTCGGACCTCTGGCCGACGTACACTGCGGCCGTCGAGACTGATCGTCGGCGACTGGCGCTGCGGTGACGGCGAGGCCGACCTGCGTTTGCCGGACGGCGCCTGGCGCCGCCGGACGAGGAGGGATGCCAAGGATGCCGCGGAACGTTCGGGGCGCACTGCTCCAGGCCACCTGGACCGGCGACAAGGAGTCGATGATCCAGAAGCACGAGCGCTACGCCCACGAGGCGGCCAAGCAGGGGGCTCAGGTCTTTTGCATGCAGGAGCTCTTCTACGGGCCCTACTTCTGCCAGGTCCAGGAGCCCCGCTACTACAGCTACACGGAGCACATCCCGGACGGGCCCACGACCAGGCGGATGCAGGACCTTGCCAAGGAGACGGGGATGGTCCTGGTCGTCCCGATGTACGAGGAGGACGAGCAGGCCAGCGGCATCTACTACAACACCGCGGCCGTCATCGACGCAGACGGCACCTACCTCGGCAAGTACCGCAAGACCCACATCCCGCACGTCAAGGGCTTCTGGGAGAAGTACTACTTCCGGCCCGGCAACCTGGGCTACCCGGTCTTCGAGACGGCCGTGGGCAAGGTCGGCGTCTACATCTGCTACGACCGCCACTTTCCCGAGGGCGCCCGAGCCCTGGGCCTCAACGGGGCCGAGATGGTCTTCATCCCCTCGGCCACGAGTCGTGGGCTCTCCGAATACCTGTGGCGCATCGAGCAGGTCAGCCACGCCGTGGCCAACGGCTACTTCGTGGGCACCATCAACCGGGTCGGTGTCGAGGCCGAGATCGGCGACGACGACTTCTACGGCCAGAGCTACTTCTGCGACCCGCGCGGCCAGTTCATCGGCGGGGTGGGCTCTCCACACGACGAGGAGCTCCTGGTCCGGGACATGGACCTCGACCAGATCACCGAGGTCCGCCAGACCTGGCAGTTCTTCCGGGACCGGCGACCGGAGGCCTACGAGGACCTGACCCGACCCTAGCCCGGCGCCCGAGCGGCCCAGTCGAGGAGTCAGCCGTGGACTTCGGATTCACCCTCAAGCCCGACCACAGCGTCGAGCGCACGATCGCCCTGACCCGTCAGGCGGAGGCGGCCGGCTTCGACTACGGCTGGCTCTTCGACTCTCACGTCCTGTGGCAGGAGGTCTACCCCCTCCTGACCATCATGGCCCTCGAGTCGGAGCGGCTCCGCCTCGGCACCTGCGTGACCAACCCCGCCACCCGCGACCCGACCGTGACGGCCAGCGCCCTGGCCACCCTGGACATCATCAGCGGCGGGCGGATGGTTCTGGGCATCGGGCGGGGCGACTCGGCCCGCCGGGTCATGGGCCGCCCACCCACCACGCTCGGCACCCTCGAGAAGGCCGTGACCCTCATCCGTGACCTCGTCGAGGGCCGCGCCGTCGACGACGACGGCACCCGCCTGCAGCTGACCTGGAGCCCGGGCCAGCGGCTGCCCGTCTGGATCGCCGGCTACGGCCCCAAGGCCCTGGCCCTCATCGGCCGCATCGCCGACGGGGTCATCCTCCAGCTCGCCGACCCGGACCTCATCCGCTGGTTCGTGAGCCAACTCCGCGACGCCGCCCGGGCGGCCGGCCGCGATCCGTCCGCGGTCCGGGTCATGGCCGCGGCGGCCGCCTATGTCGGGCCGCTGGACGAGGGGCGGAAGCGCACGAGCTGGTTCCCGGCCCTCGTCAGCAACCACGTCGTGGACCTCGTGACCCGCTACCCGCGCGACCAGCTGCCGCCGGCCCTCACCGGCTACATCGCCGAGCGCCAAGGCTACGACTACCACCACCACGCCGAGGTCGGCTCCAGCAACGCCGCCTTCGTGGGCCACGAGGTGACCGACCGGATGTGCGTCCTGGGTTCAGCCGAGGATCACGTCCGCAAGCTGCACGAGCTGGCCGCTGCGGGCGTCGATCAGTTCAACGTCTACCTCATGAACGGCGACGAGGAGGCGCAGCTGGAGGCCTACGGCCGGGAGGTCATCCCGGCCCTGCGGGACACGCCGGCTGCCGCAGCGGGCCTGACCGGACAGTCGAAGGAGGAGATAGGGTGAGGACGCTCATCATCAACGGCACGGTCGTCAACGCCGACGGCGTGAGCCTGGCTGACGTACTCATCGAGGACGAGACCATCGTCGCCGTGGGTCAGGACCTGGCGGCCACGGCGGGTCAAGTGGAGCGGACCATCGACGCCGACGGCAAGCTCGTCATCCCCGGGGCCATCGACGTCCACACCCACATGGAGATGCCCTTCGGCGGCACGTTCTCGAAAGACACCTTCGAGACGGGCACCCGGGCCGCGGCCTTCGGCGGCACGACCACGATCATCGACTTCGCCATCCAGTCCCGCGGCCAGAGCCTGCGGGCCGGCCTCGACACCTGGCACGCCAAGGCCGAGGGCAAGGCCGTCATCGACTACGGCTTCCACATGATCATGAGCGACGTCAACGACGACTCGGTGGCCGAGATGGACGCCCTGGTAGCCGAGGGCGTGACGGACTTCAAGCTGTTCACGGCCTACCCCGGCGTCTTCTACAGCGACGACGGGGCGATCTTCCGGGCCATGCAGCGTGCGGCCGCCAACGGCGGGCTGATCATGATGCACGCCGAGAACGGGATGGCCATCGACGTCGTGGCCGCCCAGGCCGTGGCCGCCGGCCAGACCGCGCCGTACGAGCACGGCGTGGTCCGCTACCCGATCTTCGAGGGCGAGGCCACCAGCCGGGTCATCCGCCTGGCCGAAGCGGCCGGCTCGGCCGTCTACATCGTCCACCTCTCGGTCATCGACGCCCTCCAGGCCGTGCGCGAGGCCCGCGACCGGGGCGTGCCGGCCTACGCCGAGACCTGCCCCCAGTACCTCTTCCTCTCCCTGGACGACCTGGGCAACGGCTTCGAGGGCTCCAAGTTCGTCTGCTCCCCGCCGCTGCGGCCCAAGTCCACCTGGCCGGAGCTGTGGAAGGGTCTCCGCAGCGACGACCTCCAGGTGGTCTCGACCGACCATTGCCCCTTCGACTTCCACGGCCAGAAGGAGCTGGGCCGGGACGACTTCCGCAAGATCCCCAACGGCCTGCCGGGGGTCGAGGACCGCGTCGACCTCATGCACTCGGGCGGGGTCCGGGAGGGCCACATCAGCCTCGAGCGATGGGTCGAGGTCTGCTCGGCCGCGCCGGCCCGGATGTTCGGGCTGGCCGGGCGCAAGGGCGTGGTGGCCCCCGGGGCTGACGCCGACATCGTCGTCTACGACCCCCAGCGCAAGCACACCATCAGCGCCCGGACGCACCACATGGACGTCGACTACTCCTGCTATGAGGGCCTCGAGGTGACCGGCGGCTCGGACGTCGTGCTCTCCCGCGGCGCGGTGATCGTCGAGGATGGCGCCTTCATCGGCCAGCCGGGCCGGGGTCGTTTCCTGCGACGGTCGCCCACCGGAGCCGTCCTCGCCAGAGCCTGAGCGATGCACGTCTCGCTGGTCAGCATCCACGTCAAGGCCGAGCACCTGGAGCCGTTCCTGGAGGCCACCCGAGCCAACGCTCGGGGCGCGGTCCAGGAGCCGGGCAACGTCCGCTTCGACGTCCTGCGCTCCGTCGAGGACCCGACCCGCGTCCTCCTCTACGAGGCCTACCGCGATGCGGATGCGGCGGCCGCCCACAAGGAGACCGCTCACTACCTGCGCTGGCGCGAGACGGTGGCCGACTGGATGGCCGAGCCGCGTTGGGCCGCGCTCTACGACGGCTTCGCACCCGATCTCGAGGACGGCGACGGACGCGCCTGAGGCCCCGGCCCCGTTCGTCCTGGGCCGGCTGCCGCGGATCCGGTTCGGCCACGGCCGCCTGACCGAGCTGCCGGAGGTCGTGGCCAGTCACGGCCGGCGGGCGCTCTTGGTGACCGGCGGACGCTCCTTCCAGGCCTCGGCCCGCTGGCCGGAGCTGCTGGCCGCGCTCGAGGCGCGCGATGTCGTGGTGACCGAGGCCAGCGTCGCGGGTGAGCCCACGCCAGACGCGGTGGACGCCTTCGCCGTCCGGGGCCGGGAGGCCGGGGTGGAGGTCGTCGTCGGCATCGGTGGAGGCAGCGCCCTCGACACGGCCAAGGCCGTGGCCGGCCTGGTGCCCAGCGGCCGGTCGGTGCGCGACCATCTCGAAGGCGTGGGCCCGGGCCTGCCCTACGCCGGCCCCAGCCTGCCCTTCGTGGCCCTGCCCACGACGGCCGGCACGGGCAGCGAGGCGACGCGCAACGCGGTCCTCACCGAGCGCGGGCCGGAAGGTTTCAAGCGCTCCTTCCGCGACGAGCGACTCGTGGCCGTGGAGGCCATCGTCGATCCCGACCTCCTGGCCGGCGCCCCGCCGGCTCTCGTCGCGGCCAACGGTCTGGACGCCCTGACCCAGCTGCTCGAGCCGTACGTCTCGCTCCGGGCCGGGCCCCTGACCGACGCCCTGGCCCTCGACGGCCTGAGGCGCGTGGCCACAGCGCTGCCGGCCTGGCACGCCCTGGCCGACTCGCCGGACCCCGACGCCTCGGCCGGCGTCCGCGCGGCGATGGCCTACGGCGCCCTCCTCTCGGGTATCTGCCTGGCCAACGCCGGCCTGGGTGCGGTGCACGGGCTGGCCTCGCCTCTCGGGGCGCACGTGACCATCCCCCACGGCGCGGCCTGCGGGGCGGTCCTCAGCGCCGTGGTCGCGACAAACGTCCGGGCCCTCGAGGCACGGGCCCCCGCTTCACCAGCCCTGGCTCGCTACGCCCGGCTGGGCCGCCTCCTGACCCCCGCCAAGGACGCCACCGACGGCGAGGCCCGAGTGGCACTGGTGGCCTGGCTAGCGGACCTGGCCCGCAGCCTGGACGTGCCGGGCCTGGGCGCCTATGGCCTGACGGCGGCCGACCTGCCCCGGATCGTGGCCGAGAGTCGGGGCTCCAGCATGCGGACGAACCCCATCGAGCTCACGGACGGCGAGATCACCGCGATCCTCGAGCGCAGCCTCTGAAGGGTGGGCCCCGGGGGGGCCGGGCGGGGAGCCCTCAGGGCGCGGTGGCCTAGTCGACCGCCTCGGGCTGCAGGCCGCGCAGGCGGGTGGCCAGGGCCTGCAGGACGGCGCGGGTGATGCCTGGCTGCGTATCGAGCAGGCTGTCGAAGCCTTGGTGGGTCAGGACCGCCACGCGGACCGGACCTTCGGCCGTGGCCGTGGCTGTCCGCCGGCCCTCCTGGAGCAGGGCGATCTCGCCCAGGAAGTCGCCCGGGCCCAGCGTGTCCAGCGTCTTCCCCTCGCGCTCGATCCGCACCGTGCCCTGGAGGATGAGGAAGAACTCGTGGCCCAGATCGCCCTCGCGAGCCAGGACCGCGCCGTCTCGCAGATCGACCTCGTCGGCCAGCTGGTTGATGGCGGCCATGGCCCGGCCGTCGCAACCCGTGAACAGCGGCACCTTGCGCAGCGCATCGAGCTTGGAGTCCGTCATCCCATCTCTCTCCCTGAGGGGCCGTCGCGGCGCGACGGAGAACGATCAGTGGGTGCGCGGGAAGTGCAGGTCGATGGTGCTCGTGGCCGGATCGGGCCAGCGGGCCGTGACCACCTTCTGGCGGGTGTAGAAGCGGAAGCCGTCGGGACCGTACATGTGCAGGTCACCGAACAGCGAGGCCTTCCAGCCGCCGAAGCTGTGGTAGGCCACGGGCACGGGGATGGGCACGTTGACCCCGACCATGCCGATGTTGACGTCGAATTGGAACTGCCGGGCCGCCCCGCCGTCGCGGGTGAAGATGGCCGTGCCGTTGCCGTAGGGGTTGTCGTTGATGATGCCCAGGGCCTCGTCGTAGGTAGGCACCCGGACGATCTCCAGGACCGGGCCGAAGATCTCGTCGCGGTAGCACTCCATCTCCGGGGAGACCTCGTCGAGGAGCGAGACGCCGAGGAAGAAGCCCACGCCCTGCTGATAGAGGACGTGCTCCCGGCCGTCGGCCACGACCTTCGCCCCTTCGTCCCGGCCGCGGTCGATGTACGAGGCGACGCGGTCCCGATGCTCGCGGGTGATGAGCGGACCCATCTCCGAGCCGGCCTCACTGCCGGGTCCGATGCGGACCTTGGGCAGGCGGACCTTGATGGCCTCGATGAGCGGATCCGCCACCTCGCCCACGGCGACGATCACCGAGATGGCCATGCACCGTTCGCCGGCCGAGCCGTAGGCCGCCCCGATGGCCGCGTCGGCGGCCATGTCGACGTCCGCGTCGGGCAGGACCAGCATGTGGTTCTTGGCCCCGCCCAGGGCCTGGCAGCGCTTGCCCGCGGCCGTCGCCTTCTCGTAGACGTAACGGGCGATGGGCGTCGAGCCCACGAAGCTGACGGCGGCGATGTCGGGATGCTCGAGGATGCGGTCGACGGCCAGCTTGTCGCCCTGGATGACGTTGAAGACGCCGTCGGGCAGGCCCGCCTCCTTGAACAGCCGGGCCAGGAGCAACGAGGCCGAAGGATCCTTCTCCGAGGGCTTGAGGACGAAGGTATTGCCGCAGGCCAGGGCGTTGGCGAACATCCACATGGGCACCATGGCCGGGAAGTTGAAGGGCGTGATGCCGGCCACGACGCCCAGCGGCTGGCGGATGGAGTAGACGTCGATGCCGGTCGAGACCTGCTCGCTGAATTCACCCTTGAGCAACTGCTGGAGCCCGGTCGCGTACTCGACGTTCTCCAGCCCGCGGGCGACCTCGCCCAGGGCGTCGTTGCGGACCTTCCCGTGCTCGGCCGTGAGGAGGGCCGCGATCTCGTCGCGATGCTGGTCGACGAGGTTGCGGAAGCGGAAGAGGATCTCCGTGCGGCGCGAGAGGGACATCGCCCGCCAGGCCGGGAAGGCAGCCTTGGCCGACTCGACCGCGGCGTCCACCTCGTTGACCGAGGCGAAGTCGACCAGGCGCGCCACCGCCCCCTTGGCCGGATCGAAGACCTGGCCTTCGCGGCCGGAGGTGCCGGACACGAGCCGGCCGCCGATCCAGTGGCCGATGCGCTCCGTCGTGCCCTGCTGGGCCGCCGTCTCCGGGGCCTCCGCCTGTGCGACCTCCGTCATGATTCGGACCTCGATTCCTGGTGTGGCCGGCGGGCCGGCGAGCGTCACGGTGAGGCCTCAAGGATACCCCGTCGGGCGGGGCGTCCGACCCTCGCTCCCCGTCCCGATCGCTGCAGGGTGCCCGCCTAGCGCACCTCGAGGACGACGCGCGGCCGGTGCAGCGCCCCGATCAGAGCCGCGCCGGCGAGCAGCGCGAGGACGACGAGCCCCGCCACCTGCTCGACGCACAAGGGCCCCAGGACGCGATCGTCGCGCCAGGTCGACGCGATGACCACCCGGCCGACCAGCCACCAAGCCAGGGCGACGCCGAAGAGATAGCCGAAGCGCAGCCGACCCTCCGCTACCTGGGCCCCCCGCGCCCGGCGGGCCTCGGCCCAGCGCCCCACTTGGCGCAGGCCGCTCGGCAGGCCATCCAGCACCGGTCCGGCGTGGAGGGCAAAGATGACAGGGATGCCCAGCAGGGCCCAGGCCGCCTCGAGGAGCTGGGCGGGCACGGCCGGGGTGGCTGGCGCGGCCGACGACCAGGGTCCGGCCCCGCTGAAGGCCAGGGCCAGCGGCCCGTCCCAGGCCACGCCCTGCCCTCCCCCGGCGCTGGCCTGAGCGATCTTGCCCAGGCCGATGGCCAGCAGCAGCGAGGTGCTGGCCACGTCCGCCCAGCGGGCCGGCCAGCTCTCCAGCAAGCGGGTCACCAGCGCACCGCTGAGGACCCCACCGATGACCGCGCCGAGCAGCGAGAGCGAGCCCTGTGAGGGATCCAGGAGGCGGGTCGGGGCCTGGGCGTAGTAGTCGAGGAAGTCGAGCCCGTGGAGGATGCGGCCGCCGATCAGGGCGCCCGGGATGACGGCCACGGCGATGACCAGCAGGTCGTCCAGGCGGAGGGCCGGGAGGCCGGTCCGGCGGCCGCTGCGCCAGGCGAAGCGGGCCGCGACGAGGAGGGCGAGGAAGACGGCCAGGGCGGCGATGGCGGTCTGCCAGGCCACGTCGAGGCCGGGGCTGCCCGGCCAGCCCAGGTGGAGCAGCGGGTCGAAGGCCAGCCGCACGACCGCCGGCGTCAGCATCTCAGGCCGTGCTCTCCGAGGCCACCGGCCGGCCCCCCTGGGGTCCCGCCCGCACCCGGGTCAGCGCCCCGCCGGCCGTGACGACCGTCACCACGCCCGCGGCCAGGAGGGTGAAGGCCACGTTCGTGGCGCCCGTCACCAGCCCGGCCAGGAGGCCCCCGATGGGCGTGGAGCCGGCGAAGACGGTGGTGTAGACCGCCAGCACCCGGCCTCGGAGCTGGTCGGGCACGGCGAGTTGGATCAGGGTGTTGGTCGTAGCGCTCATGAGGATGACGCTGGCCCCCAGGAGGGCCATGATCAGCATGCTCACGGCCAGCACCGAAGAGAACGAGAGGGCGATGAGGGCCGCTCCGACGAGGGCCGCGCCCAGGACGAGCATGCGCAGGTCGGGCCGCTGCTGGAAGGCGATGAAGAGGGCCGAGCAGAGCGAGCCCACGCCGGAGGCGGCCATCAGCGCCCCGTACGTCCCGGCGTTGCCGTGCAGCGTGTCGGCGGCATAGAGCGGGATCACGACCGAGAAGTTGAGGGCCACCGTGGAGACGATCCCCAGGGTGGCGATGGCGATGAGGACCGGCGGCGTGCCGCGGATGTAGCGCAGGCCTTCGCCCAGCTGGCCGAAGACGCCGCGGACGGAATGCTCGACAGCCATCCGGGCGCCGGGCATGAGCTCCTCGGCGCGCATGAGGTAGAGGCTGAAGATCACGGCCACGAAGCTGCAGCCGTTGATGAAGAAGCAGGGCGCCAGGCCCACGAAGACGATGAGCGCGCCGGCCACCGAAGGGCCCAGGATGCGGGCCGAGTTGAAGACGGCGCTGTTGAGGGCCACCGCGTTGACGAGGTGCTCGCGGCCCACCATCTCCACCACGAAGGCCTGGCGGACGGGCATGTCGACCGAGTTGACGACGCCCAGGCAGGCGGCCAGGAAGTAGATCTCCCAGATGTTGATCTGGCCGGTCAGGACGAGGGCCCAGACGACGAAGGAGATCGTGGCCGCGGTGCCCTGCGTGAAGTAGAGCGTGCGACGCTTGGGCAGGGCATCGGCCAGGATGCCGCCGAAGAGCCCCAGGATCATCACCGGCAGGAACTGGAGGGCAGAGCGTACGCCCAGGGCCACCGGGTCGTTGGTCAGGGTCAGGACCAGCCAGGCCTGGGCCACGCCCTCCATCCAGGTGCCGATCAGGGAGATGAGCTGGCCGAAGAAGTAGAGGCGGTAGTTGCGGACCTCCAGCGAGGAGAAGCCCCGGCCGAAGCGGGCCAGGCTCATCGGGCCGCGGCCTCGATGAGCTCTACGGAGCGGGACAGCCCCAGGCGCCCGGTGTCGAGGCTGAGGTGGTACTGGCGGACGTCGTTCCAGTCCACGTCGAAACGGCGGCGGAGGTAGCTGGCTCGGGCCTCGTCGACCCGCCGGCAGAGCTGGGCCAGGGCGCCCTCGTCCATCTCGGCCTGCGTGGTCGGCGGCAGCTCCTCGACCTTGGCCAGGAGGAGCCGCACTCGGGCGTCCAGCGCGGCGTGGAGCTGGACGCTCAGGAGGTCCGGCCGACCGGCCAGGATGTGGCCCGCGCCGCGGCCAAGGATGACCGCGTTGCCGCTGGCGGCGGCCTCCTCGATGACCGCTCTCGTGAAGGCGAAGAGCCGCTCCCCGACAGCCGTGCCCCCGAAGGCCTGGGGCGGCACGGGGGTCATGACCGCCTCGGGCGCGCTCTCGGCCAGGGCGGCCGTGAGGCGTTGCCAGAGCGACGGGAGCCGCTCGTCATAGCCCTCCGCTTCGGCCTCGGGGATGCCCGAGCGGGCCGCCGCCCGGGCCAGGACCTCGCGGTCGAGGTATTCGGCGCCCAGACGCCTGGCCAGGAGCCGGCCGATGGGCGCGCCGCCCGCGCCGAACTGGCGCGAGAGGGTGATGACGGGCATCGAGCTCCGAGCTCAGGCGCTCTGCAGCGCTGCCAGGGCCTCGACCAGCTCGCGCACCGCTGCGGCCGAGCGATCGAAGGCCGCCTGCTCATCGGCCGACAGTTCGATGGGGACGACGTCCTCGACCCCCGAGCGACCCAGCTTGACGGGTACGCCCACGAACAGCCCCTCGGCCGGGGCGCCGTACTCCGAGCCCAGCTGCACGGCGCAGGGCAGGACCTCACGGCGATCGTTGAGGATGGCGTCGACCATGCGGGCCACGGAAGCCGCCGGGGCATAGAAGGCCGAGCCGGTCTTGAGCAGCCTCACGACCTCCGCGCCGCCGTCGCGGGTCCGCTGCACGAGGGCCTCGATGCGCTCGGCGCTGAGGAGCTCGGTCAAGGGCACCCCGCCGACGGTGGAGTAGCGCGGCAGGGGCACCATCGAGTCGCCGTGGCCGCCCAGGACGAAGGCCTGGGTGCTCGTCACCGAGACGCCCAGCTCGGCCGCCACGAAGCTGCGGAAGCGGGCCGAGTCGAGCACACCGGCCATGCCGATGACCCGCTGGCGGGGGAAGCCGCTGACCTGGGCCGCGACGTGGCACATGGCGTCGAGGGGGTTGGTGACGATGATGAGGATCGCCCCGGGCGAGACGGCCGCAGCCTCACGCACGACGCCGCCCACGATGCCGGCGTTGGTCGAGAGCAGGTCGTCGCGGCTCATGCCCGGCTTGCGGGCGATGCCGGAGGTCACGACGACGATGTCGGAGCCGGCCGTGGGGCCGTAGTCGTTGGTCCCGGTGACGGTGCAGTCGTGGCCCAGGATCGGCGCCGACTCGGCCAGATCGAGGGCCTTGCCCTGGGGCAGGCCTTCGACGATGTCGACCAGCACGACGTCGGCCAGGCCGGCCTCGGCGATGCGCTGGGCGGTCGTGGCGCCGACGTTGCCGGCGCCGATGACGGTGACCTTGGGACGCGACATGGGCAGGCCTGCTCCTCTCTCGGTGGGGGGAAGGCCATTCTAGTCTCGACCGGGTAGGATGCCGCCGTGACCGACCGTTCGCTCGATCCTTCAGTCGAGGCCGATTTCGGGCCCGGCCGCAGCGGCCGCCGGACGGCCGACCATCCCGAGGGCACCGAACCCCTGGCGCCCGACCTCCTCCGCTACGCCCAGGCCGACCCCGCCTGGCGCCTGGCGACCCTGGCCGTCCACGCCGGACAGGCGCCCGACCCGCTGACCGGATCGGTCAGCCCGCCCATCTACCAGACCAGCACGTTCGCCCAGGAGGCGGTCGGCCAGCCTCGCGGGGGCTGGGAGTACGCCCGCACCGGCAATCCCACCCGGGCCCGTCTGGAGGAGGCCGTGGCGGCGCTCGAGGGCGGGCGCTTCGGGCTGGCCTTCGCCAGCGGCTCGGCGACGACCGCGGCGATCGCCGCCCTGGCCGTGCCGGGCGACGAGGTCGTCGTCAGCGACGACGTCTACGGCGGCACCTATCGCCTCTTCGAGCAGGTCCTGCGGCCCATGGGCATCGCGGCCCGCTACGTCGATCTCTCGACCGACGCGCCCGCCGCCCTGGCCAAGGCGCTGTCTCCCCGGACGCGGCTGGTCTGGGTGGAGACGCCCTCCAATCCCTGGCTCAAGCTCATCGACCTCGAGGCCGTGGCCAAGGTCCTGGCGGATCGGGGCGGCAGCAGCCGGCCGGTGCTCGTGGCCGACGGCACCTTCGCCTCGCCGGTCGTCCAGCGGCCCCTGGCCCTCGGCGCGGACATCGTCTACCACTCCGCCACGAAGTACCTGGCCGGCCACTCCGACACGGTCAGCGGCGTCCTCGTCACCTCCCGCGAGGACCTCTACGAGCGGCTCCACTTCCTGCAGAACGCCGTGGGCGCGGTGCCCAGCCCCTTCGACTGCTACCTCGTCCTGCGCGGCCTGCGCACGCTGCCCCTGCGGGTCGAGCGCCACGCGTCCAACGCCCTGGCCGTGGCCCAGGCCCTGGCGGCCCGCCGGGACGTGGCCACGGTCCGCTACCCGGGCCTGGCCAAGGGGCCCCAGGCCCATCCCCAGGCCGCCCTCGCGGCGCGCCAGATGGCGCTCTCGGGAGGGATGGTCTCGTTCCTGCCCGCGGCCCGGGGCGGCCGCTCCCCGGAGGAGCGGGCCCGGCGCTTCTGTGAGGCCACGCACCTCTTCACCCTGGCCGAATCACTGGGTGGCGTGGAGTCGCTGTGCGAGATCCCGGCCCTCATGACCCACGGCTCCGTCCAGGGCTCGCCCCTGGAGGTACCGGCCTCGCTGGTCCGCCTCTCGGTCGGCATCGAGGACCCGGCCGATCTCGTGGCCGACGTCACGCAGGCACTCGACCGGGCCTGAGCCAGGCCGCCCGAGCGCTCGGCCCTCCCAGGCGCCGCTTCCGCTCGCCTACCATGCTCGGCGTGGCGATCATCGAGCTCGTCCTCCGGATCGTGGCCTTCGGGCTGGGCCTGGCGATCGTCGTCCGGACCGTGCTGGGGGCCATCCGCACCTTCGTCCTGCCACGAGGCTCCAACGACGGCCTGACCCGCCTCGTCTTCACTGTCGTGCGCTGGTGCTTCGACCGCTCCGCCGGACCGAGCCAGCCCTACCTCCGGCGCGACCGCATCCACGCCTATTACGCGCCCATCGCGCTGGTCGTCCTGCCCGCCTTCTGGCTCCTCCTGGTCTGGCTGGGCTACGCCCTCAGCTTCTGGGCCATCGGCACCGGCAGCCCCGGCGAGGAGCTGCGCCTCAGCGGCTCGTCGCTGCTGACCCTGGGCTCGGTCACTTCCGGCGTCCCCCTGGCCACGGCCCTGGAGCTCAGCGAAGCGGCCGTCGGCCTCCTCCTCCTGGCTCTCCTCATCAGTTACCTGCCCACGATCTACTCGGCCTTCTCGCGCCGGGAGCTGCTCGTGAACATGCTCGAGGTCCGGGCCGACTCACCGCCTTCGGCGGTGGTCCTGCTGACCCGCTTCCAGCGCCTCCACGGCCTCGACGCGCTCCACGAGCAATGGGTCCAGTGGGAGCAGTGGTTCAGCGAACTGGAGGAGACCCACAGCTCGCTGCCGGTGCTCGTCTTCTACCGCTCGCAGCAGCCCAGCCACTCCTGGGTCAATGCCGCCGGGGCGGTGATGGACAGCGCGGCCCTCACCCGGGCCGCGGTCGACATCCCCATGGACGTCCAGGCCGATCTGGCCATCCGGGCCGGCTACCTGGCCCTCCGCCGCATCGCCGACGCTTTCGACATCCGCTACGAACCGAACCCGCGGCCGGACGGTCCGATCAGCCTCGGCCGCGAGCAGTTCGACCGAGCGCTTGACGTCCTGGCCTCGGCCGGCGTCCCACTCCGTGCCGACCACGATCAGGCCTGGCGCGACTTCCGGGGCTGGCGGGTCAACTACGACACGGTCCTCCGGGCCCTGGAACGCCTGACCATGGCCCCCCAGGCCTGGTGGGACCTGCCGATGGCCTCGGCCTACGTCACTGACGAGCCCGAGCTCCGCGAGGAGGCCAAGCTCATCCTATAGATCGAGCCGCGCCAACGATCCGATGAATAGGCCCACAACGAATGTCAGGATGGGCCATCGCCGCCCAGCAGGCACGATGACTGTTCGCAGCTCAGCATGAGATCGCTCAAGCAGACGCATCGGGCCCTCGGGCCTGAGCGCCCACGGCCCAGCTCAGGCGCCGAACCGAGCGGAATCATGCGCAGCCCCAGCCCGAGCGCCTGAGCACGATACGAAGCCCGAATAGTTGCTCGACACTGTTGCACCAGTGCCCTGCGAAGTTAGGACACTGCGGACGACCGGAACGGTTACTCCGCTCGGGGGCCGGCGGCCTTGACCTCGGCGTCGGCGGCGTCCTCGAAGCGCTTGAAGTTCTCCACGAACATGGCCGCCAGCTTGCGGGCCTGGAGGTCGTAGGCCTCCTTGTCGGCCCAGGTGGAGCGGGGCTGGAGGACGTCGGCCGGGACGCCCGGGCAGGCCGTGGGGACCTGGAAGCCGAAGCGCGGATCGGCCACCGTCTCGACCCCCTCGAGCTTGCCCGTGAGGGCGGCCTCGACCATGGCCCGGGTCCAGGCGATGTTCATGCGCTCACCGGTGCCGTAGGGGCCGCCGGTCCAGCCGGTGTTGATGAGCCAGGCCCTGACCTCGTGGCGGGCCAGGCGCTCGCCCAGCATCTTCGAGTAGGTCGCCGGATGGAGGGGCATGAACGGCGCCCCGAAGCAGAGGGAGAAGGTGGCCTGGGGCTCGGTGACGCCGACCTCGGTCCCGGCCAGCTTGGAGGTGTAGCCGCTGATGAAGTGGTAGCGGGCCTGGTCGATCGAGAGTCGGGCGACGGGGGGCATGACGCCGAAGGCGTCGGCCGTCAGCAGCACGATGTTGGTCGGCTGGCCGCCCATGCCCGTGGGCTCGGTGTTGCCCATGAAGTCGATGGGGTAGGCCACCCGGGTGTTCTCGGTGTAGGCGTCCGAGTCGAGGTCCAGCTCGCGCGTCTCGGGGTCGACCACGACGTTCTCGAGGATGGTCCCGAAGCGCCGGGTGGTCGCATAGATATCCGGCTCGTAGCGCGGCGAGAGGCGGATCGTCTTGGCGTAGCAGCCGCCCTCGAAATTGAAGACGCCCTGGTCGCTCCAGCCGTGCTCGTCGTCGCCGATGAGGGTCCGTGACGGGTCGGCGGAAAGGGTCGTCTTGCCGGTCCCCGAGAGGCCGAAGAAGACGGCCACGTCGCCGGCCGGACCCATGTTGGCCGAGGCGTGCATGGGCAGGACACCCTCCAGCGGCAGCTGGAAGTTCATGACCCCGAAGGCGCCCTTCTTGATCTCCCCGGCGTAGGCGGTGCCGCCGATGAGGATCTCGCGCCGGCTGAGGTGGACGAGGATGATCGTCTCCTCGCGGGTGCCGTCGCGGGCAGGGTCGGCCTTGAAGGTCGGGGCGTCGAAGATCAGGAAGTCGGGCCGGTAGTCGGCCAGCTGCTCGGCCGTGGGGCGGAGGAACATGTTGTCGGCGAAGAGGTTGGCCCAGGCGGTCTCCGTGGTGACCCGCACGCTCCGCCGATGGGCGGGGTCAGCACCGACGAAGGCGTCCTGGACGAACGTCTCCCGGGCCGCCAGGTGGTCGATGATCCGAGCCCGGATGGCCTCGTAGCGCTCGGGCTCGATCGCCTGGTTGAAGCCGCCCCACCAGACCCGGTCGTGGGTCCCGGGCTCGTCGACGATGAACTTGTCCTTCGGCGAACGACCGGTGTGCTTGCCGGTCCGCACGACGAGGCCCCCGCCCCGAGCAAGGATCCCTTCCTGGCGGGCGATGGCCGCCTCGACGAGGCGGGCCGGAGGGAGGTTGGCGTGGACGGTCGCGCCCACGTAGGGGCTGCTGGCCGGCGTGTTGGACTGCGTCTTGGTTCGATGGATGGTGGGTGCCGCCACGTGTGCGCTCCTTGCTCGGTCGAGGCCTGATGGCCCAAGGGCGCCACCCGCGATGGCGCTCGACCGGCCGCGCGTGACTGGTCCACGACCGGACCAGCGAGTCGGCTTCCGCAGTCGCCTTCTAGCCTAGCACCACCTGAGTGCCGTGTGCGAGTGCCCTCGATAGGCTCCGTTCGTAGCCCGATGGTCCAGGGGCGGATGCGTGCCGGCACCTGGTCCGGGCGCCCGAGGGCTTCCGAGTGCCGCATCTTGGCCACACACATGCCCCACGACGCCTTATCCGAGGCGCACCCGGGCTTCAGGGTCCGGAAGGGCCCAAGCTTGGCCAAACACGTCGCCGGCAGAGGGTTATATCCGAACCGGTCGCGGCCGTCGCTGCCGAAGGCTCTGGAGGCGTCCGGATCGTGGCCATACGCGCCCTGGGACGCTGGTATGACCACGGATCAGGCCGGAATCGGTCTTAGAGGAGGGCGCAGCGTGGCCAAGAGGTCGTGATCGTCGAGGGGCTCGGGCATAAGGCTGCCGAAACGCCACTGTTTGGCCAAGGAAGCAGGCCACAAGGACCGATCCCGGGTGGATTCGGTCCGCGCGAGGGGCGTCCCCGACGATGGGCCTGGCCATACGAACCCCAGGCGTCGTGGATGGCCAAGACCGCGGGTCGAGATCTGACCGATCCGGACGACCAAGAGAGCAGCCGGCGCGAGCGTCACGGCAGCAGGGACGGTTGACGGTCAGTCACCGCCCGCCAGCAGGAATCGTGCGCAACCATGGCCCGATCCGTTCACGTATCCGATCCCCGATGCGTGCGCCCTCACCAGCGCGTCGAGCCGGTCCGGCCAGGAACTCGACCAGAACCCAGGCCTTGGCGATAGTGATGGCCCGGGCCAGACGGTCGACTCCTAGATCCGTCGGACCACCCGCCGCCAGATAGCCGCGTGCGACGGTCTTGAACTCCTCGGCCTGACCGAGGCCGGGCACCGTGATGGCGAGGTCGAGGGCAGGGTGCCCCAGCCCGTATCGGGCCCAGTCATAGAGGACCGGCCTGCCGTCGCTGTGAAGACCCCAGTTCAGCGGGTTGGGATCGCCGGAGATCGGCGACCGAGGCTCGAACAGACCCATCTGTTCCGCCTCGCGTCGGAGGTGGCCCAGGGCCTCGCGGAGCTGTCCCAAGCTCGGTTCGGACGTGCCCACCAACGCCGCGTCGGTCATCGCCGAGGACCACACCGGAC
Source organism: Candidatus Limnocylindrales bacterium (assembly GCA_036278755.1). Taxonomy (GTDB): domain Bacteria; phylum Chloroflexota; class Limnocylindria; order Limnocylindrales; family CSP1-4; genus DASUKL01. The sequence goes on along the minus strand of DASUKL010000042.1, from coordinate 31,150 downwards.
GAAATGACCCGGACCAGACGTTCGTGCTGCTGTGAAGACGAGCCAGCACGGTGAGGACTGCAGGATCGGCCAGCCACCGCCCCTGAGGCAATGGCGTCGGGACGTCCTCGAGAAGCAGCCACCAGGCCTGCCCGTGCCGCGCGGCCACGTGGCAGTGAGGGGTGGTGACACCAGCCCGAGACAGCGCGCCGGCGGCATGTCGGTAGAAACCCGCTTCGTTGCCGTCAGGGTCAGCCTTGACCAGGATCGATCCAGCGGCCCCGATCAGCCGCACGACACCGCCGCTCAGGCCGCCCAGGCGCTCCACGCGCTCGATCGGGCCGACGATGCCCTCCGCTCGAGCTACGACGCTCGATGGGAGCGACGGCGGACGCGGCTCACGCCCTGCCGCCATACGCTAGGCGCTCGGGCGGTGGGCCAGGAGCTCCAGGAGGTCGAGCTTGGTCACGACGCCCACGGCGCGGTCGCCGTCGCAGGCTACGAGGGCCGGGGCGCCTTCGGAGAGGAGGGCGAAGGCGTCGTCTAGCGGGGTCGAGGCCTCGACCACGGGGAGCGGCCGGTCCATGATCTCGCCCACGGTGCGCTCGACGATGGCGGGGTCGCGATAGGCCCGATCGAGGAGGCCCTTCTCGCTGATGGAGCCGACGATGGCTCCGATGGCCTCGTCCCCCTCGGGCGCCTCGGAGACCGGCATCTGGCTGATGCCGAACTCCTGGAGCGTGGCGATGGCCTCGCCGACGCGCTGGGCGCTGCGGGCCAGCACGACGGCCGGCAGCCCGGCCTGATGCCGATGGCGCAGCACGTCGGCCACCCGGACGACCGGGCCGCTGGGCGCCAGCAGGCCGTTCTTCCGCAGCCATTCGTCGTCGTACAACTTCGAGAGGTAATTTCGTCCGCCGTCGGGCAGGATCACGACGATGACCGCCTCGGCGGCCCGCTCGGGCTCGTCGCGCAGCAGCCGGCCGGCCTCGTCCAGGGCAGCCACGAGGGCCGTGCCGCAAGACTCGCCGGCCAGGATGCCTTCCTCACGGGTGAGGCGGCGGGCCGCAGCGAACGCGTCTCGGTCGCTGACCCGCACCCAGCGATCGACCACCGTCGCATCGAACGTCCCGGGCAGGAAGTCCTCCCCCACGCCCTCGGTGAGGTACGGCCGCGCCGTGTCGCCGGACAGGACGCTGCCTTCCGGGTCGGCGCCGATGACCTGGACGGCGGGCTGCTGCGCCTTCAGATAGCGGGCCACGCCGCTGATCGTGCCGCCCGTCCCGGCACTGGCCACCAGATGGGTGATCCGGCCCTCGGTCTGGGCCCAGATCTCCGGTCCGGTCGTGGCCTCGTGGGCCCGCGGGTTCTCGGCGTTCCAGTACTGATCGGGCCTGAAGGCGCCGGGGATGTCGCGGGCCAGGCGCGCGGCCACGGAATAGTAGCTCTCCGGCGACTCGGGCGGCACATTGGTGGGGCACAGCACGACCTCGGCCCCGTAGGCTCGGAGGAGGGCCTGCTTCTCGGCCGACTGCTTGTCGGCCATGACGAAGATGCAGCGGTAGCCCTTGAGGGCCGCGGCGATGGCCAGGCCGTGGCCGGTGTTGCCGCTCGTGGGCTCGACGATCGTGCCACCGGGCCGGAGCAGGCCGGCGCGCTCGGCAGCCTCGATCATCGGCAGCCCGATGCGGTCCTTGACCGAGCCGCCCGGATTGAGCATCTCGAGCTTGGCCAGAAGCAGGGGCTGGGCCGCCGCCGGCCCGAGCTGGCGCGTCACACGGGACAGTCGGACGAGCGGCGTCCCACCCACGAGGTCGAGGATGGACTCGGCGTAGCGCATCGCGGCCGAGTATAGGTGCGGTTCTGGCCGGTCCAGCCGTGGCGCCGCCGCCCTCAGCGCGCGGGACCCGGGCGAGCTCGAGGATCGGCGACCGGGCGGGTCCAGCGCGGGACCCGCCCCTCAGGATCGGAAGTCGAGCTCCTGATCGCCGGCCGCGAGCCGCAGTCGGCTGCCCTGGATGGTGTAACTGACGGTGGTGCCTGTGCGCACGACGGCTCGGAACGCGCCCTCGACCAAGGCCTGGGGCTCGCGGCAGGCGATGGTCGTGGACAGGATGCCCGAGAAGGCCAGCGAGCCGCTGTCGCCCGACGCCCCGGTGGCCACGAACCGCCCGCCCCCGGCGTTGCAGCCGGAGTCGAAGTCGAACGTCCCGTCGGTCTTGAAGTCGATGCTGGCCTTCACGCCGCTGGGGACGCTCGACGCCGTCTGGCCGCTGACCAGCCCGTCCAGGACCCAGGTGCGACCGGTGAGCGGCTGGTCCGGCTCCACCAGCTCGCGATCGGCCAGGCGGATGACGGTCGAGCCGCCGCTCCTGGAGCTGCCGGTGAGGGCGAGGTGCTTCACGTCCGGCCAGCTCAGGGTCGGCCCGGCCTGCAGGAAGTCGAAGAACCAGACGTCCTGGTCCATCCGCGGTCCGTCACAGCCCATGGCCGTCGAGGCCCCGCCGCTGACGACGAGCTTCTGACCGTCGAGCCGATAGCTGGCCCCGAACGTATTGCAGCCCGCGGAGGCGCGGACGGTGTCGTCGCTGAAGGTCAGGCTGATGGTCGTGCCGCTGACCAGGGCCTTGGCCGTGCCGTCGACCTCGACGCCGATCGAGAGATAGGTGCCGCCGGCAGGCACCGGATGGGCCGTGGGGCTGATGATCGGCCGACCGGAGAAATGGCCGGGGAGCGAGCCGCCCGACCCGGACGGCGAGCCGACCCCCGGGCCACCAGCCAGGCCGCTGCAGGCCGTCAGGACCAGGGCCACGGCCAGCGGCACGAGGCTGACGAGAGCGGCGCGAACGGGACCGGGATGTCGATCGCCCATGTCGCTCGGGACGCCCTGAGAGGCCCTGCGGTTCCCGCGGCTCAGCGGATGAAGAGCAGGCTGGCCAGGAGGATGGCCAGGACCGCCGCGGTGATGAGCACGTAAGTCCGATCGCCCTCCAGCCCGAAGAGCAGGATGGAGGCGGCCACCCGCGTGACCGGGGTGAGGACGAGGGCCAGCAGGCCGAGCTGCCCGATGGCCGCTGGCCGCAGGGCGCCCAGGCCATCGATGAGGCCGCCGAAGTCGGTGAGGCTGGCCGTCACGACCGGCCGGCCGAGGAGCGATCCGCCCCAGCCCAGGGCCAGCGCGCTGGCCAGGGCGGCGATGAGAAGGACCGCGCTGACGATGATGCCCGCGGTCAGGACGCGCGCGACCAGGACCCGCATCTCCTCTGCCTGGGGCGAGGCGCCCGGTGCGGGGGGAGGCGGTACGGAGAGCGCCTGCGGTCCCGTCACCGGCGCGCGCGGTGCCGTCATCCGAGGCCCAGGCCCTTGGCCAGCATGGACCCTGCCACGATCAGGAGGACGGGCAGGAAGATCAGCCTCACCTGCCGGTTGCGCAGCCGGACGAGGACCCGGGCCCCCAGGAGCGCGCCACACAACACGCCCACGGCCACGGGCGTGGCGATGGCCACGTCCACGTCGCCTCGCCCCAGGTAGATGCCTGCGGAGGCGGCCGCCGTGACCCCGATCATGAAGTTGCTGGTGGCCGTGCTGACCTTCATCGGCAGGCGCATGGCCCCGTCCATGGCCAGCACCTTGAGGACGCCGGAGCCGATCCCCAGGAGCCCCGAGATGAGGCCGGCCCCAAGCATCAGCGTGAAGCCGAGCGGCACGCGACGGGCGTGATAGGCCACCTCGCCCATCTGGGCGTCGGGGTAGGAGGCCGAGAGGCCAAGGCGCTCCGCCAGCGGCGAGGCCGGGGCGTCGGGCGGCAGCTCCTCACCCAGTCGGGTCACCTGCTGGGCGGCGGAGACGAGCAGGACGAGGCCCAGGATGAGGTACAGCACGGCCGCGGCCACGATGGCCGAGAGGAGCGCCCCGCAGACCGCGCCGACGGTCGTGGCCAGCTCGAGGAACATGCCCACCCGCAGGTTGGTCAGGCGATCCCGGACGTACGCCGCCGCGGCGCCGGAGGAGGTAGCGATGACCGACACGATGCTGGCCCCGATGGCTAGGTGGATGTCGACCCCGAAGAGGACGGTCAGGGCGGGGATGACGAGCATGCCTCCGCCGATGCCGGCCAGGGCGCCCAGGACCCCGGCGCTGACGCTGATGAGGAAGATACCGAGGTCGGTGCCCGGGTCCACGATCAGGCGTTCGGCTCGGGAGCGTCGGGCGCGGCAGGCTCTGGTTCGGGCTGCTCGGGCTCGGGTTCGGGTTCGAGCTCCTCGGGCGCGGGTTCTGGTTCGGGCTCCTCGGGCTCGGGCTCGTCGGGCTCGGGCTCGTCGGGCTCCAGCGCATCGGGCTCGAGTGGCGGCCGGGGGCGCTCGCGATGGTTCCAGGCCAGCACGGCCACGCCCACGATGGCCGCGCCCATGCCCAGCAGGATGGCCACCGGGACCCCGAAGAAGGTGAAGTCGTAGGCCAGACGGAACGTCTCCAGGTACGTCCGCAGCAGGCCGTACCAGATGAGCCAGAGGGCCATCACGTCGCCGTCCTTGAGTCGGGCGCTGAAGCGGACCAGGAGCAGCAGCGCCACCAGGCCCCCCAGGAACGTCATCGACGACTCGTAGAGGAACAGCGGCTGGAAGCCGGCATCGACCGGGACCGTGCCCAGGGGCGGACAGGCGAACTCGGCCACGCGATGGGCGCAGTCGATGGCGATGCCCCAGGGGGCATCGGTGGGTGGGCCGTACAGCTCCTGGTTGGCGTAGTTGCCCCAGCGGGCGATGGCCTGGCCGAAGAAGAGGGCCGGCACGGCCGTGTCCGCCCAGCGGCGGAAGGGGATGTCCCGGTGGCGGGTGTAGAGGCCCAGTCCGACGATGCCGCCGATCACCCCGCCATAGAGGGCCAGCCCGGAATAGGGCGGCAACACGATGGCCAACAGGTCGTCCTGGTAAAGCTGCCATTGGTCGATGACGTGATAGAGCCGGGCCCCGATGAGGCCGCAGATGACGACCACCAGAAGGCCGTCCATGACGTGGTTGGGGTCGAGCCCGCGCTGCCGGGCCAGGCGCGCGGTCAGCCAGGTGCCGAGGGCCAGGGCGATGGCGTAGCCCACGCCGTACCAGGGGATGGCCAGCGGGCCGAGCTGCAGGGCGATGTTGCTGGCCGGCGAGGGCAGGACGGCCAGCCAGCCAAGGAGGAGGTGAGGCACGCCGCCGAGCATACCGGCCGGACCGACGGGGCGAGCGGCCCACCTATACTCGGGCGGCATGAACGACGCATGGGGCTGGTGGCTGTTCTTCGTCGGGCTGGGGGTCGGCGTGGCCGTCTACTGGCTGCTGGCCGGGCGCATCCGCCGCACCGAGGACGACGTGGCCGCTGACGAGCAGGCGGCCGAAGCAGCCTGGATCAGCCGCACGATCGTCCAGGGCGACGGCGAGGCGCCGCCCGAGCTGGTGGCCCAGATCCTCGAGCTCCATCGCCGCTACCTCGACGGCGAGGGGCCGCTCCTGACCCCCGACGACGAGCTCGGGCCGGCTGCCTATTCGGGCGCGGGCGATGCCGCAGGCCCACGGGTCGACGCGGCAGCTCTACCGGGCGAGGACGCAGGTCTACGGCGTGACGACATCCGCCTGGGGAGTGACGAGGCCCACATGGAGGGCGACGATGCCCGTCGCGAGGCGCCGGAAGCGCACCTCGGTCAGCCCGGCTGAACGCATCGTGGCGGCCAGGGCCGCCGCGTCGGGGAAGTCGTCGAGGGACGCCGGCAGGTAGGCGTAGGCCGCCTGGCGACCGCCGCCTGCCAGACGTGCCAGGCTCGGTGCGGTGCGCCGGAAGAGCCCGTGGTAGAGGCGCGCCCAGGGCCGGGACGGCGGCAGCGAGAGCTCGAGGCAGACGACCCGTCCGCCCGGCTTGACGACTCGGGCCAGCTCACGGAAGCCGGCCTCGAAGTCAGGCAGGTTGCGCAGGCCGAAACCGATGGTCGCGGCCTCGAAGGTCGCGTCAGGGAAGGGCAGGGCCAACGCGTCGGCGACGGCGAACCGAAGCTGGGGCAGGCTCCCGGCGACGGCCCGGGCCCGATCGATCATGGCCGGCGAGAGGTCCACCGCCTCCACCCGACCCTGGGGCCCGACCAGTCCGGTGAGGGCCAGGGCAAGCTTGCCCGTGCCGCAGGCCACGTCGATCGCCGCCTGGCCGGGTCGTAGCCCGGTCGCCCGGACGGCCAGGCGGCGCCAGCGGCCGTCCAGGCCGGCGGTCATGACGGTGTTCATACGGTCATAGACCGGGGCGATGCCGTCGAACATGGCCGTCACCTGGGCCTGCGGCACCTGGTTGCCGCTGCGCGGCACCCGACCGCCGCCGCGCGGCCCGGAGGAGGGCACGGCGGGCGGCCCGAGCTTGCCGGCCGTCAGAGCGTGCCGCTGAGGGCCGGCGTGGCCCCCGGATCGTCGGTCTCGACCAGGAAGCGGTCGCCGGAGGCCAGGGTCGTGCCCGCCGGCAGGCCCCCGACCCAGTAGGCCACGCCGCCGGCGGCCTCCATCCAGCCGATCCGGGTGCGCTGGCCTCCATGCTCCACGAAGCAGTCGTAGGGCTCGCCGCCGGCCTCGGTCCCCAGCCCTGCGCTGAAGACCAGCAGCTCGCCGCTGTCGGGGTCGAAAAGCACCGTTCCCCCCGCCGCCCCGGAGGGATCGTGGAGCGTCATCTGGCGATGATCCGGGGTGGCCAGGAGCCGATCGGCGGCCGTGGTGACGTGGGTCAGCGCGGCCAACTGGGCGCTCGCCGCGTCGCGCTGCTGCATGAGACCGCGCCCTAGGAGAAGGCCTCCGACGAGCACGATCACGGCCACGGTCGCGGCCAGGCCGGCCGCCAACTGCCCGCCGGACCAGAGGCCGAGCCAGGACTTGCGGGCTCGGGTCTCGTCACTGACCCGGAGTGGACGCTCCGGGGCCGGCCCTGCGCTCGGGCGGGCCGCGCCGGTCTGGCGCACGGCCTGCAGGACCCGGGACCGCAGCTCGGGCCGCAGGGGCAGGTCGTCCGGGGCCGCGTTGGCCAGCAGCAGGCCGGTGGTCTGCACGGCCGCCAGCTCGCGGCGGCAGGGCGGACAGACCGCGAGGTGGGCCCGCAGGGCCTGCGCCGCGGCCGACGGATCGTCGCCCAGGGTGGTCAGGCTGCCACGCTCGAGGAGCAGGGCGTCGAGCTGCTCGCGGGCCTCGGCGTGGTCGAGCGTCGTCGAGCCGGACTCAGGGCGGTCCATCACTGCCTTCCTCAGCCAGCACGCCGACCTGGGCTCCGAGATCCGGGCCCAGGCTGGTGGCCAGGATGCCCCGCAGGCGGGCCAGGGCGCGCCGGGTGCGCGTCTTGACCGTGCCCAGCGGCCAGCCCAGGCGGGCCGCGATCTCCGACTGGGAGAGGTCCTCGTAGTAGGCCAGCCAGATGGCCTGACGCTCAGCCTGGGGCATGCCGGCCAGGGCGTCGCGGACCACCGCGCGCAGCCAGGTGGCGTCGAGCGCGGCGGCCGGATCCGCGTCCGCGGCGACGGCACTGCCCAGGAGGTCGCCGCCGGCCAGCAGCCGCTCCAGGGCGCCCTGCTCGTCCGTGCTCCCGGCCACGACCGCACTGAGCGCCATGGCGTTCGGCCGCCGGGCCCGGGCCCGCAGCCGATCGAGGGCCCGGTTGCGGGCGATCGTCAGCAGCCAGGCCGGCAGCGAGGCGACTCGGGCATCGAACAGCTCGGCTCGGTTCCACAGTGCCAGGATCGTCTCCTGTACCACATCTTCGGCCAGACCCCGATCGCCCAGCAGCCGGAACGCGACCCGCTGGATCGCCGGCGCGTGGCGGTCGTACAGCGCCCCGAGGGCTTCCTCGTCGCCGGCCACGACGCGCGCCATCAGCTCGGCGTCGGAGTGCTTCGGGGCGACCCTCGACATGGGCTACGTCGCGGCCTGGCTGTCGGTTTGGGGAGCTGGCCGGCCGGCGGCCACCCCATGCGCCTCGGCGAGCAGACCCAACGATCCGGCCGGCAGATGCAGCTCCAGGCAGGACACGCCGCGCGGGCCGACCAACGCCGCGTGCCGCGTGCCGGCCGGCAGCTCCAGCCGACCACCCGGTTCGAGCGTGACCGAGGTGCCTCGGTCGGGCAGTTCGAAGGCGATCGAGCCGGCGTCGGCCACGAGGACCTTGTCGTACTCGTGGGCGTGGAGCCCATACCGATCGCCGGGGCCGTTGGACCAGCCGCTGGCGCTGGCTCGAACCGCCCGCTCCGCCGGCAGGCCCTCGGCCACCAGGGCGACCAGGAGCTCGGGGCCGGTCATCGGCCCTTCCCGGTCGGGTCGACAGCCTCGGCCAGGTCGGGGGCGGCTTCGGCCCAGGCTCGGGCCTCGTCGCCGGCGTCGTCGTAAAGGAGGCGTGTCACGATCAGCGTGGCCACCGAGACGACGAGCCCCACGGCCAGGGCGAAGCCCGGCGAGAAGGCCATCCAGAAGGTGAAGTCGGCGAAGATGATGGCGCCCGGGACGGCCGCTGCCAGGAGGGCTCGCCAGGAAGGCATCGGATCAGCCGCTCAGCCCGCGGCCACGCCGATGACCGTGCCCACGCCGTAGGTCACGGCCGCCGCGGCCAGGCCGATGATCACCTGCCGCAGGCCGCTCCACAGGAAGCTCTTGCCGGTCAGAAGGCTGACGCCGCCGCCCACCAGGAAGAGGGCCACGGCCGAGAGGACCAGGGAGGCCACGAAGGCCGGCGTGCCGTGGCTCACCAGGAAGGCCACCAGGGGCACGAAGGCGCCCCCGGTGAAGGCCAGGAAGGAGCTGGTGGCAGCGCCCCAGGGAGAGCCCAACTCGTCCGGGTCGAGGCCCAGCTCCTCGCGGGCCTTCGTGTCGAGGGCCACGTCGGGGTCCTGCATGAGCTGGGCCGCTAGCCGGCGCGCCTCGCCGGCCGAGATGCCCTTGCGGCGATACATCGCCGCCAGCTCCGCCTCCTCCTGTTCGGGCATGATCCGCAGCTCCTCGCGCTCGAGCTCGATCTGGCGCTCGAAGAGCTCCTTCTGGCTGGTCATGCTGATCCACTCGCCGGCCCCCATGGAGAAGGCTCCAGCCAGGAGGCCGGCGATGCCGGCCAGGACGACGACCTGATTGTCGGCCGTGGCTCCGACGACACCCATGACCAGGGAGAGGTTGCTGACCAGCCCGTCACTGACCCCGAAGATCGTGGCCCGCAAGGTGCCCGACTGGCCGGCCCGATGCCAGGCCTCGCTGCGGGCTGGTCCCTCCAGCTCCTCCTCCTCGCCGCCGGCGAGCCCCTGCGGGCTGGTCGGGCGCAGCACCCCACCGACTCCGGCCAGGGCGGGTGACGCCGTGGCGGCCACGGCCACGGCGCCGGCGTCGTTTTCAGAGAGGCGCTTCCAGATGGCCGCGTGCTCGCGCTCGTCCTCGACGATCGAGGCGACCCGCGGATCGTCCTGGTCGAGGTAAGCCTCTTCCTCGTCGCCCTCGAGGGCCTGGACGAGGTCGGAGACGGAGCGGGTGCCGAAGACGCGGGCCACGAGGAGGATGAAGCGGATGCGAGCCCGCGGACCGCCCACCGGCGGCACGACGGCGCCCGCGGCGGTCAGGCGATCGGCCCAGATGCCAGCATGGCGGCGCTCGTTGGCGGCGATCGTCCGGAAGGCATCGCCGCGGCGGGGGTCACGTTCCAGCGCCGCCAGGCGGTCGTAAAGGACGATGGCGTCACGTTCCAGCTTGAGGTTGGCCAGGCTGGTCTCGAGTTCGGCGGGCGTCACGCCGTGATGGTAATCAGGCCGTCGGATCGGCGTGGGCGGCAGGGCCTAGACTCGACGGCCATGGAGCCTCTGACGATCCTGGACGCCGCCGCGGTCGAGGCCGCCATGCCCGACCCCGAGGAGCGCCTGACCCTGGCCGAGCGAGCGATGCGGGCCCTGGCCGACGGCACGGCCCGGCTGCCGCCCAAGGTGGGCCTTGAAGCCCGAGCCACCGACTCCTTCGCCCACGCCATGCCAGCTTGGCTCGGCGGGCCGGACCCCTCCGGGGCCCAGGACCTCCTGGGCCTCAAGTGGGTGACCGGCTTCCCGGCCAACGCCGAGGCGGGCTGGCCGGCCATCGGGGCCACGGTCCTCCTCAACGACCCGCGCACGGGCCGGGTCCGAGCAGTCCTCGACGGCGGACCGATCACGGCCCAGCGCACGGCCGCGGTCAGCGGCGTGGCACTCCGGCTCTTCGGGCCGGCCGCCGGTACGGCCGTCAACGTCGGCATCCTCGGCGCCGGCGCCCAGGCTCGCAGCCACATCCCTATCGTGGGCCATCTCCTGCCCGGGGCCCGGCTCCGCATCTTCGATCGTCAGCGAGCCAGAGCCGAGGCAGTGGCCGAGGAGGCAGGCGAGACGGGCGGCATCGGCGCGGCAGAGGCGGTCGCCTCCGCCCGCGAGGCCGTCGACGGCGCCGAGGTCGTCGTGACCCTCGTCTCGTTCGGCCCGCCGGAGTCTCGCCAGGCCCTCGACGCGACCTGGCTGGCGCCGGATGCCACGATCGTGGCCGTGGACTACGACATGAGCCTCCCGGCCAGCGTGGCCGCCGGAGCGGCCGTCTTCGCCACGGACGAGCGGGCCCAGTTCCTGGCCGTGCGCGCCGAGGGTTGGCTGAGCGGCTATCCCGATCCGCCACTCACCCTGGGCGAGGCGCTCCTCCACCGCGCGCCGCGCCCGCCTCGGGGCCGGGTGCTGGTGACCCACCTGGGCGTCGGCCTGGCCGACCTCGTCTTCGCCGCGGCGGTCCTCCGAAGGGCCCAGGGGTCAGGCTAGGAGACCTGCGGGGGCTCGGCTGGCAGGTCGGGCCTGTCTCGGGGCTACGGGTCGGGTAGGGGGCCGAAGAGGCTGGCGGCCGGGCGAGCGTCGGGCGGCGGCTGGATGAGGCTCCGTCCATCGGGGAAGACCTTGCTCGGATTGAGGATCCCGGCCGGGTCGAGCTTGGACTTCAGGGCCCGCATGAGGTCCAGGGCGGCCGGGTCGAGGGCCAGGGGCAGGAGGTCCTTCTTCAACTCGCCGATGCCGTGCTCCCCGGAGGGCAGGCCGCCGAGGTCCAGTGCCGCCTGGCACAGCTCGCCCGCGGCGGCGCGCATCCGGGCCACCTCGTCGGGCCGGGCCGGATCGAACAGGATGTTGGGGTGAAGGTTGCCGTCGCCGATGTGGCCGAAGACGGCGATGGGCAGGCCGTGTCGCTCGGCGACAGCTGCCACGCGGTGGAGCATGGCCGCCACCTGGCCGCGGGGCACCACCACGTCCTCGCCCAACTTGGCCGGGCCGACCTGCTCGAGGGCGCCGGTGACGGAGCGTCGCGCGGCCCACAGCCGCTCGTCCTCGGTCCGATCGCGGGGCAGGCGGACCTCGGTCGCGCCGCTCCCTCGACACAGCTCGGCGACGACCTCCTGGGCCTCCGTGGCGGCCAGCTCCGTGCCGTCGAGACGGAGGAGGAGCAGGGCCTCGGCACCTTGGGGCAGCCCGCTCGGGGCGAGGCGCTCGACCGACCGCAGGCAGAAGCCGTCCATCAGCTCGGCGGAGGCGGGCAGGATGCCGGCAGCCAGGATGCGGCCGACCAGCGCGGCGGCCGCCTCGGGGGTCGCGAAGGCCGCCATCACCGTCCGCTCGGCAGGCGGCCGCGGGATGAGGCGCAGGAGGGCCCGCGTGATGACCCCCAGCGTCCCCTCACTGCCGACAAAGAGGTGGGCCAGGCCGTAGCCGGTGGCGTTCTTGGCCGTCCGCGAGCCGGTCTGGAGGACGCTCCCGTCGGCCAGGACCACCTCCAGGCCCAGGACCTGATGGCGGGTCGTGCCGTACTTGAGGCCGCGAGCCCCGCCGGCATTGGTGGCCAGGTTGCCGCCGATCGTGCTCGTCTCGAGGGAGGCGGGGTCGGGCGCATAGAGCAGGCCCTGAGCCTCCGCCGCCCGAGCCAGGTCGGCCGTGACCACACCTGCTTCGACATCGGCCACGAGATCCTGTCCGTCGATGGCCACGATGCGATCGAGGCCCGAGAGGTCGAGGACCAGGACCTCCGGGACGCCGGGCACGGCGGCGCCGGTCAGGCTCGTCCCACCGCCCCGCGTGACGACCGGGGTGCCCGTCTCGTGGGCCCACCGGACGGCCTGGCTCACCTCTTCGCGACTCTTCACGATGGCCACTGCCGCGGGCTGGCGCTCGACGATCGAGGCGTCGTGGGACCACGCCGCCAGCGCCGCATCGTCGGTCCTGAGGCGGTCGCCGAGCAGGTCGCGCAGCCCGGCCAGGAGGTCGGCCGTCAGGGGCACGGCGTGCGTTCCTCCTTCGCGTCTCGGGCTGGGCCTGGGCGTGCGTCGGTCGCCCCTCGCATCCTACCTGCCACAATGCGAGCATGGACGACGGCTGGCATCGCGAGCAGACCCGGGTCGCCTGGATCGACACCGACGCCGGGGCGCGGATCCACTTCACGGCCGTCTTCCGCTGGGTCGAGCAGGCCGAGGTCGGGCTGCGCCGCAAGCTGGGCCTGACCGGCGACTGGATCCACTATCCCCGCCGCCGCGTGGAGGTCGAGTACCTCAAGGTCCTCGTCTTCGATGACGAGGTCGAGATCGCCCTCCGCCCCGAGCGGGTGGGCAGGACCTCGATCACCTACCTCTGGCGGATCACCCGCGGCGACGAGCTATGCGTCACCGGCCGCCACACCTGCGTGCGGGTCGACGAGAACGGCCGCCCCACGAAGCTACCCGAGGACGTCCGCGCCGGACTGGCGCCACTCGCCACCGACTGAGTCCAGCCCCGGCTGCCGACCCACCGGAGCGCCGGCGACGGGTCAGCGGGGCCACCCGATGCGCTGCGTGGCAAGAGCATGGGTCCGACGAGGGCACCTGTCGCCGATCGAGCCACGTCGGAGGGATCCGTTTGCGCTCAGCGAATGCTTCACGACGGCAGAGCGTCTTGCGGGGCCTGAGGTGACCTTCGGCCCCGCTCCATTCGCTGGTAGCAAACCCGGGCCCCGCGGCCTGCACGATCCCCGGGTCGCCCGACCCGTAGCGCGTCCACCCATTCGCTGGGAGCAAACACTGGCGAGTGGAGCGGCAAGGTCAGGCTTGGCGGGTCGGTCACATCGCGCCTAGCAGGGCGGCCACATCGAGCCTAGCAGGGCGGCCACATCGAGCCTGGCGACTCCTCCTGGCACCGGGCTATCCCTTGCCGCTGACGGGCGGCGGGGACCAGGGCACGTCGCTCGGGCCGGCCCTGCGGCGGTTCGTTCGGGCGGCCAGGAACGCGACGAGGCCGACCGGGACCAGGGTCGCCACCAGCGTCTCGAGCACGGCGCCGATGTCGCCAGGGCTGCGGGCGGCGGTCGAGACGATCAGCATCACGGCCACGCTGAGCCCGCCGATGAGCCCGAGTCTCACGTCCAGCGGCCGAGGCTGGACCCATCGCCCGGTCGCCGGAAGGGCCTCGGGCATGGTCGGCGTCGGGTCTGTCGATGGCCTGGGGGGCGGCCAGGGCGTGGGTCGGTTCGGGCGCTCCTGCATCGGGCTTGGTCTACCACCGCCCCCGACCTCGGTCAAGGCGGTTGGGGCGGATACGGTCGCCGGACCGCCGGCTACTCGTTGACCGGGATCGGGCTTGCGGCGGGGAGGTCGAGGAGGACGCGGCCGTCGACGATGGTGACCGGATACATGGCCAGGGGCAGCTCGGCCGGGGGGTCGAGCGCCTCGCCGGTGAAGAGGTCGAAGCGCGAGAGGTGGAGGGCGCAGGTGAGCGAGTCGCCCGTCAGGAAGCCCTTGTCGAGCTCGAAGTACTCGTGGCTGCAGATGCCCTGGTAAGCCCGGATCGTGCCCTCGAGGTTGACCAGCAGGATGTCCGTGCCGTCGACCTGGACCATGAGCATCGTTCCCGGGGCGACGTCGTCCACGGCCGCCACGTCGACCTGCCGGGTGGCCACCGCCGCAGCCGGGCCCCCTGAAGCTTCCATCGCGCCAGGCTCGACCTCGCTCAGGCCGCCGCCTCGCCCGACGACGAGCCTGACTTCGGCGCCGAAGCCTGGCCCGAACCTGAAGCCCCCGCCGGTGCGGCCGCCCGGGCCTCCGACCACTTGCGGTCGAGCCGGGTCCGCAGGCGCTGCTGCGCGCCCTCGAGCGGGATGCGGGCCACCACCGGTTCGAGGAAGCCCAAGACGACCTCCTTGCGAGCCACGTCCTCGGGGATGCCGCGGGTCATGAGGTAGAAGACCTGGGTCTCGTCGATCGGCCCCACCGAGCTGGAGTGGGCGGCGCGGCGCACGTCGGGCTGGTCGATCTCCAGGCTGGGGATCGTCACGGAGCGCGCCTTGCGGTCGAGCAGCATCCCGAACTCGCCCAGGAAGCTGTCCGTGCCATGGGCGCTGCGGTCGATCTCGATCATGCCCTTCATGAAGCCGCGCGAGCGATCCTGGAAGACGCCCTTGCTGAGCAGGTCCCCGGTCGTGTCCTCGCCGACGTGGGTCGTGTAGCTGGTCAGGTCGAAGACCTGGTTGGAGCCGCCGAAGCCGATCTCCACCTGGCGCACGCTGGCCCCCCGGCCCACCAGCCGGTTGTCGATCCGCGACTTGCTGACGAGGCCGCCGACGTGAGCCAGGGCCCAGCGTAGCGTCGCGTTCCGGCCCAGGTTGGCCCGCCGGTTGACGAAGCTGACGACGTGGGCGGGCAGGTCCTGCTCGGCGGCCACGTCGAGCGTCGCGTCCTCGCCGAGGGCCACCTCCAGGGTGCCCGACCAGAGGGCCTGGCTGCCGTTCGCCGCCCCGGATCCGATCTGCTCCTCGAAGAGTCGGGCGTGCGCCCCGGCGCCCAGCGAGACGACCGTCCGACTCACCAGCGCGCGACCGCCCGCGCCCACGGCCCAGCGGACGACGATGGGCTCCGCGAGCTCGACCCCGGCCGGGACGTGGACCACGACCCCCACCACGGATGCGGCTCGAGCGAGCTGGGCCAGCTTGTCGTCGGCGGGCAGGCTCTCCCCGCCCGCGACGACGTCGCGGATGAGCTGCGGCCGATCGCGCAGGACGTTGGCGAAGGTGTCGACGACGACCCCGGCGGCCTGGGTCTCGGCGGACAGGGACCGGGCGGCCACGGCGTCCTCGCGGACCTCGAGGAGCGCCGCGACGCCGTCCGGCACGCGGGCCTGCGGATCGATCGTCTCGCCGACCGTCTCGTAGGGCACGGTCTGGGCCAGCCGGGCGGCGCGGAGGTCGACGTAGAGCGTGAAGAGGGGATTGACCTCGAGCGGCAGCTCGCCGAAGCGCTGGAGGGCATCCATCCGCTCGGCCACGAGCCAATCGGGCTCCCCGGCCGCGGCAGCTCGGGCGTGGACGCCAGCTTGGGTGATGAAGTCGGGGGGCAGGAGGTCGCTCATCGGCCGTCGGCGGCTGGCACCGGCTCGGGGCCGATCGTCGGCTCGGCGGTCAGGACTCGGGCTGGGCTCACCCGAGCGCCCCGTCCATCTCCAGCTTCACCAGGCGGTTGAACTCGATGGCGTACTCCATCGGCAGTTCCTTGGTGAAGACCTCGAGGAAGCCCTGGACGACGAGGTTCTGGGCCTCGTTCTCGGTCAGCCCACGGCTCATGAGGTAGAAGATCTGGTCGGCGCTGATCTTGCCCACGGTGGCTTCGTGGGTCATGGTCGTGTCATCTTCCTGGATATCGATGTACGGGTAGGTGTCGCTGCGGCTCTCGTCGTCGAGCATGAGGGCGTCACAGCGCACGCTGGCCACGACTCCCGTGGCCCCCGGGGCGACCTTGAGGTGGCCCCGGTAGGTGGCCCGGCCGCCGTCCTTGGAGACCGACTTACTGACGATCCGGCTGCGGGTGTCCGGGGCCAGGTGGATGGCCTTGGCCCCCGTGTCCTGGTGCTGGCCCTTGCCCGCCACGGCCACGCTGATGACGTCGGCCGTGGAGCCACGCCCGCGGAGATAGATGCTGGGGAACTTCACCGTCTTGCGCGAGCCGGTGTTGGCATCGATCCACTCCACCGTCGCACCCTCGTGAGCATGGGCCCGCTTGGTGACGAGGTTGTAGACGTCGTTCGACCAGTTTTGGATGGTCGTGTAGCGGACCTTGGAATGGGGCAGGGCGACGACCTCCACGACCGCCGCATGGAGCGAGTCGGTGGCGTAGATGGGGGCCGTACAGCCCTCGATGTAGTGCACCTTGGCGCCGGGCTCGACGACGATCAGGGTCCGCTCGAACTGGCCGGTGTTCTCGCCGTTGATGCGGAAGTAGGCCTGCAGGGGCAGCGGGACCTCGACCCCGGCCGGGACGTAGACGAAGGAGCCGCCCGACCAGACGGCACTGTTGAGCGCAGCGAACTTGTTGTCCTCCGGCGGCACGACGGTGGCGAAGTGCCGTTTGAAGATCTCGGGGTACTCCTTCAGGCCCTGGTCGGTGCCCATGAAGACGACGCCCAGGGACGCCAGCTCCTGGCGAACCGAGTGGTAGACGACCTCGGAGTCGTACTGGGCCCCGACACCGGCCAGGAACTTGCGCTCGGCCTCGGGGATACCCAAGCGCTCGAAGGTCTGCTTGATCTGGGGCGGGACGTCGTCCCAGGACTTCTCCTCGCGCTCGGACGGCTTGCGGTAGTAGATGATCCGGTCGAAGTCGATGGCATCGAGGCCGCCGGTCCAGGTGGGCATGGGCCGCTTGACGAAGTGGTCGTAGGCCCGCAGACGGAAGTCCCGCATCCAGTCGGGCTCTCTCTTGATCTCGCTGATCTCGGCCACGGTCTCGCGGCTGAGGCCGCGCTTGGTCTCGGTCAGGTAGGCGATCTCGTCCTTGAAGTCGAACTGAGCGCGGCGGTCGGCCGTGGCTTCGCGCGTGTTGACGGCCATCGATACTCCTGAGTGCCCGGATGCTTGGCCGCGGCGGCTTGCCGATCGCATCGCCCAGCGCTTCGTTGGGGATCCGCGGCGAGAACGTGGTGGGTGCGGCAATCCCGACTGAGTTTATCGGATATAGGTCCAGGAGGCAACGAACGACGGCCTCGCGATCCCTCCTGCTCGCTCGACGCACATCCAGAGGGGGATGCAGGCGCACACTGCACAGCGATCCGACCCGGATCGGAGGTCCCTGAAGGCAACGTACCGTTGTGGAGGGCCACGCATGGCGGCCAGCGGCGAGTCACTTCGAACGCCTGAGGCGTTCGTCGGTCGGTTGTTCGAGGCGGGCATCGGCGCGTTCGACCTCCTGTCCGTCTATGTCGGCGATCGGCTGGGCTTGTATCGGACCCTCCGTGAGGGCGGCGCCTCGACGAGCGGGGAGCTGGCGAGCCGGGCCGGCATCGACGAACGCTACGCCCGCGAGTGGCTCGAGCAACAAGCCGCGACCGGGATCCTCGATGTGGACGACGTGTCCGCCCCGGCCGACCGTCGGCGCTACGCCCTGCCCGATGCCCATGCCGAGGCGTTGCTGGACCCTGAGAGCCCCTACTCGATCGCACCCCTCGGCCGCGCCGTCGTGGCCTGCGCCAAAGCGCTACCGCCGCTCCTTGACGCCTTCCGGACGGGCGGCGGTGTCGACTGGTCCGCCTACGGCGCCGACATGATCGAGTCCCAGGGCGATTTCAACCGGCCCTGGCTGGTCGGCTCGTTCGGGACGGAGATCCTGCCGGCGATCCGCCCCATCCACGAGCGGCTCATCGCGGATCCGCCGGCTCGGGTCGCCGATGTGGCCTGCGGGGTCGGGTGGGCGGCCATCGCGATCGCCAGAGCGTATCCCCAGGTGACGGTCGACGGCTTCGATCTCGATGCGTCCTCGATCGACCTTGCCCGCGCGAACGCCGCGGACGCTGGGGTCGCCGATCGGGTCACATTCGCGGTACGTGACGCTTCCGACCCCGCCGCGGCGGGGCTGTACGACCTGGCCGTGGTCATCGAAGCCATCCACGATCTGTCGCGACCCGTGGAGGTGCTGGCGGCCATCAAGCAGATGCTCCGCCCCGAAGGCATCGCCCTCATCGCCGAGGAGAAGACCGAAGACCGATTCACCGCGCCGGCAAGCGACGTCGAGCGGTTCTACTACGGCTTCAGCGTCTTCACCTGCCTTCCGGCGGCGATGACCGAGCGTCCGACGGCGGCGACGGGCACGGTCATGCGGGCGGATCGACTCCGATCCTACGCGACCGACGCGGGGTTCGGCGGCTTCGAGCGGCTCGACGAGCCGGCGCTGGACATGCTTCGCTTCTATCGCCTGACGCCATAGGGGCGCCACGCCGAGCGGACGTCTGACCGGGCCCGGCGCCCGGTGTTGTGCCACCATGCGGCCCATGTGCGGCCGCTTCACCCAGGAACGCCCCACGGCCGAGCTGGCGGAGCTGTTCGACGCCCTGCCGACGCCGACGGCGGCCGAGGCCACGGACGCCGGGGAGGCCCACTACAACGTCGCCCCGACCCAGCAAGTCCGGGTCGTCGTCAAGCCCGAGGCGGACGAACCACGACGGGTGGAGGCGTATCGCTGGGGCCTGATCCCCTCCTGGGCCAAGAGCCCAGCCGTCGGCAATCGCATGATCAACGCCCGGGCCGAGACGGTGGCCAGCAGCGGAGCCTTCAAGCGCTCCCTGGCCGACAAGCGCTGCATCGTCCCGGCCGACGCCTTCTACGAGTGGCTGCGACAGGAGGACGGGCCCAACCAGCCGTACATCATCCGCCGCCGCGACGGCCTGCCCCTGGCCTTCGCCGGGCTGTGGTCAGCCTGGCACGACGACAAGAACGACCTCTGGCTCCGTTCCTGCACCATCATCACCACCCAGGCCAACGAGCTCATGGCTCGCATCCACGATCGGATGCCGGTCGTGCTGGCGCCTCACGACTGGGCTCGCTGGCTCGACCCCCAGGACCACGACGCGGCCGATCTCCAGCGCCTCCTGGTGCCCTCCCCCGCCGCCGACATCGAAGCCTACCCTGTCTCGACCGCCGTCAACAGCCCCCGCAACAAGGGCCCCGAACTCACCAAGCCCATCCCCGGCGAGGTCCTCCGGGCGAGCGCCTGAGCCGCGCTTCGTTCGCGACTATGCGAGCGCGGGTCGGCCGGATAGCATGTGGCGTCGATGAAGCAGCGTGGCTACGTCCCTGACACGACCGACCTCGATTGGATCGAGTCGCTGGCCCGTCCCGTCGGCCCCATCTTCGAGGCCATCGAAGCCGCGGCCCTGGCGGCCCAGCCTCACGTGCCCATCCTCGATCGCGAGTCGGGCCGGGTCCTGCGCGTCCTGGCCCAGGGCCGGCGACGCCTCGTGGAGGTCGGGACGGCCTACGGCTACTCCACGCTCTGGCTGGCCCTCGGCCAGCCAGCCGACGGGACGATCGTGACCATCGACCCCGACCGCTCCCGGACCGAGCGGGCCCGGGCCTGGTGGCGCCAGGCCGGTCTGGCCGACGATCGGATCACGGTCGTCAACGCCCCCGCGCTCGAGGCCTTCGCGGCTGACGAGCCAGCCCTCGAGGGCCCCTTCGACCTGGCCTTCATCGACGCCCTCAAGCCCGAGTACGCGGCCTACCTGGCCGCCCTGCGCCCGCGCCTTTCCCCCGGCGCGCTGGTCGTGGCCGACAACGTCCTGTGGGGCGGCCGTGCGGCCCGAGCCGGCGACCGGCCGGCGGATCCTTCGACCGGGGCCATCGTGGCCTTCGATCGGGCCGTCCTTGCCGACCCCGCCTTCTCGGCCACGATCCTGCCCGTAGGCGACGGCCTGCTCCTCGCCGCATTCCAGCCCTCGGGCGGTGGCGCCTGAGCCGAGCGACGGGAGCCCAAGGCCGATGACCCTGGCGACCGAGCCGCAGCAGCCGCCCGAGCCCGCGGGCCGGCGCTGGGGCCGCTGGGGGCTCTTCGGCCACATCGACTTCCGCAAGCTGTGGATCGGCGACACGATCAGTCAGTTCGGGACCCAAGTCAGCCAGCTGGCCATCCCCTACATCGCCACCGTCCTCATCGGCGCCTCGGCCTTCGAGGTGGCCTTGTTGGGCACGATCGAGTTCCTGCCCTTCCTGCTCCTCACCCTGCCGGCCGGGGCCTGGGTCGACCAGCTGCGGCGGCGGCCCATCCTCATCTCCGGCGACGTGCTGCGGGCCGCGGCCCTGGTCTCGATCCCCGTGGCCTGGGAGCTGAGCGTCCTGACGATCTGGCAGCTCTATGTCGTCGGCTTCGTGACCGGCCTGGGGACGGTCTTCTTCGACGTGGCCTACCAGTCCTACCTGCCCTCGCTCGTCGAGCGTGAGGACCTCGTCGAGGGCAACGGCAAGCTCGAGGCCACTCGCGCCTCGGCCCAGGTCGTGGGCCCCGGCCTGGCCGGGGGCCTCATCTCGGTCCTCAGCGCGCCCCTGGCCATCCTGGGGGACTGCCTCAGCTACGTCCTCTCGGCGCTGTTCGTCTGGCGCATCCGGAAGCCCGAGCCGCATCCGGAGGAGGCCCGCATCGCGGCCGGCGTCGCCCGCGAGCCACTCAGGCGCCAGGTCGCGGAAGGCCTCCGGTTCGTCCTCGGCAACCCCTACCTGAGGGGCATCGCCGGGGCGACCTCGTCCTCGAACCTCTTCGGCAACGTGGCCTTCGGCGTCCTGCCGGTCTACCTCTACCGCGAGCTGGGGCTGAGCGCCGCGACCGTGGGCGTCATCTTCGGCCTGGCTTCCATCGGCTCGCTGGTCGGGGCCCTCGTCGCCAATCGCCTGGCCGCCTGGTTCGGGCTGGGGCGGACGATCATCGGGACCATCTTCATCGGCGGCGTAGCCGCCCTCCTCGTGCCCTTCGCCCCACCGGCCTTTCCCGAGGCCTTCCTCGTCACCGCGTTCTTCTTCCAGGGCTTCGGCGCGGTGGCTTACAACATCAACCAAGTCAGCTTCCGCCAGGCCATCTGCCCCACGTCCATGCAGGGCCGGATGAACGCCACGATGCGCTTCCTGGTGTGGGGCACGATCCCCATCGGCTCGGTCCTGGGCGGCATCGTGGCCTCCGTCATCGGCGTCCACGGCGCGATCCTCGTCGGCGCCGTGGGCAGCTGCTTCCCCTTCCTCTCGGTCCTCCTCTCGCCCGTGCGCACGCTGCGCACGATGCCCGCCCAAGTGGAGGACCAGGGCCAACCCCAGGCGGCCGCGGCGGGCTGAACCAGCAGAGGGAAGGGACCGAGGAGTCGCTCGACCCGAGCGGCGTCGGCGAGTCGGTCAGCCCCCTGCCACCGCCGGCAGGACGTGGACCAGGCCCGTCGGGGGCACCGGCGTCGTGAGCTCGGCCGGCTGGCCATCGACGTAGACGTTGATGTAGCGCCGGATCCGGGGCCCCTCCTCCACGATCCGGTCGCGGAGGCCAGGCCAGCGGGCATCCAGGGCCGCGATGGCCTCCGCCACGGAGGTCACCGGGCCGACGTCGACCCGCCGCTCGGCCCCGGGAAAGAGGGCCACCAGCGAGCGGGGCAGGACGACGGTCGCCATCGGCGCTCAGGCCGTGACGAGGGCCGTCTCGACCGAGTAGATGGGCGGCAAGGTGTCGAGCAGGCGGTGCCAGTGCTCGCCTTCGTCGGGACTGGCCCACAGCTGGCCCGTGCTCGTCCCGAAATACAGGCCGAAGGGGCTCAGGTCGTCGCGGGTCATGCCATCGCGGAGGACGCCCATGTAGGCGTCCTGCTGGGGCAGACCGGCCCGCAGCGGGGCCCAGGATGTGCCCGCGTCACGGGTCCGCCAGACGGCCATGGCCGCGTCCGGGAAGTAGCGGCCTCGGTCGTCACCGTTGAGGGGGATGGTGAAGCAGGTGTCCGGGTCCTGGGGATGAGCCACGACGGGGAAACCGAAGGTCGAAGGCAGGCCGGGATCGAGGCACTCCCAGGTCCGGCCGGCGTCGTCGCTGCGGTAGGTCCCGCAGTGGTTCTGCTGGTAGAGCCGATCGGGCCGGCCTGCGGCGAGGGCCATCTTGTGGACGCACTGACCGGTCTCGGGGTACTTGTCCGGCATGTAGTCGGCGCGGACGCCCGTGTTGCGGGCCTCCCAGGTCCGGCCTCCGTCCTCGGTGGCGAAGCAGCCCACGGACGAGATGCCGACCCACATCCGCTGCGCGTCGGCGGGATCCGCGAGCACGGTGTGGCAGATGAGGCCGCCGTTGCCGGGCTGCCAGGAGTCGCGGGTGGGGTGCCTGGTCAGGCCCTCGACGTGGGCCCAGGTGGCCCCGCCGTCATCGCTCCGGAAGAGGCCGGCCGGCTCCACCCCGGCATACAGCGCGCCGTGGGCCGAGGTCACCTGCCACACCGAACGCATGGCCGGGCCGTCGTCGCCGTAGGTCAGCCCCTCGGAGCTGTGGCTCCAGGTCTGGCCCAGGTCGTCCGAGCGCCACACGGCCGCCCCGTACCAGGGGCTGCCGCCGCCGGCGTAGAGCGCCCCGCTCGCGGGATCGTGGCGGAAGTCGTTGATGGGCCAGCCTTCGCACAAAGGCCCGCGCAGGCGGTACGCAGCAGGGTCTGCGCGGCGGTCCGGGTCGGCCTCCGCGATGAACGCCCCCTTCTTCGTGCCCAGCAGCACGAGCAGGTGCTGGTCCATGGCCTGCCTCCTTCGCTCTCATGGCGCCGCGCCTCGCCCGGCGCCTCCCGGCCCGACCATCATCCGGTGGCCTGAGGGAGGACGAATCTACAGGGTTCCGGGCGAGGACCGCAGGGTTCAGTGCACGCGCAATTCAAAGATCGGATGCCTCCGGGCCTGGGCCACGTAGGCCTCCAGATCGGCCTCGGGCGACAGGCCGTAGAAGAGGCGGATCAGGCGCCTCCCCAGAGCCGAGCGCCGGTACGGCGCGGTGGCTGCGTGGAGGACGGCCCCGCCGGCCTCGGGAGTCAGCTCCACGGCCTCGACCTCGGTCCGGCGGCGGTGCCGGGTCACCACGGCCCGGCCCGCGGCGCGTAGGTTGCGCACCCAATCGACCTCGCCATAGGGCGAGCTCACGAACCATCGCTCGCCGCTCTCGAGCAGGGCCAGGGGAACGGTGCGCTCCAGCCCCGTCGAGCGGCCCCGCACGGTGAGCAGGACGTTGGGGCCGAGGGGCAGGCCCGTCCCGATCAGGCGCTGCACCAGGGGGCCCATGAGCGGCACGATGCGCGGCGCTCGCGCTGGCGGTCGGGACCGGCCGGCCGGCTCGGGCTGGACGCTCGGATCAGGCTGGCTGGTCGGCTCGGGCTGGAGGCTCGCATCAGGCTGGCTGGTCGGCTCGGGCTGGAGGCTCGGATCAGGCTGGCTGATCGTCATGTTCGTCCTCCTCCGGCGTCGAGCGCCGGATGGCTGCGATCGAGGGCTCGAACGCATCCATGGAACGTGCGGCCAGCCGCGAACGTGACCGCCGGCTGTCACACCATGCCGCTGCGGTCCGTTGTGGGTCAAGATGGACGACATGATGATCCGGCCGGCCGCGACTCCGGTCGCACCGGCCTCCCGACAGGCCCTCGCCGCGGCCTTCGAACTGCAGCGGCCCTATCTGCGCTCGGTGGCCTACCGCATGCTGGGCTCCCTGGCCGAGGCCGAAGATGCCGTCCAAGAGTCGTGGCTGCGCCTCGACCGCCACGGTCCCCTGCCGTCAGCGGAGGAGCTGCGACCGTGGCTGACCACGGTCGTGGGCCGCATCTGTCTCGACATGCTGCGCGCCCGCCGGGTACGGCAAGCGCGCTACGCCGGTTCGTGGCTGCCCGAACCGGTGGTGGCCGGGGAGGACTCGCCCGAGGATGCCTCGGTCCGGGCCGATGAGGTGGGCCTGGCCCTCCTGGTCGTCCTCGAGCAGCTGACGCCTCCCGAACGTCTGGCCTTCGTCCTGCATGATGTCTTCGGGGTGCCCTTCGGCCAGATCGCGCCCATCGTCGCTCGTTCGCCCGCCGCGGCGAGGCAGCTGGCCAGCCGCGCCCGGCGTCGGGTGCGGGCCGCGCGTCCGGAGCCCGGCGCCGACCGAGCCGTCGAGCGGCGGCTCGCGGACGCCTTCCTGGCCGCGGCCCGCGAGGGCGAGTTCACGACCCTCCTGGCGCTGCTCGATCCGGATGTCGTCCTGCGCACCGATGGCGGCGGCCGGGGCCCCCTCGCCCGACCGCCCCTCAGGGGCGCCGAGGCCGTGGCCCGCACCCTGCTGGCTCGATCGCCGTCGTTCGCCCCCGCCTGTCGGCCGGCCTTGGTCAATGGCCGCCCTGGCTTCGTGGTCGGGTGGCCCGGCACGGTCCTCGGTGTGGTCGCCTTCCGCATCGCGCATGGGCGTATCACCGAGGTCGACATCATCGGCGACCCGGCCAAGCTGAGCGGCGTCACGATCGCGTCCTGAGCAGGCACACTTGGGGCCTCACCGCAGCAAACCGGAGGCTCCATGGACACCTACGACTTCATCGTCATCGGAGCCGGCGCGGCCGGGGAAGCGGCGGCCCAGTCGGCCCTCGCCCGAGGGCGTTCGGTGGCCGTCGTGGAGCGCGACCTGGCTGGGGGCAGCTGTCCCTTCTGGGCCTGCATGCCCTCGAAGACGCTGCTCCATGCGGCCGCGGCCCACGCCTCCGGGGCGGGGGCAGCCGGGGACGCCTACCCCTGGGCCCGAGCCTCCGCCCGGCGCGACTACATGATCGTGCGCGAAGGCACCGACTATCCCGACGATGGCGGCCACGTCCATGCCCTCGAGGAAGCGGGCGGGACCGTCATCCGAGGCACGGCCCGGCTCGACGGCCCGGGCCGCGTCCTGGTCGCCCAGGCGAACCGCGTGACACGCGAGCTGTCAGGCGGCGACATCATGCTGGCCGTAGGCTCGACGAGCAAGACCCCGCCGATCGACGGTCTGGAGGGCTGCCATCCATGGACGAACCGTGAGGCCACGAGCACGCGCGAGCTGCCCGCCAGCCTGATCGTCCTGGGCGGCGGCCCCACCGGGGTGGAGATGGCCCAGGTCTTCGCGCGCTACGGCGTGCCCGTCACCATCGTCGAGCACAACGAGCGCCTGCTGGCCCGCGATCACCCACGCAATGCCGAGGCGGTGCGGTCCGGGCTCGAGCGCGACGGCGTCGTCGTGCGGACCGGCATCCGCGCCGTGCGGGCCCGGGCAGGGGCCGGCACCGGCGGGCGCCACGCCATCGATCTCGACGACGGCACCCAGATCGAGGGCCAGCGGATCCTCCTGGCCATCGGACGCAGCTTCCCGTTGGACGACCTCGGCCTCGATACGGTCGGCATCGAGCGGCAGGAGCTGCGGCCGGACGGGCGGCTACGCCTGCGCGACCACGTCTGGCTGATCGGCGATCCGGCCGGCCCGGAGCTGCATACCCACGTCTCACACTACCAGGGGGAGATGGCCGTGCGGATGGCCCTCGGCGAGCCGGTGAAGCCGGACTACCGGGCCATCCCGCGCTGCACCTACACGGATCCCGAGGCGGCCTTCGTGGGCCGCACCGTGGAGCAGGCCCGAGCGGACGGGATCGACGCTGTGGAGTTCGTGGAGTCGGTGCCGCAGAGTGCCAAGGGCTACGTCAGCGAGACCGAGTTCGGCCACGTCACGATCGTCGTCGACCGGGCCGCGCGGACGCTGGTGGGGGCGGCGATCTGTGGGCCCGTCGGCAGCAGCGAGGCCATCCACGAGGCCGTGCTGGCCATCAAAGCCGAGCTTTCGATCGACCTCCTGGCCGACACGATCCACGCCTTCCCGACCACGGCGCGGGTCCTCGGCACGGCCTTCATCCGAGCCTCGCAGGAGCTCGGCTGAACCATCCGCCGGCGGTCAGGCAGGCGGTCGGGGCAGATCGATGGGGGCTAGCGTCTCGAGCGCGCGACCGGCCTTCAGGTCCGCCACCTGGTTCGCCACAGCCAGCCGCAGGGCTGGTAGGTCGAGGTCGAGCATCGTGCAGGTCGAGCGGCCGGTGGGGTCCGCTCGGGCCAGGTGCTCGTCCGCGCCCAGGAGGTTCTTCAGCACGCCGTTAGGGTTGCCGCGGACCTGGTGGACGTGCGCGGCGGCGAGCTTGATGAGGCCCTGATAGAGCTCGCGCTCGGCCAGATCGGCCGTCCCCATCCAGGCCGGTTCGAGCAGCTCGTGGGCCAGGAACCAGTCGCCGCGCCGATAGGCCGCGAGGGCCGTCTCGGCTGCTGCCTGACGGCGTTCGGGGGCCAGGGGCCGATAGGCCTTGCGCCTCCCGCCAGGCTGCTCGACGGTCTCCACGCGGCCAGCATACGCGCCGCATGGGCCGTCCTAGCGCAGGTCGGTCCGGCAGGCCCGGGCGTCGCGACGAGCGGCCAGCAGCTCATCACGGCCGGCCTTCAGCGACGACCGGGCGGCATCGAGGATCGGGCGTGCCATACCGTCGTTCCAGTCAGCCGGCAGCAGCGGCAGGACGTGACCGGCCAGCGGTCCGACCTGGGCCGTAGCCAAGCTCAGTTGGTGGCGCATGTCGTCGAGCGCGGCCTGGGCGGCCTGCACGTCCTTGCCGGCGGCCTCCTGGTAGTCGATGCGCGCCTGGAGCTTCTTGGCCGTGGCGTCCAGCTTGGCCGCCGCGGCCATACCCGCATCGGAGCCGCGGGTGAGACGGACCTGAGGAGCGACGAGGCGATAGACCCGCTCGTCCTGCACGACGGCCTTGACGTCATCTTCGAGGGCCCCGACCGTGGTCTCGCCGTCGATCCGGGTGCGGGTGGCGGTGAGGTCGTCGTGGGTCCGGTCGACGATGGCGACCAGCGCGGCGCGATGGTCGGCCGTCAGGTGGCCGGCGCTATCGATGGAGCTGCTGAGGCGGGTGAGGGTGGCGAGGCGGTGGTCGACCATGCAGTCGCCCAGGGTCCGCAGGGTGTCGAGGCTCGGATCGGCCTTGGCCGCCGTTCGCTGGGTGGCGCAGGCGTCGGTCCGCTGGCGGGTAGCGGCGTCTGGCGCCCCGGACCCCGCCGGAGCGGAGGCGGTCGCCGGAGCCGAGGCGGTCGCCGGAGCCGAGGCGGTCGCCGGCGATGCGGCCGGGGACGGCGATGCGGCAAAGACACTTCCGGCGGTCACGGCCACGATGAGGAGTCCGCCGGCCAGACCAGCGGTCCGGCGGTGCCAGCCAGGATGGGCGGGCTGGGTGTCGGTGGGGTTCGAGATGTCGTCCACGATGGACCTCCAGTGCGGGATGCTGCTGCGTCGGACGACCCGACCCGCCTACCCTGGGCCGGTCATGTGAGGGCCGATCGCGGTCCATGTAAGGGGGATGTGAACGCGCCGCCCGGTCCCGAGCGGTGCTGGGGCCGGTACACTCGATCGACGATGGGCAAGCAGCACGACGGCCCGCAGGACCACACGGAGGTCGACGGCGGCAAGGGTCATGAGGGCCCCGAGGAGCGACTGGGCCGCCGGTTCAGGGACGAGTTCCGCGTCCGACCCGGCCACGATGTGGACCTGGGGGCACTGGATCCCGGCCAGACCTTCGGGCTGACCAAGCACGAGGCCAAGCCCCTGTTGAAGGACAGCGTGCAACGGCTACGCGACCAGCAGACGCGCCTGTGGGCCAATGGCCAGAGCGGTCAGGCGCCGGCCATCCTCATCGTGCTCCAGGGCATGGACACGGCAGGCAAGGACGGGACGATCAAGCACGTCTTCCAGGGTCTCAACCCGTCCGGTACCCGGGTGGCCAGCTTCAAGGTGCCCACGGCCAAGGAGCTGGCCCACGACTACCTATGGCGCGTCCACCGGGTGGTCCCGGCCCGCGGCGAGATCTGCATCTTCAACCGTTCGCACTACGAGGACGTGCTCGTGGTACGCGTCCACGGCCTGGTGCCGGCACCCGTGTGGCGGCGCCGCTACGCGGAGATCGAGGCCTTCGAGCGCCTCTTGACCGACAGCGGCACGCGGATCGCGAAGTTCTTCCTCCACATCTCGCGCGAGGAGCAGCGGGAGCGCCTGGAGGCCCGCCTGGCCCGACCCGAGAAACGCTGGAAGTTCAAGAAGGGCGACCTGGCCGAACGCGCGCGCTGGGACGACTACGCGGCGGCCTACCGGGACACCCTGATGAAGTGCTCCACCGACAACGCACCCTGGTACGTCGTGCCGGCTGACCACAAGTGGTTCCGCAACCTCGTGGTGGGCGAGATCATCGCCGCCCTGCTCGAGGATCAGAAGCTGGGCTGGCCGGCGGGTGAGCCGGGGCTCGATAGCCTGAAGATCAGCTGACCGCCAGGCTCGCTCGCCAGGGGCCGGCCCCCAAGCCGAAGCCCAGGCGGGCCCGAAGCTCAGGCCGGCCCGGGCCCTAGGCTCGGTCGAGGCTCAATGCTCGACGACCTTAGGCAGCGTCTTGGCCTCTTCTATCCAACCGGCGATCTCGTGCTCGGTGGGCACGCGGCGGACGATCTGGTGCTCCTCGTTGTACGCGGCGATCGTCGTGGCCAGGTTGGCCGCGTTGCGATGACCGAGCTCCAGGGGCGAGTCGACGCCGGCCGCCTCGAGCAGGTCCGAGTACTCCGAGCCCACGCCCTTGAGGCGCATGAGGTCGACGTGGTTCACCCATTCGAGGATGAGCTTGTGGCTGAGCCCGGTCTTCTCGACCAGCGCCTCGCGGCCCTTGGGGGTCGCGCCCGCCTCCAGCAGGCCTTCCGTCGTCGTCACCCCGGCCGCCCGGAGCTTGTCGCCGTAGGCAGGGCCGATGCCCTCGACTTCCTCGATGTTCACCGTCGGTCCTCCAGCCTGCGTCCCAGCCCGGGTCGGGCGGGGCAGTCCCTGACGGTACGATACCCGAAGCACCCCGCCCCGCGACCCGCGGTCGGTCATCGAGCGGCACGACGTTCGCCGCAGACGCCGCCCAGCACATGGAGGCCATCCCGATGCAGGACGCGTTCGTCAAGGCGATGAGTCAGGGCTACGCCCTGAGCGCGTCAGGCATCCTCCTCGGTTGCCCGATGCTCGACGGCGAGGTCACGCCCGACGTCCGGGTCCAGCTCGCCCTGGCCATGGCCAACCGCCACGGCCTGATCGCGGGAGCCACCGGGACGGGCAAGACGACGACGCTCAAGATCATGGCCGCCGAGCTGTCGGACGCCGGCGTGCCGGTCTTCATCAGCGACATCAAGGGCGACGTGACCGGCATCGCCGGGCCCAACGACCCGACCGACAAGGGCGTCGTGGCGCGGGTCCAGGAGATGCGGCTGGACTACCATGCCAGCGGCCACGCGGTGGAGTTCCTGTCCCTCTCCGGCAAGCTGGGGGCCCAGGTCCGAGCCACCGTCTCGTCCTTCGGCCCGGTCCTGCTGGGCAAGGTCCTCGACCTCAACGAGACGCAGACCTCGATCCTCTCGATGGTCTTCAAGTACTGCGACGACAACCAGCTGCCGCTGCTCGACCTGAAGGACCTCCAGGAGACATTGAAGTTCCTCTCCTCGGACGCCGGCAAGCCGGCCCTGGCCGACTACGGCGGGATGTCGCCAGCCTCGGTGGGCGTCCTCCAGCGCTCGATGATCACCTTCGAGCAGTCGGGGGCCGACATCTTCTTCGGCGAGCCCGAGTTCGACGTCAACGACCTGATGCGCCTGACCCCCGACGGCAAGGGGGTCGTGAGCGTGCTCGAGCTCAGCGACGTCATGGACAAGCCGCAGCTCTTCAGCACCTTCATGCTCTGGCTCCTGGCCCGCCTCTACCACAGCCTGCCCGAGGTGGGCGACCTGCCCAAGCCCAAGCTGGCCTTCTTCTTCGACGAGGCCCACCTGCTCTTCGACGACGCCTCCGAGGCCCTCCTCGATCAGATCGAACAGACGGTCCGGCTCATCCGCTCCAAAGGCGTGGGGGTCTACTTCTCGACCCAGGCCCCGACCGACATCCCGGCCTCCGTGCTGGGCCAGCTGGGCAACCGGGTCGAGCATGCTCTCCGCGCCTTCACGGCCCAGGACGCCGACAACCTCCAGAAGGTGGCTAAGACCTACCCCACCTCGCAGTTCTACGACATCGCCAAGACGCTCACTTCACTGGGCATCGGCGAGGCCCTGGTCACGGTCCTGACGCCCAAGGGCGTGCCCACGCCGCTGGCCGCGGTCCGCCTCGTGCCCCCCGACTGTCTCTTCGGTGCGCTCGATCAGACGGCCTTCCAGCAGGCCGTGGCCTCGGGCTCGTTGAAGGCCAAGTACGGCACAGGCGTCGACCGCCAGAGCGCCTACGAGATCCTGGCCGCCCGCCTCCAGGCCGCGCGACAGCAAGCCGCGGCGGGGGCCGCTGCGGGCGCGGGGACGATGGGGGCTCCGGCGGGCGGCGGGACGATGGGGGCTCCGGGTGGAGGGATGACTGCGGCGCAGCAGGAGAAGGCCCAGAAGGCAGCCGCCAAAGCCGCTGAGCGGGCCCAGGCCCAAGCTCGCAAGGAGGCCGCGGCGGCCGCCAAGGCGCGCGACAAGATGATCGGCGACGTGGTCAAGACCGGCGGCAAGGTCCTCACCTCGCGGACCGGCCAGAGCATCATCCGCGGCGTCTTCGGCGTCCTCTTCGGCAGCAAGTAGGGCCGACTTCGGCCACGTTCGCGACCTCGGCCTGACCCCGACTCCGACCGCGACCTCGGCCTCCACCGCGACCTCGGCCTCCACCGCGACCTCGGCCTGACCTCAGCGTCGATCTCGATCTCGATCGGGCGGTCATCGCGACATCGACCTCGGCCCGCGGCTCATGGCGAGCCCGCGTCCGCCCTCAGCCCTTGGCCTTTGGCCCCTGGCGCCGCCTCGCTGACCCGCGTCCTCCCTGGCCCTTGGCCCCGCAGCCCCCGATCCAGGGACCCTTCAGCCCCGGATCCGGCCCCGTCGGCCCGCATCCCTGGCCAAACAGTGGCGATTCCGCACTCTTATGCCCGGGCCCGTCGACGATCACGACCTCTTGGCCACGTTGGATCCCTCCCCAAGGCCGAATCAGGCCTGATGCGTGGCCATATGGTCCGCCCAGCGTGCGTCTGGCCACGATCAGGACCACTCCGGAGGATCCGGAGGCGACGACCCGGACCCGGTCGGATATAACCCTCCGCCGGCGGCGTATTTGGCCAAGGTTCGGGCCTTCTGGCCTTCGAGCCGGGGTGCGGCCCGGATAAGACACCGTATCGCGCGTGTTTGGCCACGACTGGGAGCGCGTGGCCGTCCGGCCTGGACAAAGGAGCCGTGGGGGACGGGTTTGGCCAGGGCTCGGCCGGGCGAGCGTCGTCGTGCCGACGAGCGACGTCGTGCCGACGAGCGCCGCAGCGCCGGACGCGGCTGTGGGGCCGGAC
>DASUKL010000041.1:0-21635 GCA_036278755.1 Candidatus Limnocylindrales bacterium | reverse complement strand
GGGTGGGATTCGAACCCACGGAGCTTGCGCTCGCCGCTTTTCAAGAGCGGAGCCTTCAACCACTCGGCCACCCCTCCGTGACAGAGGATAGCCGAGTGGCGTAGGCGTCCCTGGCCGACACGCTGCCGAAGCTGTAGGGTCCCCCGGAGGTCCGCACCTCCTCTCCTCCTCCGCGGAGTCGCCTGGTGCATGGCCCACGAGGAAGCCGGGTCCATAGGCCATGGGGCGGCAGGGTCCGCCGGCGGGGAGGCGGGGGTTCGAGCGCGACCTTGTCGCTCCACCGGGCCCAGCGCATGCATCCGGCGCCTGAGCCTGCGGCCAAGGTCGGTCGCCGACGGGTCGGCTCCGGATGGAGCGCGAGCCTGTGAGCCCCGAGCCCCTGGCGCCATGCAGCAGGCGACTCCGGGCGAGGCCATGGGGGTCGTGGCGGGGGATGCGCGTCGGCAGGGGCAGGGGGCGACGGGAGGGGGACCTGCGCCACCGATGGAGGGGACGCGGGCTCATGGTGGCCGCTGTCCGGATCACGCCTAGGACTCGATCGGGGGTGTGAGCACGCTCGATCCACTGCTCCAGCTGCAGGCTGGGCCCGGGAGCGTGCCCGGTGAGGCCCGGATCCACGACTGGCAGGGATCACGCCGTGGGGGCGGCCGGCCGCGCCGGCGAGTCAGCGCGGACTTCGGGACAAGGCCACGGTGGAACGCCGTTGGCGACCCCGAGCCCTGGTTCCAGCCTTAGTAGGGGTGGCGACGACGGACGACAGCGGTGGCCGCTGCGATGCCCGGACCAGTGAGACAGGCCATCGCGCCGACCTCGCTGCCGATCACCAGTCGGCTGTCGGCGTCGGGCAGCCCATAGGGCACCACCTCGAAGCGTGAGGTTAGGGCCCCGTCGTCGTAGGCCACGAGAGCCTCGGCCGCTTCGAGGGCGTAGCTCCTGCCGGTCGTCAAATCGACGTAACGGGGCGCGAGGTAGAGCCCGTCGCGGCCGCTCATGGGCCGGGCCATCGCTTCATGGACGGCGCCGAACCCGACCTCGAAGACCCCGAAGATGAGCCCGACCACGACGATCCCCGTGAGCAGGGCTGGCAACACGCGACCGACGAGGGCGCCGCACAGGAGCGCCAGCCCGAAGACCGCCAGCGCACGCCCGGGGTCAAGCCAGCCGCGGACCTCCCAGTCGAGTAGCGAGTGACCCAGATCCAGACCGGGCTGTTGGGCCCCGATGACCGCGTCGGCCGCCAGGCCCGACAGCGTCGCCGAGCCACCGATGGCCAGGGCGACGAGGGCGGCGCGGCGGAAGAACCAGGTCTCCCGCGACGCGCCCAGGATCCAGGGCAGGGCGGCCGTGCCTCGCTCCACCTCGCGGGCCACGAGCTGGACCCCGACGAGCAGCGCGACGAGCGGTGGCACGATCAGCCCGCTGCCGATGGCCACGGCCGAGGCCACTGCCACCACAGGCACCAGCGTTCCGAGGGCAGCACAGGCCCCGCCAGTGTCAGCGCCGGATCCGCAGCGCTCGAGGACGATGGGAGCGAGCGTGACGGCGACCGCCGCAGCGACCAGGCCGAGCATCGTGCCGACCAGGAGGAAGAGCGCCTCCGCCCGGTACTGGACGGCGAGCAGCCGTGCCGTCGTGAGCATCGTCAGCAGTCCCGAGCGCGGGGCACGGCCAGAGGGCGGGAGACGACAGGAGCGAGCCTTCCAGGAGCCGGGTCGGCCCCGGCGAGATAGCCGAGCACGATCTCCTCCAGGGTCGCAGGACGGGCGTCGGCGGGCGCGCCAGCGCTCGGCCACAAGGTCAGTTCCGCTTCGTGCAGGGCGGGAAACACGCCGATCGCGCCGTCCGAGAGCGGCCCGGCGCCAGGCTCGGCCCGGGCGACGCGGTGCGCGGCGAGGACGTCCGCGAGGGCCCCCGACAGGAGGACCCTCCCTCGCCCCAGGATGACGAGGCGGTCGACGGTGGACTCGAGGTCGCCGACGACGTGCGAGCTGAGGAGGACCGTCCGGCCGTCGGATCGGTCGGGGCCGAGGAGGAGGCGGAGGAAGCGGCGGCGGGCGAGTGGATCCATGCTCGCCAGCGGCTCGTCGAGCAGGAGGACAGGGGCGTGCGTAGCGAGGGCCAGGGTCAGGGCGACCTGAGCCTGCTCGCCGCCGGAGAGGTGCTCGACCCGCCGGTCGGGCGTCAGGCCCAGCTCCTCCAGCCGGGCCTCAGCCAGGCCGCGATCGAAGCCGGGCCGCAGGCTGGCCGCCAACTCGAGATGGTGCCGGATACGGAACTCGCGGTAAAGGAACGAGGCCTGCGGGACGTACCCGACCTGGGCATGGGCCCGGCCTGGGTCATGCGCCGGATCGATACCCCGGACGTTGACCGCACCGTCGTCGAGCCGTTCGAAGCCCAACCATGATCGGATGAGGGTCGACTTCCCCGCCCCGTTGGGCCCGACGAGGGCGACGACCGAGCCCTCTGGCACGGCCAGGTCGACGTGATCGAGGGCCAGCCGATCGGGCCGGTAGCGCTTGCTGACCCCGCGGGCGCTGAGGGCCTCGAGGGGCACGATCAGATCCCTGGAGCGAGCATCTCCGCCACGGCGTGCGTGTCCTCGGTGTAGAACCAGACCTCGCTGACACGGCCGTCGTCGACGTGGTAGACGGCCACCTCGCGACCGGCCAGGTGCCGACCGTCGCGCTCGGCACGCCACTCCACGAGGGCCACGGCATGCTGGTCGCTGGCCAGAAGATCGTGGAGGGTGATGCGGAAGCTGCCGTGGGTCGCGGCCACGGTCTCGCGCAGCGCCTCGAGGACGGCATCGCGACCGCGGATGTGGCCCAGGTATTCGTAGGGCTCGTGCCAGTCGATGTCGGGCGCCAGCAGCCCGGCCACGGCCTCCAGATCGCCGCGCTCGCGAGCGGCATAGAGCGCTCGCACGAGGGCCTCGTTGGGATGCATGCCATGCATCGTACACGGCGGCCGCGAGGAGACCCCGGCGCTCCCGGGGGTTGACACCCAGATGTCATCAGACGATGATGTCATCGAGTGATGACTTCCTCGGGCCAGGACCCCGCCGCCACCGCCTCGTCCGAGGCCCCGCCCGCCCCAGCGCCCGGGAGCGCCCGAAATCCCCGCCCCGCTGCTGAGGCGACCGCACTGCGCAAGACGTTCGGCCCTCGGGTAGCCGTGGACAGCGTGGACCTGGCTCTATCCCCCGGGCGGATCTACGGCCTGCTGGGTCCCAACGGGGCGGGCAAGACGACGCTCATCCGCCTGCTGACCGGCCTGGCCCGCCCCACCTCCGGCCGAGCAACGCTCCTGGGGGTCACCCTGCCCGACCGCGCGGTCCTGGCCCGGGTGGGCTACATGACCCAGGCTGACGGCGTCTACGGCGATCTGTCGGTCGGCGAGAACATCAGTTTCTACGGGGCCATGTACGGGGTCCGCGACGCAGCCCAGCTGCGCCAGGCCCTGGAGCTCGTGGAGCTCGCCGATCGGACCGACTCCCCCGTCGAATCGCTCTCCGGGGGCATGCGCCGGCGCCTCTCGCTGGCCTGTGCCCTGGTCCACCGGCCCGCTGTCGTCTTCCTCGACGAGCCCACGGTGGGCGTCGATCCGGTGCTCCGGGCCCAGTTCTGGCAGCACTTCCACGAGCTCGCCGCGGCCGGCACCACGCTCGTCGTGTCGAGCCACGTCATGGACGAAGCGGATCGCTGCGACGAGCTGATCCTCATGCGCGAGGGCCGCATCCTGGCCACGGGCAGCGCGGCGAGCCTGCGGGCTCGAGCCGGGCGGGATGACTTCGAGGACGCCTTCCTGGTCCTCGCCACGCCCGCTGGACGGGCCGCCGAGGACGACCGATGAACGCCGGGAGGGTGCTGGCCATCGCCCGCCGCATCGCCGAAGGCGTGCGCCGCGACCGCCGCTCGCTGGGCCTCGTGCTGGTCGTGCCCATCCTCGTCCTGGCCCTCCTCGGCTGGGTCATCCGCGGCCAGTCGAGCCTGTCCACCCGCCTAGGCGTGGCTCATGGCGCCGGGCCCGCGGAGACCGCCGCGGCCAGCGCCATCACGGGGCTGGCCCGCGCCGCTGGCGATCAGGTCGTAGACGTGGGGGCGGACGAGGCCTCAGCCCGGGCCGCCCTGCGCGCCGACCAGGCCGACGTGGCCATCGTCCTCCCCGCCGACCTCGCGCAGGCGGCCAGGGGCGGGCAGGTGGACCTCCTCGTCATCACCCCCGGCATCTCTCCCGGGGACGACGGCGCCCGCCTGGCCGCGCTCCAGACCGTCCTCGTCGATGGCCTGCGGCAGCTGGCGACCCTTCCGACCTCCGGCGGCGGCCCGCCCCCGAGTGTCCAGCTCCACCATGCCACCGTCTACGGCTCCCCCGACGCCGACCTCCTCGACGCCTTCGCCCCGGCCCTCATCGGCTTCTTCGGCTTCTTCTTCGTCTTCATCCTGACCGGGATCAGCTTCCTCCGCGAGCGCGTGGGCGGGACCCTCGAACGGCTGCTCGCGACGCCGGTGCGCCGGAGCGAGATCGTGGCCGGCTACAGCCTCGGCTTCGGGCTCTTCGCCGCCCTCCAGGTCGTCATCATCCTGGCCTTCGCGCTGGCCTCGCTGTCGGTCCCGGCCCTGGGGCCGCTGCCCCCGTTCACGATCGGCCTGGGCATCTCGAACGCAGGCTCGCCGCTGCTGGCCTTCCTCATGATCCTGCTCATGGCCGTCGGCTCCGTGAACCTGGCCATCTTCCTCTCGACCTTCGCCCGGACGGAGCTCCAGGTGGTCCAGTTCATCCCCGTGGTCATCGTCCCCCAGGCCCTCCTGGCCGGCATCTTCTGGTCCATCGACGCCCTGCCTGGGCCGCTCCAGCCGCTGGCCCGGCTGATGCCCTTGACGTACGCCATCGACGGCCTCCGGCAGGTCCTCATCAAGGGCGCCGGGCTGGAGGCGGGGGCGGTCCAGCTGGACCTCGCCGTCCTCGTCGCGCTGGCCCTGGGATTGGTCGTCCTGGCGGCCTCGACCATCCGGCGCGAGATCGCCTGATGCCCCGGACCGGGCGGCCGCCGGGCCGGCCGGACAATCGGGCCCGCATCCTGGCCGCGGCCCGGGAGTGCTTCGGCCAGGCTGGGTTCGAGGGGGCCACGATGCGGGCCATCGGCGCCGGGGCCGGCGTCGACCCCGCGCTCGTTCATCACTACTTCGGCTCGAAGGAGGCGCTCTACCTGCGGGCCACGGAGCTGCCGCTCGACATCGACGAGCTGCTGGCCGAGGTGCTCAGCAGCGGACCGAGGGAGCTTGGCGGACCGAGTGAGCGCCGCAGGAAGGGCGAGCAGGTCGGGCCCGGCGAGCCCGGAGGACCCGGTGGACACGGCGTCCCGGCCGATCTCGGGGAGCGCCTCGTGCGGACGGTCTTGGAGCGCTGGGAGCAGCCCGGCGTGCGACCCGTCGTGCTGGGCGTCCTCCGCTCGGCCACGACCGACGCCCGAGCCGCCGAGCTCCTGCGGACGCTCATCAGCGAACGGATCCTGGGCCCCCTGACTCGGTCGCTGGGCGTGCCGGACGCCGACCTGCGGGCCAGCCTGGCCGGCTCGCAGATGGTGGGCCTCGTGCTGGCCCGGATGATCGTGGGCATCGAGCCCCTGGCCTCCGCCCCGCTCGACACCGTCGCCGCCGCCGTCGGCCCGACCATCCAGCGCTACCTGACCGGCGAGCTCATGCCCCGGGCCCCAGCCGCTCCCGGCCCAAGGTCGCCCGCAACGGCTCCGGGACGACCACCGAGCCGTCCGGCTGCTGGTGGACCTCGAGCATCGCGGCCACGGTCCGGGCGAGGGCCAGCCCGGAGCCGTTGAGGGTGTGCAGGACCTCCGGCTTGGCCCCCGGCTCGGGGCGCCAGCGGATGTCCATGCGGCGGGCCTGATAGTCGCGGAAGTTGGAGACCGAGCTGACCTCGAGCCACTGCTCGACCCCTGGCGCCCAGGCCTCGAGGTCGTACTTCTTGGCCTGTACGAAGCCCATGTCGCCGCTGGCCATGAGCTTGACCCGATAGGGCAGCCCGAGGCGCTGGAGGACGACCTCGGCCCGGGCCGTCAGCCACTCCAGCGCCGCGCCGGAGTCCGCCGGGCGCTCGAAGCAGACCATCTCCACCTTGTCGAACTGGTGGACCCGCAGGATGCCCCGCGTCTCCCGGCCGGCGGCCCCGGCCTCGCGGCGGAAGCAGGGTGAGTAGGCCACATAGCGGATCGGCAGCCGCTCGGCTTCGATGATCTCGTCGCGGTGGATGTTGGTGACGGGAACCTCGGCAGTGGGCACGAGGTAGAGGTCGTCCCGCTCCACGACGTACATGAGGTCTTCCTTGTCCGGGATCTGGCCCGTGCCTCGGGCCGAGGCGGCGTTGACCACGGCCGGGGGCCAGATCTCGGTCATGCCGTGCTCCCGGGTATGGAGCCCGACCATGAAGTCGATGAGGGCCCGCTGGAGGGCCGCTCCGGCGCCCCGATAGAGGGGGAAGCCGGAGCCGGCGATCTTGGCCCCCGCGGCGAGATCGAAGAGACCGAGCTCCGCGGCGATCTCCCAGTGGGGCCGGACGACCCTACCGTCACGCCCCTCATGGGGCGGCGGGTCGCCCCAGGTGCGGACGATGACGCTGTCCTCCTCGCCGCCCACGGGGACGTCCGGATCGGGCGGGTTGGGGATGCGCAGGAGCAGGTCGTCGAGCTCGGCCTGGACCGCGGCCAGGTCGGCGGCCAGGGCTTCGATGCGCTGACCGACCTCGGCCGAGCGGGCCTTCAGCCCATCGACCTCCGGACCGTCCGGCACGGCCCCGCTCTTGAGCGCCTGGCCGACGGCCCGACTCAGCTCATTGCGCTGGGCCTTGAGCCCGTCGCTCTCGGAGGCCAGCTGACGGCGACGGACATCGGCTTCGACCGCCCGATCGACGACCGTCGGGTCCTCGCCCTTGGCCTCGGCCCCCCGGCGGAGCGTCTCGGCATCCTCGCGGAGGCGCTGCAGCCCTACGCTCATGACGATCCCTCCCCTGCCTCCGATGGCGCTCCCAGGGGTTCCGCGGCGGACTGCTCACCCGACCCGCCGTCCGGGACCGGATCCAGCTCGCCGCCGGCCGCGCGGAGGCGCTCGATGACGAGGTCCGGGTCGAGGCTGGCCAGCAGCCAGCCCGCCCGGGGGCCGTTGGGCCGATCGAGGAAGGTGACGTAGATCGCCCCGAAGGCCGCCCCGGAGGCCAGCCCCTGGGCCTGCGCGGTGCGGAAGACGAGGTCCTGCCAAGCATCGCCGGCGGCCGGCCGCTCGGCCTCCGCGGCGATGGCCAGGGCCTCCAGGAAGAGGCGCTGCTCGTCGGCCAGGCGGGTCACCGCCGCGGGCAGGTCGGCCTGGACCTCGACCCGGTAGCGCTCGGGGGCCAGCTCGGCCAGCCAGCGCCGGGCGACGCTGATGCGCCGCTCGGCGATGTCCGTCTCCGCCGCCTCGAGAGGCGCGCCCTTCTCGGCCTCGAGGCGCTCGGCGAGATCGACGCCGGGCACCTGGACGAGCAGGGTCAGGTGCCGGAAGGGCGGCCGGAAGCGGGCCGCCTCGACGGCCGGGTCAGCCGTCGGATCCACCAGGCTGGCGGCGAAGATGCGATCGCCGTCGGGCGGCAGCTCGCCCCGCACCTCGCGCCCGGCGGTCGCCGCGGCAAGGCGGTCGAACTCGTCGAAGAGGCCCGGCACGGTGTCGCCCTGGGGATCGAACTCGAGGGCCCGACGGGGCTTGTGGCGGAGGAAGAGGAAGCGCAAGAGCTCGGGCGGCAGGAGCTCGGCCACCTCGTGGGCCGCCGCCCCGGAGCCTTCGCTCGTGCTCATCTTGCGCCCGCCGATGGTCAGGAACTCGTAGGCCACGTTGGTCGGCGGCTGACGGCCGAAGACTTCGCGACTGATGGCATCGGCCCGATCGCGCGAGCCGCCCTTGGTGGCGAGGTCCTTGCCGCAGCCCTCGATGGTCGCGCCTACGAGGCCCCAGCGGGCCGCCCAGTCCACGTTCCAGACCAGCTTGGCGCGACCGCCGAAGGGCGAGACCCGGCCCCGAGCCCCGCAACCCACGGCCCACTCCACGAGGTCCGGGCGGCACTCGTAGGTGACCTCGCGACCGTCCCACTCGCTGGCCTGGGTCGTGCCGCTGCGCCCGCAGGTCTCGCAGATGACGCTGATGGGCAGCCAGGTCGAAGGATGGTCGACGGTGCTCACGGTGCGGTAGATGCGGCGGATGAGCTCCGCCTGGTCGAGGGCCTGGACGATGTAGGGGTCCATGGCCCCCGAGCCGTACTGCTCGCTCATCCAGAACAGATCGGGCCGGATGCCGAGCCCCGCGAACGTGTCGAGGAAGAGGCCCACGAAGTGCCGCGCGTAGCTGGGCGCGCTGCTGCCCGGCGGGGCCGGCACGTGGGCCAGGGGTACGCCCATGTAGCGCTCCACCGCGTCGCCGCTCAGGCGGGCCTGGCTATCCATGGGGTCCAGGTCTTCGATGCCGTAGCGGAAGCGGGTCTCCAAGCCCCGGGCGCGAAGGGCCCGGACGATGGCGTCGTGCAGTACGACGCCGCGCAGGCTACCGACGTGGACGGTGCCGGAGGGCGTCTTCGAGTCGTTGACGACCTGGGGCCCGCTCGCGCCGGCCGCCAGCTCGTCGGCCCAGTACATCGAGCGGGAACCCTCGTGGGTGGCCGGCCTCAGGGCCGGCGGGCCTGATCAGCTGATAGAGACGATGGTATAGGTCGAGTCGCCACCGGGCGTCGTGACGACCACCGTGTCGCCCTTCCTGCGCCCGATGAGGGCCCGACCGACGGGCGATTCGTTCGAGATCCGGCCTTCGCGCGGCGCCGCCTCGGCCGAGCCGACGATGGTGTACGTCGCCCCGCCTTCGGGGCTCTTGACCTTGACCGTGGACCCGATCTGGACGATGTCCGTGCGGTGGTCCTTGTCGATGAGGATGGCGTTCTTGATGAGGGCCTCGAGGGTCTGGATCCGACCCTCGATGAAGGCCTGCTCGTTCTTGGCATCCTCGTATTCGGCGTTCTCGGTCAGGTCGCCATGTTCCTTGGCATCCGAGATGCGGGTGGCGATCTCCGGGCGGCGCTGGGTGATGAGCTCATCGAGCTCCTGGCGCAGCTTGACCAGGCCTTCCTCGGAGAGATAGCTGGGCTTGTTGTTCACTCCGGGCTCCCCGTCGGTGAGACAAGAACGAACCCCCGCGGCGCGCGATAACGCGCGGCGAAGGTTCGGCAGTCGCCGGATTGTACGGCCCGCCCTGGCGGGGGTCAACTGCCCCACGCGGCGCCGCCCGGCTGTCCGGCCTGGGGCGCGCTGGTGCGTGGGCCTGAGGGGTCCGACGTCCCCTGGCGACTCCCGTGGTGAGCGCTCTCGACAAGTCCCGTCCCGTTCGCTGCCAGCAGATGGATCGGCCGCGAGTGGACCGACTGGAGCGCGAGGGCGCCGCATCCGCCGGGATCGTTCGCGGCCAGCGATCGCAAGGGCTCAAGGGCTCGTTCGGCAGCCACCTGTGGGTCGTATCGGCGTGATCCATTCGCGGCCAGCAAACGGCGCCCATCCGACGACCGGGCCGCGAGGCGGCTAGCAACACGGCGCCCATCCTGTCCGACGACCGGGCCGCGAGGCGGCTAGGGAGGGGCACCTCGTTCGGGAACGTCACCGGGCCACTGGGTCGTCCTTGGCGGCCCACATGCGGGGCCCCGATGCACGCCGGGTCAGCGGCTGGTGATCCTGCTCAGGCGATCGCGGACGCGGCGCAGTGAGGCGCGGTCGCGAAAGGCGAGGAAGACGGTGTCGTCGCCGGCGATCGAGCCGACGGGCTCGGTCCAGTGGGCGCGGTCGAGGGCGTTGGCCAGCGCGTGAGCGCTGCCGGGGACCGTCTTGACGACGAGGAGCAGCCCGGCCTCGTGGACCTCGAAGGGCAGGTCGTCGAGCAGTTCGGCCAGGCGCTGGGCGGCCGTCACCTCGACCTCGTCGGCGTGGCGGGGCAGGGCGTAGACGAGGGTGCCACCGCGCTGGACCTTGATCAGTCCCAGCTCGGCCACGTCGCGGCTGATGGTGGCCTGGGTGACCCGGAAGCCACGCTCACGGAGGGCGGCCGCCAGCTCCTGCTGGGTGCGGATCCGTCGCCGGCCGAGCAGCTCGCGGATGGCCTGCTGGCGCAGGCCCTTGATGACTTCCATCGCCGGCCAGCCTAGGGCCTGGGGTCGCGGGGCCGGCCTGGGCGGTCCGGAGCGTCCGAACGGCCCGCACGGTCCGCACGGCGCGCACGGCCCGCACGGCCCGCACGGCCCGCACGGTCCGGAGCGTCCGACTCCGGGCTCACCGGGACAGCACGACCACGACGATGGCCGCGGCGAGCAGGACGCGATAGGCGATGAACACATCGGTGCTGCGGCGGCGCAACCAGGCCAGCAGCGAGGTGACGGCCAGCAGCCCGAAGAACACGGCCGCGGCCATGCCCGCCAGGAGGGGCAGGAGCTCGTCGGTGGGCACCCCGGCCACGACCAGATCCTTGCCCTTGAGGACGACGGCGCCGGCGATGATGGGGGCGCTCATGAGGAACGAGAAGCGGGCCGCGGCCTCGCGCTCGAGGCCCAGCAGCAGGCCCGCGCCGATGGTCGTGCCGGAGCGGCTCATGCCGGGGAAGAGGGCCAGGGCCTGGGCCAGCCCGATGAGGATCGCGTCCCGGACACCGAGCCCCTCCATGCCGCGCGACCGGTCGCCCTGCCGCTCGCCCAGCCAAAGGAAGGCGGCCCCGATGCACAGCAAGATGGCGATGTAGATCGAGCTGCGCTGGCGGAAGAAGGTGTCGAAGAAGGACTCGCCACCGGCCCCCAGGAGGGCCCCCGGGATGACGGTGATGATGAGCAGCCAGGCCAGCCGCCGGTCCGCATCGCCCCCGATGCGCCGCTCGGCCAGCGACGCCAGCCAGGCGCGCAGGTAGCGCCACAGGTCGCGCCAGAAGTAGGCCACCAGGGCCAGCAGCGTGCCCAGGTGGAGCATGACGTCGAAGGCGTTGCTGTTGAGGAACGGGTCATCCCAGCCCAGCCACTGGGGCAGCACGATGAGGTGCGCGGACGAGGAGACGGGCAGGAATTCGGTCAGGCCTTGGACGATGCCCAGGACGATGGCCTGGAGGGTGAGGTCCACGACTCAGTCAGGCCAGGCCTGGCCCGCCCCCCCCTGCCCGACGAGCCACCTGCGCGCCTCCCGCCTTAGCGGATGAACAGCGGGGCGAAGACCAGCGTCAGCGTGGCCAGGAGCTTGACCAGGACGTGCAGCGAAGGACCGGCGGTGTCCTTGTAGGGATCGCCGACGGTGTCGCCCACGACCGCGGCCGCGTGAGCATCCGTCTTCTTGCCGATGACGTTGCCCGCGTCGTCCGTGAGGTGGCCCGACTCGATGTACTTCTTGGCGTTGTCCCAGGCCCCGCCGCCGTTGTTGAGGACGGTGGCCAGGAGGACGCCGGAGATCGTGCCGACCATGAGCAGGCCGGCCGCTGCCTCGTAGCCCAGGAGGAGGCCGACGACGATCGGCGTCAGGACGGCCACCATGCCCGGCAGGACCATCTCCCGCAGCGCGGCGCGCGTGGTGATGTCGACCACGCGGGCGTAGTCGGGGCGCTGGCTGTAATCCATGATGCCCGGCATCTCGCGGAACTGGCGGCGGACCTCGACGATGATCGACTGGGCCGTCTTGCCCACGGCCCGGATGGCCAGGGAGCTGAAGAAGAAGGCCAGCATGGCTCCGATGAGGGCAGCCACGAAGACGCTCACGTTGGCCAGGTCGACGGCGTTCATGAGCGGCTTACCCTGCCGTGCGAAGACGAGGTTGACCTTGTCGATGTAGGCGCTGAAGAGCAGGAATGCGGCCAGGCTGGCGGAGGCCACGGCATAGCCCTTGGTGAGGGCCTTGGTGGTGTTGCCCACGGCGTCCAGGCGGTCGGTGATCTCGCGCGCCCCGGCCTCGGAGTGGGAGAACTCGGCGATGCCGCCGGCGTTGTCGGTGATGGGCCCGAAGGTGTCCATGGCCAGGATGTAGGCGCAAGTCATGAGCATGCCCATGGTGGCCACGGCCGTGCCGAAGATGCCGCCCACGTTCTTGCCGGCGGCGTTGATGAGGTCGGCGTTGGTGCCCATCCAGTGGCTGGCGAGGAGGGCCACGCCGATGGCGATGGCGGTCAGAGCGGTCGTCTCGAAGCCCACCGCGGTGCCGGCGATGATGTTCGTCGCGGGGCCGGTCTTGGAGGCCTCGGCGATGTCCTTGACCGGTCGCCAGGAGCCGGCCGTGTAGTACTGGGTGATGTAGACGAAGACGACCGCGGTGGCCAGCCCGACGCAGCCGGCGCCGAAGAACCAGACCCAGGCCGGGAGGCCGTACTCGCCCACCTGGTTCGGCGTCTGCATCATGACGTTGGTCACGATGGCCATGCCGATGACGCACAGGAAGGTGGTCACCCAGTAGCCGCGGTTGAGGATGTTCATGGGATCCTCGTCCTCGCGACCGCGGAGAAAGAGGATGCCCAGGATCGTGGCCAGCAGGCCGAAGGCCCGGACGACGAGGGGGAAGAAGATCCAGGCCTCGGGGTCGGGCCAGCCGGCGGCATTGGCGATGGCGTAGATCGCTACTCCCAGGATCATCGCCCCGATGTTCTCGGCGGCCGTCGATTCGAAGAGGTCGGCGCCGCGGCCCGCGCAGTCCCCGACGTTGTCGCCGACGAGGTCCGCGATCACGCCGGCATTGCGGGGGTCATCCTCCGGGATACCCGCCTCGACCTTGCCCACGAGGTCCGAGCCGACGTCGGCGGCCTTGGTGTAGATCCCGCCGCCGAGCTGGGCGAAGAGGGCCACGAAGCTGGCCCCGAAGCCGTAGCCGACGATCAGGAAGGGCGCTTGCTCGGGATGATCGAAGCCGCCGTAGATGGCGAAGATGGCCCACACGCCGAGGAGGGAGAGGGCCACCACGAGGAAGCCGGAGACGGCGCCGCCGCGCATGGCCGTCTGGACCGCGCCGACGAGGCTGTGCCGGGCCGCTGCCGCGGTGCGGAGGTTCGACTTGACGCTGATGTACATGCCGATGATGCCGGAGGCCATCGAGCAGGCAGCCCCGACCAGGAAGGCGACGCCGGTCCGGATGCCGAGGTCGAAACCGAAGATGCTCGTGTCGGCCACGGCCTGGGTCTCGACGAGGCCGATGACGATGGCGATGACCACCGCGGCCACGATGGCCAGGAGGGCGATGGTCTGGTACTGGCGCCGGATGAACGCCACGGCACCTTCGTAGATGGTGCCGGCCACGTCCTGCATCGCCTGGGTGCCCGTGTCGCGCGACAGGACGTCGCGGGCCAGGTAGAGGGCGAAGAGGACCGCGGCGATGCCGGCGATCGGGATGAGCCACTGGATCGCGCTGGCAGGGTCCACGGG
The DNA here is from genome assembly GCA_036278755.1 of Candidatus Limnocylindrales bacterium. Taxonomy (GTDB): domain Bacteria; phylum Chloroflexota; class Limnocylindria; order Limnocylindrales; family CSP1-4; genus DASUKL01. Next base: position 8,189 of record DASUKL010000041.1, on the reverse strand, counting down.
TCGATGAGCCTCCAGATGCGGGCCCACCTGCGGGCCACGGTGATGGGTCCGTCGGCGCCGCTGGACCGCGTGCCTCCTGGGGTCCGAGCGCGCCGCGACAGACAAGCAACGAGCCCCGCGCCTGCGGGGCCGTGTCTACTGTGAGCGGGCGGAGTGTAGCAATCCGGGCCGAACCGGGTCAATCCACGAGGTCGATCGACAGCGCCCGCGACGCGGGGCGGCAGCTCACGCACGAACCGAGCGCGGGCCGCTCAGGGCAGCCACCGGGGCGTGCTGCCGTCCGTGGACAGCTGGCGCAGCTCGCGGCCGTCGGCATCCACGGTCCAGATGCCGCCCGAAGTGCCGGGCGCGGTGGCCGACACGCGGACGAAGACGAGGGCCGACCCGCCCGGGCCGAAGGCCGGCTCCCGATCGAGGAAGTCGGTGGCCGTGGTCAGGACGGCCGGCGAAGCGCTGCGATCGAGAGCCACGGCAAGATGCCCAGGCGCACCCGAGGCCAGTCCGGCCAAGGAACCGTTCGAGGCCACGGCTGACCAGGCGGCGAAGGCCGGGCCGGGCTGCAGGCTGCCGTCGGGCGAGACCAGCCAGGCCCGCAGGTCGCCGGCTGGCGCGTCGCGACCCACGACCACGAACCCACCGTCCTCCGCTGACCAGGCGGCCGGTCCGGCGAGGTCCGTGAGGCCCACGTCGACGATCGTGCCCGGCGTCCCCGTCACCTCCGGGCTGGCCGAGACCACGACCACGGCCAGGGATCCGTCCCCGCGCGGCAGGAGGGCCAGGTGACCTTGCGGGGCCACCGCGCCGACGGCCGTCCAGCGGCCGAGTGGCCCGGCCGGCAGGTCGCGATCGTCCGCCGCGGAGCCGAGCGGTGGCGCGCCATCCGGCAGCAGCTGGCGGGCCGACCCGCTACCGCCGCTCAACGGCAGCAGCCACCAGCCCTGGTCGGCTCCGGTTGCCCGATCACGGCGCCCGACGATGACGGCCGAACCATCCGGTAGGAGGCGCGGCGCGTACTCGGCCACGGCAGGATCCGTCACCGTGGTCACCTGGCCGGAGGGCAGACTCATGACCTTGACCTCGCCGGCCGTGCTGTAGGCCAGCAGCCGCCCATCGGCGGTCACGTCATAGGCCGTCACGGGCGACAGCTCGGAGGTCACCTCGTGGGCCCCTGTCCCGTCGGGGTTCATGGACCACACGTTCTCCACCCCGCCTCGGGCGGAGCGGAAGAGGATCTGGTTCTGCAACGGCTCGATGGGCGGACCGGTGGTGAACGTCCAGCTGCGTCCCGGCGCGGCGACCGCGGAGCCCAGGCCGCGCACGGCCCCCGTCCTGAGGGTCACGGTGTACGTGGTGTTGGGGGCTAGCGGCTGTGATGGTCGGAAGAGGACGACCGACTCCCCCGTCGTCCCGGCCGGGGTGGGGCTCACCGTCGGCGATGGGCTCGAGCCGGGGGTCGGCGCGAGAGGCGGGCTGGGCGTGGTCGGGATCGGGCTGCCGCCGGTCGAGGGCAAGGAGACCACGGTCGGACCGGGGCTCGGGCTGGTGCCTGCCTCGGACGCGGGACTCGGACTCGGGCTGGATCCTGGTCCGGGGCTCGGGCTGCCCGGCAGGGCGGGGTCATCCGGCCGGGCCGAAGCGACCACCGAGCCGGCCACGGTGGGGGTGATGGTCAGGGTCCCGGCGATGCTCGTGGGGTCGACAGGCGCCCCGAAGATCAGGCCGATGGGCGCGTCGAGGGCCACCCCGGCGGCCCCGTCCGCGGGCAGGACCGCAGCGATGTCGAGTCCGACCTGGATGGTCTGGAAGGTGACCTGATCGACGGCCTGGAGGGCATTCCCGTCGGTGTCGATGGCCTGGGTGCCGACGGCCAGGGTGTAGGCCGTGTCGGGCTGGAGGCCCTCGTCGGGCACCAGGGTCAGGGTCTGGCCCTGCCAGCTGGCGTGGAGGGGCGTTCTGGGCTCGAGGCTGACGGCGGCGGCCGTGCGCTGGGTGTCCATCAGGCGATCGAAGGTCACGACCAGGCTGGCGTCGAGGGCCACGCCCTGGGCCCCGGCCGCGGGGGACGTGGAGGCGACCGTCGGCGGACCGACCGTGGCGAAGGCGAAGGCGGCGCTGGGCGACGGGGCGGCATTGCCGGCCGTGTCCTCGAAGCCGGCCTCCTCGACGACGGTGAAGCGGGCCGAGTTAGGCAGCTTCTCGGCCGGGGTGAAGAGGAGGGTCCGATCGTCGGCCCAGCTGAAGGCGCCGCTCACGTTGGGATCGATGTGCAGCCGGACCTCCGCCCCCGAGGGCCGGACGGGCTCGCTGAACTGGACGCCGATGGCGGCGTGGGTCATGGCCACCGAATCAGCGCCGGCCGTGCGAGTCAGGAAGATGCGGGCCACGGACGGGGGCACCCGGTCGACCAGCGTCGCGCTGATCAACACGGCAGCCAGGACGATCAGCAGCGCCACCAGGCCCAGGCGCTCGGCGGTGCGTCGTGACACGGCCCCCGACGGTACCACGCCCGCCGCTCAGGCTCGTTCGGGCGCCGGCTCCGTATACTCGGAGCCCTGTGACGAACCGTCCGCTCGGTTGCCTGCTCGAAGTCGCCGAGACGCTGGCCCTTACCTTGATCATCTTCCTGATCATCCAGAACTTCGTGGCCCAGCCCTTCATGGTCGAGCAGGACAGCATGGAGCACACCCTCGAGCCGAACCAGTACGTCCTGGTCGACAAGCTGACGCCCCACCTCGACAGCTACAAGCGGGGCGACATCGTGGTCTTCCACCCGCCTGACCAGCCCGAGAGCTCCGTGCCCTACATCAAGCGGATCATCGGCCTGCCGGGGGACCGCCTGGAGTTCAAGGACGGGGCCGTGTGGGTCGACGGCCAGCGGCTCGACGAACCCTATGTCTACGACGACCAGCCGACCCTGGCCGGCCCCGCGGGCTCGCTGGTCGTGGTCCCGCCCGGCGAGTACTTCGGCATGGGCGACCACCGTCTCGACTCGGTCGACTCACGCGTCTTCGGGCCCATCCCGGCCGGCAACATCATCGGCCGGGCCGTGCTCCGCTACTGGCCCCTCGACGCGCTGGCCGTCCTCTCCGGGCCCACCTACGCCAACGTCCCGGCGGCCCCCACCGATCCGCCCGCCGGTCAGTCCTCGGGGCTGACGATCCAGCGATCCACGTCCCGCCCGTAGTCGAGCAGCTCCTCAGGGCTGAACCAGAGGGCGATCTCGGTGGCTGCCGTCTCCGGCGCATCCGAGGCGTGGACGAGGTTGTAGGCCGTCTCGAGGGCCAGATCACCCCGGATCGTGCCCGGCGCGGCCTGCTCCGGTCGCGTGGCGCCGTTGACCATGCGGGCTACGGCGATGGCCTCCGGCCCCTCCAGGACGGCCGCCACGAGGGGCCCCGAGACGATGAAGTCGACGAGGCTGTCAAAGAACGGCTTCTGGCGATGGACAGCGTAGTGCGCCTCGGCCTGGGCGCGCTCGATGCGCACGAGCTTGAGGGCCTTCAACTTCAGGCCGCGGTCCTCGTAGCGGGCCAGGATGCGGCCCACCAGCAAGCGCTGGACGCCGTCCGGCTTCACGAGGACGAGGGTCTGTTCGATCACGGGACCTCCTCTGGGGGCAGGGTCGATGCGGTAGGACGGGGCGCGTCGGGCACGGAGGGCAGGCGTTCGAGGGCCGACCAGCAGGCCCGATAGGCGGCCCTGGCCTCCTCCTCGCGCCCGAGCTGCCGGAATGCGTCGCCCCGCACGAGCTGGATGGCGGCCCCCGCAGCACCCTCTCGCTCGATCTCGGGCAGCGCGCCCAGGAGGGTGTCGGCCCGGGCCAGGACGTCAGCCGGGGAGGCCGTGTGCTGGCGAAGTTCGAGCCCCAGGCGGGAGGCCGCCACGGCGGGATCGGCCGTCTCGCCCGTCTCGGGCGCTGCCGCGGCTTCGGCGACTGCCGGGGGTTCGGGTGCCGGCCGGACATCGGACGCCGACTCGACGCCCGACGTCCCTGGGGTCTCGGACGCTGCCCCGGCCGCGGGGGCCGGCCCGAGGGCCGGCATCTCGGGCCAGATGGGGGCCCTGGCCCGACCGCCCAGGAGGCGGTCGAGGTCGGCGGCTGAGACGTCGTCACGGGCCGTCACGCGCGCGGCCAGGGCGCGAGCGTCGGCCAGCCGGCCCCGGGCGGCGTCCGCTTCGGCCGCCACGACGAAGGCCACCGGATCGTCGCCCCCGCCGTCGAGATGGGCTCGGGCGGCCTCCCCGGCGCCGGTCAGGTCGCCCGTGCGCCAGCGGGCCTCGGCCAGGTCGGCCACGGCCGGACCATCGAGCTCGCCCAGGCCGGCCATCGTCTCCAGCTCGGCCCGAGCCAGGCTGACCAGCCCTACCCGGAGGTGGATGCGGGCCAGGCGGGCCTGGGTGGGGCGGCTGGCGTCGGCGGGCGGGAAGGCACTCATGGGAGGTGAAGGACCTGCTCGAGACCCTTGGCCGCGCCCGGCGGGCCGACCAGGGCGGCGGCCAGGCCCGCATCCTGGACCAGACTGGCAGCCAGGGTCCGGATCTGCTCGGCATCCACCGACTCGAGCCGTTCGATGGCCTCGGCCGCGGTCAGGACCTGCTCGTGGAGGGCCTCCTGGCCGCCCAGCCAGCTGACGAGGTGGCGTCCTTCCTCGAGGCGCAGCTCCAGCCGGCCGCGGACGTAGGCCCGGGCCCGATCCAACTCGGCCGCCGGCACGCGCTCGTCCCGCAGCTTGGCCAGCTCGCCGAGGATGGCCTGGGTCGCGGCGGTCACGCGCTCGGGCGCCACGCCGGCGTAGATCTCGAGCACGCCGCAGTCGGCGTACTCGACCTGGAAGGCGTGGACGTCGTAGGCCAGGCCGGCCTCTTCGCGGAGCCCCTGGAAGAGGCGGCTGGACGAGCCGTCGCCCAGGATCGTGTCCAGCATCTCCAGGGTCCACTGGTCGGGGTGGTCGCGCCGCAGGGCGGGGAGGCCCAGGCAGAGGTGGGCCTGGGCGCTGTCCTGCTCGACGACCCGCAATCGTTCGCCGGCGGGCAACCGCTCGGGGGCGGGGGCGAGGGCGAGGTCCGGACCGGCGCTCGGGTCCTGTGTCGGGGTGGGGATCGGGCTCGAGGTCTGGCTCGGGCTCGGTCTCGGTCTCGGGCTGGGGCTGGATGCGGCGGCCGGGCGGAAGGCGTGGTCGACCAGGTCCACGGCCTGCTCGTGGGCCAGGTCACCGACCACGGCCACGACCACGTTCGAGGGCCGGTAGGCCCGCCCCCAGAAGCCGCGGATGGTCTCTCCCGAGAGGGCAGCCACCGAGGCCTCGGTCCCGGCGATCTCCCAGCCCAGCGGCGAGTCACCGAAGAAGGCCTCGTCGAAGACGCTGTAGACATGCTGCGAGGCGTCGTCGCGGTAGGAGCGGATCTCCTCGATGATGACCGCGCGCTCGTGCTCGACGTCCGCGTCGGTCAGCTGCGGCCGGAGCACCAGTTCGCCCAGCATCTCCAGGCCCAGGGCCGCCTCGCGCAGCGGTAGACGGACCCAGTAGACCGTCGTCTCGCGGTCCGTGGCCGCGTTCGACGAGCCGCCCACGCCTTCGACGGCCTCGGAGACCGCCCGCGCGGTCGGGAAGGCGGCCGTGCCCCGGAACGTGAGGTGCTCCATGAAGTGGGCCACGCCGGACTCGGCCTTGCCCTCGGAGCGGGAGCCGGTCAGGACATAGGCCGCCGCGGTCAGGGCACGCGAGCCGGGCAGGCAGGCGCTGATGACGCGCGGCCCGCCGGCCAGGGAGGTCCGTTGGAACATCGCGGCGATGGTACAGGAGCGGCCGGCCGCGCTCGACGCGCGACCGGCCGCCCGACGCCTGGGTACCCGGTGATCAGTCGATGACGGCGACGATCAGCCGGTGCCCGCGGTCGTCATCCGATGACGGCCGTGATCCAGTCCTTGGCGAAGTAGACGAGGAAGGCGATGGTCACGGCATACATCAGCCAATGGACCTCGCCGGCCTTGCCCTTGATCAGCTTGATGAAGACCCACGAGACGAAGCCGGCCCCGATGCCGACCGTGATGTCGTAGGTGAGAGGCATGAGGATCATCGTCAGGAGGGCCGGCAGGCCGTCCTCGATGTCGTCGATCTTGATGTCCTTGGCGATGGTGAACATGAGGTAGCCCACCAGGACCAGGGCCGGCGCGGTGGCCTGCGAGGGCACGATGCCGGCCAGCGGCGAGAGGACGATGGCGATGAGGAACAGGATGCCGGTGATGACCGAGGCGAAGCCGGTCCGGCCGCCGTCGGCCACGCCCGAGGCGCTCTCGATGTAGGTCGTGTTCGAGGAGACGCCGGCCAGGCCGCCCACGAAGGCGGCGATGCTGTCGACGAGGAGGACCTTGCCGATGCCCGGCACGGAGCCGTCCTCTTCCGTCAGGCCGGCCTGCTCGGCGATGCCGGTGACCGTGCCCATGGTGTCGAAGAAGTCGCTCAGCATGATGGCGAAGATCGTCAGGACCGCGCTGAGCACGCCGACCTTGGTGAAGACCTCGGTCAGGTCGAAGGTGCCCAGGGTGGCGAAGCTGGGCGTCACGGTCAGCGGGCTGGGGATGCTGCTGACCCCGGCGATGAGGGCCACGATCGTGGTCACGATGATGCTGATGATCAGGGCCGCCCGGACCTTCAGCAGCCAGAGGGCGAAGGTGATGGCCAGGCCGAGGATGAAGACGTACTGGCCGACGGTGGTCGGGAAGGCCAGGCCGACGAGCGGGTTCCCGCCCGCGGGGGCCACGATCAGCCCGCCGTTGACGAACCCGATGAAGAGGATGAAGAGCCCGATGCCCACGCCGATGGCCCGCTTGAGGGCCAGGGGCACGGCGTCCATGATCGCCTCGCGCAGGCCGACCACGACAAGGAGGGTGATGATCAGGCCCTCCCAGACGATCACGCCCATGGCCCCCTTGGCGTCCAGCCCCTGGGCGGGCAGGGTGAAGGCCACGATGGCGTTGATGCCCAGGCCCGCGGCCAGGGCCAGGGGGTAGTTGCCGACCACGCCCATGGCGATGGTCATGATCCCGGCCACGAGGCAGGTCGCGGCCGCGACGGCGATCGGATCCAGCCCCAAGGGCTTGGCGATGATCGAGCCGTTGAGGAAGATGATGTACGACATGACGAGGAACGTGGTGATGCCGGCCCGGGCCTCCGTCCCGAGGTCGGTGCCGCGTTCCCGGAACTTGAAGAATTCGGCCAACCCGCCGCCGCTGCCTGGCAGGCCCCGACCGACACCCTCGGCTTGCGCCATCCGCTGAGCCCTCCTGCTCCGTAGGGACACCGGGACGCCGGTCCGCCCTGGTGCCGCTGCCTCCATGTGGCTGTCCGCCGGCTGGGGCCGGCGATCCTGCCGCTCGCTCGTGCCTCGCCGGCACGGGCCGGCGAGTCTCCCTCGTGCCGTGCCGGCCCAGCCGGCAGGCGCTCAGGCCCCTGCCGCCTCCGCTCCTCCCTCGGGGCCGGGGTCGCCGGTCTCGAGGCCGCTCAGCTCCATCTGGACGAACCGCTCGTCCGCGCCGAAGCGGAGCGACTGCTGGACGGGCCGCTCGTCGGCGCCGGGGCCGTTGAGCGGCGCGAACTCGACGACCACCCGCTCGTCCCCCTGAACGAGCGCGTAGACGAGGAGCTGGTCGGGGCGGGTCTCGAACTCGAGGTGCTCGAACGAATCGGCGTTCAGGCAGATCGAGAGGGGCGTGAAGAAGCTGGAGGTCTCGGGCTCGTCGGCGACGACGCGCTCCACCCAACCGGTCCCCCGCGACACGAGCGTGCCAGCCCGGAAATAGCGATAGCTGACGGTCTGTTTGAGGAGTGGCCGGAGCAGGTTGACGATGTCGGTCCTGGTCGACACGATGCCGCTGTTGACGAAGAACTTGGCGGGCGGCTCGAGCGACACGCTCCCTCCGGCTGGGCGCTTCCCCCGACGGACCCGCGCATCGTAGCGCAGGGCCAAGGCCTGGACAAGGGAATGGCGCGGCGAGGATCTCACGAGTCCCAGTCATCACGAGGGGCCGGCGTGAGGAGCAGGGATCAGGGTCGAGGGCCGCGAGCCGCCGCGTATCATCGGCGAGATGCTCCTCGTCGTCGATGCCGGCAACACGAACCTGACCCTGGCCCTGTGTGACAGGGCGGATCCCGCCCGACTCGGGACGCTGCGGCGCGCGGCCAGCCGGC
>DASUKL010000040.1:0-28315 GCA_036278755.1 Candidatus Limnocylindrales bacterium | reverse complement strand
CGCCGTCGTGACCAGCCTCCACAACCCCCGCCTCCGGGCCGCGGCCGCCCTCCGTGAGCGGCGGGCACGGACCAGGGAGGGCCGCTTCCTCGTGGACGGGACGCGAGAGATCGGCCGGGCACTGGACGCCGGATTCGCGGTCCTCGAGGCGTTCGTGGAGCCCGTCGCCGTGGCGGCCGATCCGGCCCGGGCTCAGCTCGTCGAGCATCTGCGGGCTCAGGGCGTGGCCATCGTCACGGTCGGGCCGGAGGCGCTGGGCAAAGTGGCCTTCGGCGACCGCTCGGAAGGCATCGTGGCCGTCGTGGCCGCGCCGCACGACATCGAGGATCTCGAGGGGCTGGGGGCGGCCCTGCCAGCCGATCCGCTGATGGTCGTGCTCGAAGGGTTGGAGAAGCCGGGCAACGTGGGCGCGGTCCTGCGCAGCGCCGACGGGGCCGGCGTGTCGGCCGTCATCCTGGCCGACCCCGTGGCCGATCCCTGGAACCCGAACACGATCCGGGCCAGCCTGGGCACGGTCTTCAGCCTGCCGCTGCGGATCGGCTCGTCGGGCGCGGTACGGACATGGCTGGCGGACCGCGGCCTGCGCATCGTCGCGGCGCGGGTCGACGGGGCGACCGACTACGACGCCGTGGACCTCACCGGGCCCACGGCCATCGTCCTGGGCTCGGAGGCCCAGGGGCTCACGGACGCCTGGTCAGGCGAAGGGATCGAGGCGGTCCGGCTGCCGATGCTCGGCCGCGCGGACAGCCTCAACGTGTCGGCCACGGCGGCGGTCCTGTGCTACGAGGCCAGCCGCCAGCGGCGGCTCAGTCGGTCTCGTCCAGGACGAACGTGACCAGCATGTTGACCCGGTAGCGGGTGATCCGTCCGTCCCGGACGTCTACCTGCTGCTCCTTGATCCAGGCGCTGCGGACGTTGCGCAGGGTCTTGGACGCTCGGGCGATCCCGGTATGGATGGCATCCTCGAAGCTCTTCTCCGACGAGGAGCTGATCTCGGTGACGCGGGCCACAGTCATCAACGACCTCCTTCCGACTCGGCGGTGGGGCTGGATCCTGGGGGCGTAGGTTCGGCCGCCGGGGTGCCGGCGGGTGCGGCTTCGGGGCTCGCCGGGCCGGAGCTCGGGACTTCTGCGGTCGGCACTGCGGCGCTCGGGGTCGCAGGCGTCGGATCGGACTTCGCGGCGCGCCGGGCGGCCAGGGCGACGGTGGCGACCGAGGACATCCAGCCGGCGTAGGTGGAGCGCACGGCGTTCAGCTCGGCCATCGTGAAGCCCAGCTCGTCGGAGATCTGGCGGATCTCGACGTTCTCCTCGGCGGAGATCGTCTCGTCGCCGGCGATGGCCACGGCGAAGAGGCAGGCCAGGAGCTGCTGCCGCTGCTCGACCGTGCTGATCTCGCGGAAGCGGCGGGTGACGAGGTAATCCTCCGTGGCGCCCTCGAGTCGGGCCTGGGTGCGGGCGATGCCCACGACGAGGACGGCCTCCGCCTCGGACATCCCGCCTTGGGCCATGACGAGCTGCTCGATCTCGGCCGCCTCGGCGTCGCTGATGTCGAGGTCGGCGTTGGCGACGCGGGCCAGGATGTAGGCGAAGCCGGCGATGAACGCGGCCCGATCGGGCGGCAGGGCCTCCAGCTGACCGACGATCCGCCGCACCGTGGCCGTCTCGGCATCCGGCGAGGTGCTGGGGCCGGCCGGCCGAACGGGCGCGACGTCTCGACCGGGATGGAGGAAGCGAAGATAGGACATGGTCCGAGCATGACACACCGGTGCCAGCGTGAGCGAACGAGCCGCCGCGACGGAGCCCATCGCGGCCGCAGCCGCGACCTCGTTTGGCCCATCATGCGGCGCCGCAGGGAATCGACGGGCGGCGCCGCAGGGGACCGACGGGCGGCGCCCCACTGGACCGACGGGCAGAGCCGCAGGGGCCCCCGCGACACATCGCCGCGTCCACGGCGGCGCCTTGTTGCTGCCAGCAAATGGATCGACGATGACCGCGGTGCGGGGCGCCACCGGACCCAAGCTCGCTCGCCTTGTTGCTGCCAGCAAATGGATCGGGTCGATGACCGCGGTGCGGGGCGCCGGAACGCCGTTTCGTCGTAATCCATTTGCCGTGAGCGAACGAGACACCGCGGCGGCGCCGATCGCGGCCGGAGGACGAGCGATCCCTCGTGATCCATTTGCCGTGAGCGAACGAGACACCGCGGCGGCGCCGATCGCGGCCGGAGGACGGGCGTTTCCTCGTGATCCATTTGCCGTGAGCGAAGGAGACCGCGGCGTCGAGATCCCACCGCGGAGCCGATGGCGGCCGCAGCGGCGGTCGGCTCCGGCCTAGGCCCGGGCTCTGGACCTAGCTTTGGGCCACCGGCAGGCCCAGCACGCGGCGGCCGATGACCAGTCGCTGGATCTGGCTCGTTCCCTCCCCGATCTCCGTCAGCTTGGCGTCGCGCAGGTAGCGCTCCACCTTGTACTCCTCGACGTAGCCGTAGCCGCCGTGGATTTGGACCGCGGCGTTGGTCGCGCGCTGCGAGACCTCGGAGGCGAAGAGCTTGGCCTGCGCCGCGGCCAGGGCGTAGTCCCGACCCTGATCCTTGAGCCAGGCGGCGCGGTAGACCATCTGGCGGGCCGCCTCCACCTCGGTGGCCATGTCGGCGACCATGAAGGCCACGCCCTCGAAGGTGCCGATCGGCCGGCCGAACTGCCGCCGCTCCCGGGCGTACGCGACGGCCGCATCGAGCGCGGCCTGGGCCAGCCCCACGGCCATGGCCCCGATGCTCACCCGACCGCCGTCGAGCGTGGCCAAGAACAGCTTCCAGCCGGCCCCGCGCTCGCCCAGCATAGCGGCGGCAGGGAGGCGGCAGCCATCGAAGATGAGCTCGCCGGTGGCGCTGCTGTGGAGGCCCATCTTCTCCTCGAGCCGGCCCACGCTGAAGCCGGGCGTGTCGGCCGGCACGATGAAGGCGCTGATCTCCGCCGAGCCGTCCGGACGGTCGCCGGTCCGGGCCGTGACGACGTAGGTCCCGGCCTGCCCGGCATTGGTGATGAAGCGCTTCCGACCCTCGATGACCCAGACGCCCGATGCGTCGGCGCCCGAGCCCGAACCGTCGGCGCCCGAGCCGTCCAGGCGCTCGGGGTCGGCCCCGTCGTTCGGCTCGAACCTGGCCGTCGTGCGCGTGCCGCCCGAATCGGAGCCGGCTTCGGGTTCGGTCAGCCCGAACGCCCCGATGACCTTGCCCTGGGCCAGGGGGACGAGGAAGCGCTCCTTCTGCTCGGCGGTGGCGGCGAGATGCAGCGGGCCACAGGCCAGGCTGGTGTGGGCCGCCACGATCAGCCCGAGCGAGCCCCAGGCGCGGGAGAGCTCCTCGACGGCGATGGCGTAGGCCAGGGTGTCGAGCCCGGCTCCGCCCTCGTCCTCCGGGTAGGGCACGCCCAGGAGGCCCATCGGGCCCAGCATGGCCACGATGTCGGTGGGAAAGCGGCGCGCCCGCTCGTGCTCGTCGATGACCGGCTCCACCTCGCGAGCGCAGAAATCGCGGATGGTCTGCCGGAGCAGTTGATGCTCGGCGGAGAGATCGAGGTCCATGAGCGGATGCTACGCCCGCGGCAAGGGCCGCCTACCGTCCGCTGGCACGTCGCCTACCGTCCGCTGGCACGTCGCCGACCGTCCGCTGGGAACGGACGCTGAGGCCACCAGGTGGATCGCCGGCTCAGGGCTCCTGATTGGCAGTGGCGGTGCCGCCGACGTGGTCGGGCAGGGCCGACGGCCGGGACGGATCCGAGGCGTTCGGCTGGGACGGGTCCGAGGCGTTCGGCTGGGACGGATCCGAGGCATTCGGCGCGAGCTCGTCGCCCTCCTCCCAGGAGCGATGACCGCCGCGCATGGCCGAGATGATGGCCCCCACGACGCTGGCCACCACGCCCGCCGCGAAGGCGATCCGGAGGGCGGTGATGAACGGTCCGAGGTCGATGCCGGATGACCCAGCCTGGGTCCCGGCGAAGACCGCGACCATGACCGTGGGATCCATGGCCGTCGTCATCAGCCCGATGGCCAGGGCGATCGAGATGATGAAGCCCGTGTTCGTGAGCATGGCCCGCATGCCCGCCCCGATGCCCCGCTTGGCCGGCGGCACGACGCCCATCACGGCGCTCGTGTTGGGTGAGTTGAAGATGCCCGAGCCGGCGCCGATGACCAGCTGCCAGACGACGAGCTGCCACAGCGGCGTGTCGACGTCGATGGTGATGAGCCCGGCCAGGCCGACGCCCGTGATGAGCATGCCGGCCGTGGCCAGGAGCCGCGACCCGTACCGGTCGGCCAGGGCGCCGCTCACCGGGGAGAGGACGAGCAAGCCCACGGCCAGCGGGGCGAGGAGGATGCCCGCCGTGACCGGGTCGTCGCCCTTGACGCCCTGGAAGTAGAAGACCAGGAGGAACAGCACGCCGTTGCGGGCCACGCCGTTCAGCAGGCCGGTCAGGTTACCCATGGTGAAGAGGCGGTCGTGGAAGAGGCTCATATCGAGGAGCGGGGACTTCACCCGCGTCTCGAGCCAGAGGAAGAACGGGAGCACGACGATGAACAGGACGAAGCCGCCGATGACCCACCAGGTGCCCCAGCCGTAGATGCCGCCGAAGGCCAGCGAGGTCATGAGGGCCAGGAGCGAGACGAGGTAGAGGGCCGAGCCCGCCCAGTCGATGCCCGCGTCCCGCTGGGGCCGGGCCTGCTCGACCAGGATGGCCCAGGCCGCCACGACGCCCACGATGCCGATCGGCACGTTGAACCAGAAGACCCAGCGCCAGCCGAAGCCGGTCAGCCAGCCACCGAGGATGGGGCCCAGGATGAGCCCCGCCCCGACGACCATGGCGTTGATGCCCAGGGCCCGGCCCAGCTCGCGGCGGGGGAAGGCGTCGGTCACGAGGGCCGAGCTGTTGGCGAACATGAACGCTCCGCCGACGCCCTGGGCGACCCGGCCGCCGATGAGGCTCAGCGGGTCCGGGGCGATGGCGCAGAAGACCGACGCCACGGTGAAGACGGCGAAGCCGAGGGTGTACGTCCGAGCCCGCCCGAAGCGGTCGGCCAGGCGCCCGGCGTTGAGGACCAGCACGGTCACCACGAGGGTGTAGCCGACGATGATCCACATGAGGGCGAAGAGGTCGGTGTGGAGGTCGCGCAGGATATCGGGCAGGGCGATGACGAGCGTGCCCGAGGTCAACGAGGCCAGCAGCGCGCCCAGGCTGGTGACGACGAGGAGCCACCAGCGGTAGCCGGGCGCCTCGGGATCGACGAACCGACCGGCCTGCAGCCTCGTGCGCCAGCCCTTCGCGGTCATGCTTCCACCTTGACGGCGGCGTCAAGCTCGGCGATGGCCGCCAGGAGCTTGGCCCGACGCGCCTCGGCCTCCCCCACCATGGCCGCCAGGCGCCCGATCTTGGCCCGCAGGAGCTCGACCTGGGACTCCAGGCGAGCCACGCCTTGGCTGGCCAGGCGGCGCCGTTCGAGCGGGTCGGGCGTAGCTCGGTAGGCCGTCCGCACGTGGGCCAGGGCCTCCTCGTCGGCCACGAACCGGCCGATCTCGGCCAGCGAGAAGCCGGCGTCCTCACGGAGGGCCTTGATGCGCCGGAGGCGCTCGATGTCGTGGTCGGAGAAGAGCCGATAGGCACCGGACGAGCGGGCAGCGGGCTCGATGAGGCCCAGGCCTTCGTAGTAGCGGATGGCCCGCGGGGTGAGGCCGACGAGGCGGGCGACCTCGCGGATCGGCCGCAGCTCGGCCGCGGCCGGAGCGAGGGAAGGAGTCACGGGCGATAGGCTAGCAAACCTTCACGTGCGCGTCAATCCGAAGGGCGATCGGGAACGAGGTCGGGTTGCGCTCCCCAGCCGCGGACCAGCGCCACCGCCAGGGCCCCCACGAGGTAGACGAGCGCGCCCAGGATGAAGGGCACGGCCACGGCCAGGCCCACCACCGCCCCGGCCAGGATGGGGCCGATGATGCCACCCATGTACAGGGGCAGGTAGACCAGATTGAGGGTCTGCGAGCGACGCTCGACCGACACCTCCGTGGCCAGCAGGGCGAAGACCATCGGCGCGACCACGGCGTAGAGGGCCGCCGAGACCAGGGCCACCAGGGCCAGGCTCGGCACGTCGGGCGCCGCAGGCAGGGCCAGGCCGGCCAGAGCGGCTCCGGCCAGGGTCGCCACGAGGACCCGCTGGTAGCCCAGGCGATCGCCGAGCCAGCCGCCGAGCGGTGCGATGAGCGCCCCGGCCAGGGCCGCCACCCCCACCACCAGGCCGATGGCCGTAGCCAGGTCGTCCGGTCCGTTGACGTCCTGGACCAGGACGGGGATGTACGGCCGGGCCATCTGGTTGGCCAGGAAGGCCAGGAAGAAGATGGCGAAGATGCGCCGCGTGGGCGGGTCGGTCAGGACGCCCCGCAGATAGCCGAAGGCCAGCTGGAGGGTGCGGCCCTGGGGGATGACGGGCGGCCGGATCTCGGGCGTCCCCAGGCCGACGAGGAAGGCCGTCCCCAGCGACAGGCCGGCCGAGATGGCGAAGACCGCCGGCAGGCCCCAGCCCAGGCCGTCGACGACGACCCCGCCGACGATCGGCCCGGCGGCGAAGCCGATGGGCGACGAGCTGCCGAAGAGAGCCAGGATCGTGCCGATCCGCTGCCGAGGGCCGGCATCCCGGAGGGCCGCCAGCATGACGCCCGTGTTGCCCAGCTGCAGCCCCACGAGCAGGAGGCTGGCCCCCAGCTGCCAGGGCTCGCGGCTGAGGGCCACGAGGGCGAAGACGACGGCCTCGACCAGGCTGCTGCGGACGATGACGGCCTTGCGGCTGAAGCGGTCGGCCCACACGCCCCAGAGGGGCACGAGGGGCAGGCCGACGAGGAAGACCAGGGCGCTGAAGATGCCGACCCAGGGCAGGCTGTCCTCCTTGCTCAGGCCCATGGACTGGAGGTAGGCCGGCAGGAAGGCGAAGACCTGGCTGACCCCGAGGCCTTCGACGACGGAGGTGATCCAGTAGGCGAACAGGAGCCAGGGCCAGCCGGGGCGCCCGGCTTCGGGCTCGGCGGTCGGGGCCGGGCGGACGGACGGTTCGGGGCTCGCGTGGCCGTCCGGCTGGGGTTCGGGGCTGGGCGACATCGCCCGCAGCCTAGCGGCCCGCCCGGGTACGCTGCGCGGGATGAGTGACGCGACCGGCCATCGGGTGACCATCCAGCTCGACGGCAGGTCCGTGGAGACCCTGGCCGACATCCCGCCCCAGCCCGGCCGGCTGCTCTTCGTGGGCCTCAACCCCTCACCGGTCAGCGTCGCGGCCGGCCACTATCACCAGGGTCGGCTGGGCCACCGGATGTGGGGCCGCCTCATCCAGGCCGGCATCCTCCCGCCGGGGACGCGGCTGGCCGCGGCGGACGATGTCCTGGCCGCCCAGGGCCACGGCATCACCGACCTCTACAAGCGGCCCAGCCCTCGCGACACGGCGCCGCCCGGGGAGCTGAGCGGCGGCGTGGGACCGCTGTGGCAGAAGATCGCCCTGTGGCGGCCCGGGGCGGTCGTCTTCATCTACAAGCGGGCCGCGGAGGCGGCCGCGGGCAGGCGCCTCCCCGAGCCCTGGGGGCAGCTGGACGGTGTGGCCCTCAGCGGTCGACCCTGTTTCCTCCTGCCGGGGCCGTACGCCAGCCGCGAGACGACGCACACGGCAGCGACCTTCTTCCGCAACCTCGTCGTCGCCCTGCCACACCATCCGGCCGCGGCCCGGACCAGCGGCGGCAGGATAGATTAGGCCTCTTCCCGCTCCACGGTCTTGCGGGCTGCCGGCCGGCGGCGCGGTGGAGGCACGTCGCTGACCCCGTCCACGAACGACGCCTGGCGGGCCCATTCGACCGCCTGGGCCTGCTCCTCCAGGGACAGGATGCCCAGCCGGCCCAGGGTCGAGAGCTCGTCGCGGACGTAGGTGTGGAGCATCTCCGGGCCGTCGGTGTTGATGGTGAAGCGGACCCCGTTGCGGCGGAACGTGTCGAGGATCCAGCGCATCTCGTCCAGGCCTGACACGACCCGGGTGTTGAGGTTGGAGCTGGGGCAGATCTCGAGGGTGATGCCGCGCTCGCGAAGCATGGCCATCGTCCGGGGGTCGTAGGCGCTCTTGACCCCGTGGCCGATGCGGCTCGGCTCGAGGTTCGTGATGACCTCGGCGATCTCGTCGATGGGGCCCGCCTCGCCCGTGTGGACGGTGATCCCCAGGCCCGACCGGCGGGCCAGGTCGAAGAGGCGTCGGTACTCGCGGACCCGGAAGTCGGCCGACTCGGGGCCGGCGATGTCGATGCCCACCACGCCCCGCCCGTGATAGGCGATGGCCTTGGAGACGATGATCTCGTTGAGCTGGTAGGGGAAGGCCCGATCGAGGCAGAGGATGAGCCCGGGCGTCACCGGGTACTCCAGCTTGGCCCGATCCTGGCCTCGGATGGCGGCGCTGATGATGTGGTCGAGGTCCTGCTCGCCGCCCCGGTTGCGCTTCATGGGGTTGAAGCGCAGCTCGGTCGTGGTCACGTTGCTGCGCCGGTAGGCGCCGCCGATGACCTCGTAGACGGAGCGTTCCACGGCCAGCGGCGAGGACTGGATGAGCTCGGTCCAGTGGAAGAGCTGAAGGTAGCCGTCGAAGGACCGCCCGTGGCGCCCCGACACGGTGATGATGTCGCGGAACTCCCAGTAGTCCTTGGTCGGCAGGCGGATGCCCTGGGCGTGGGCGATGCCCCACATGACGGCCGGGGCGACCGAGCCACCAAGATGGCAGTGGAGGTCGGTCAGGGGCGTCTTGCGAGGCAGAGCCGTGGGCATCGCTGAATCCTAGCCGCCGAGACATGGGACGGCGGCCCTCCCTCGAGGGAGGGCCGCCGTCGGCTCGCCAAAGGGGACGCTACGGGATCAGGGCTGCGTCGGCGCCTGGCTGGACGAAGGCCCATGGCTGCCGGACTTGCCGTGGTTCGCCGACGAGCCGTGGAGGGTGGCCAGGGTGGTCGCCGGGGTGCAGGTCGCGGTCGTGCCGGTGCCTGTCACCGTCCCTCCACGGGCCACGCAGCTGACGTACCAGCCATGGTTGTCATGGGGGCCGCCGACGAGGGTCGCGTCCTGCGCCACGGCCGAGACGGTAGCCCCGTGGTCGGAGGCTTGGGGCGTCAAGGTCGGATCAGGGGCGTCGTTGGTCGCGGGCTGGTCGTCGGTCTGGCTGCTCGTCTGCTCGGCCTGGACCTCCGCGGCGTGCGCGTTCGCGTCGGCCGCCTGGGTGGCAGCGGTCGCCGAGGCATGGCTGGAGTTCGGCGTCGTCGGGAGGGCATGCGCGGCCACGAGCCCACCGAAGCCGAAGGCGACGATGAGGGCCGACCCAGCAGCTGCTGCCAGGGGTTTGGGAAGGCGGATGGCGGGGTGGCCCATCGGCTGGAGTCCTCCATTGATGATCCATCGCGGCGCCCGGTCGTGCGGGGCTACCGCCGACCATACATCGCTGCCCGCTCGGTGACGGTATCCGGATGGTTCAGACGCCTTCACCCGATGGTCCTCGGGAAGGCGGCGGAGCACCAGCGCGACGTTTCGTGGTGCGGGTCCGCACCGTGGGGCCGCGTCCGGCGCCCCCGTCCGGCCGCCCGCGCCGGCTCGCCGAGCCGGCGGTCAGGACGCCAGCCGCTCGGCCGGCTGGGCCGCGGCCAGCGACCCACCCGCGGGTCGGGACCGCTTGGCCTCCTCGGGTACCTGGTCACGGGCGTGGTACGAGGAGCGCACCAGGGGCCCCGACTCGACGTGCTTGAATCCCAGCTCCAGGGCCTCGGCCTTCATCTCCGCGAACTCGGTGGGGTGGACGTAGCGCACGACGGGAAGATGGCGCTCCGAGGGGCGGAGGTACTGGCCGATGGTCAGCACGTCGCAGTCGACCGCGCGCAGGTCGCGGAAGGTCGCCGAGAGCTCCTCGCGGGTCTCGCCCAGGCCGACCATGAGGGACGACTTGGTGTGGACGAGGTCGTCCCGCCCGGTCTGTTGGCGGCTCAGCTCCTTGGCCCGCCGCAGGACGCCCAGGGAGCGGTCGTAGCGGGCTCGCTTGCGGACCGGCTTCTGCAGCCGCTCGACGGTCTCGACGTTGTGGTTGAGGATGTCCGGGCCGGCCGACATGACCATCCGCAGCGGCTCGTCCTGGCCGTTGAAGTCGGGGATGAGCACCTCGACGCCCATGCCCGGGCAGGCCTCGCGGAGGGCCGTGATGGTATCGGCGAAGACGTGGGCCCCGCCGTCGGGCAGATCGTCGCGAGCCACGCTGGTGACCACGACGTGCTCGAGGCGCATGGCCCTGACGGCCTCCGCCACGCGGCGCGGCTCGTCCTCGTCGAACCAGGTGGGGCGGCCCGTCTTGACGGCGCAGAAGCCGCAGTTCCGGGTGCAGGTGTCGCCCAGGATCATGATCGTCGCCGTGCGCTGCTCCCAGCACTCACCGATGTTCGGGCAGTGGGCCTCCTCGCACACGGTGTTGAGGGTCAGCCCGCGCATCAGGCGCTTCAGGTCCTGGTAGTTCTCCCCGGAGGGGATGCGGGCCTTGATCCAGTCGGGATGGCGGCGCAGGGGCTGGGAGCCGTCCGCGGCCCGCGCATCGAAGCGTCCGCCGCCCATGGCGATCGTGATCGGCTCGTGGGACAAGGCGGCGTGGCCCTGGCCGGGCGGCTCGAACATCGGAAGCTCACGGCCCACGTTCGGAGTGTACGCGGACCGCTGGCCCCGTGCCGGAGCGGTCTCCGCGGCGCCTGGCCCCGTCCCGACCCCGTCTGCCGCAGGTCCTGGCCACCTCGCCTCGGATCGGTCCCAGCCGCCCCGAGTCTTGGCCAAACAGTGCCGATTCGGCACCCTTATGCCCGAGCCCCTCGACGACGACCACGTCGTGGCCACACTGAAGCCCTCCTCGAGTCCAGGATCGGCCTGAACCGTGGCCAGACCATCCTCTGAGCGAGCGTATGGCCAACGTCGAGGTCGATCCGAAGGATCAGGAGGCGACGAGCCGGACCCGTTCGGATATAACGCCTCGGATCCGCACCTGTTTGGCCACGGTCGTGCCCTCCAGGACGCTTCAGCCCTGGGCCGACCCAGATAAGGCGCCGCGGGCGACGTGTTTGGCCAACAGCGCCGCGAGTCGGCCGGCCTCCGGAGGCTCCGCGCGCCCGTGCGGCTCCGACAAGCGACGGCGGGCATCCAGCTTGGCCAACAGCGCCGGGCGTCGGCCGGCCTCCCGAGGCTCCGTGCGCTGGAGCGGCCCGATCAGCGGCCGCGGGCGTCCCGATGGGCCAGGACCAGGCCCCTCGGGCCTTCGCGGCCGGGGCGCTCGGGACCCGCCGGGGGGCCCTGGGGCCTGAGACCTACCAGATCGGCGTTTCGGCGTCCACCGCCTCGAGCCAGCGCCGCACATCCTGGACGAAGCGGCCCGCCTGGGCGCCGTCCGTGGCCCGATGATCGAAGCCCAGGCACATGTTCATCATCGGGCGGATGCCGATCGTGTCGCCCTGGGGCGTCTCGATGACGACCGGCCGCTTGACGATCGCCTCCATCGTCAGGATGCCGACCTCCGGCACGTTAAGGATGGGCTGGGTCAGGTTCGAGCCCGTCCAGCCCGTGTTGTCGACGGTGAAGGTGCTGCCCTGGATGTCGTCGAGCCGGAGGCGATTGGCTCGGGCCCGCTCGGCGAGGTCGTTGATGGCCCGATTGAGGCCGTGCAGGCTGAGCCCGTCGGCGCCATGGATGACGGGCACGACCAGGCCGTCGTCCACGGCCACGGCGATGCCGATGTTGATCTGCCCGCGGCGGAGAAGGCCCTCGTCGGTCCAGTGGCCGTTGAGGTCCGGGTGGCGGCGCAGTGCCTCGACCGTGGCCTTGGTGACGAAAGCCACGTAGGACAGGCCGATCCCCTCGCGGGCCCGATACGCGGCCTTGACCGCTTCGCGGGCCGCCACCATGCCTGAGACGTCGACCTCGATCGTGGTGTAAGCCACAGGCGCGGACAGAGCCCGCGTCATCTGGCTGGCGATGGCCTTGCGCATCGGCGTCATGGGCCGCAGCGAGTCGCCGGCCCCCGACGGCGGAGTGGCTGGCGCAGGCGGGGCCGATAGCACCTGCCCACTTGGCGCCGGCGGGCTTGGGGCCTGGGCGATCGGGGCCTGCGCGCTGGACGCGGCCGGGGCAGCCGGCGCCTGGGCCCTCGAGGCCTGGGACGTCGACGCGGCGCCGGTGCGCTGCTGTTCGACATAGGCCATGACGTCCTCGCGCGTGACGCGGCCGGCATGACCGCTGCCGGCCACGAGGTTGAGGTCGATGCCGTGTTCGCGGGCGATGCGGCGGACGGCAGGCGTGACGCGACCCTCGTACGACGGCGCGGCCGTGGCCCCCCCGGCGGCCGTCGCCGCCGATGCGGCAGGACGCATCTCCTCGACGCGCCGCTCGTCGGAACCGGCCGGCCCGAAGCCGGTGCCGAGGACGGTCCGCTCACCGGATCCATCGCCGGACCCCGTCCCGGCGGGCGTGGGCGTCTGTGCGGCGGGAGCAGGGGCCGGAGCAGGTCGAGCAGGAGGTTCGGGCGTCACAGCGGCCGCAGGTCCAGCGGCGGCCGGCGCTTCGGGCGTGGCGGCGGCAGCCGCGGGTTCGGACGTGGCGGCAGCCGCGGGTTCGGACGTGGCGGCAGCCGGCGGTTCGGGTGGCTGGGCGGAGGCAGGGGCGGTGCCCTCGGCCGCACCCTCGATGACCGCGATCTCAGCCCCGTTGGGGACCGTCTCGCCCTCCTGGACCAGGATCTGGGTCAGGGTGCCCTCGAACGGGGACGGGACCTCCGCGTTGACCTTGTCGGTGATGACTTCGACGATCGGCTCGTACTTATCGACATGGTCACCGACCTGCTTCAGCCACTTGCCGATGGTCCCTTCCGCGACGCTCTCGCCGAGCTGGGGCATCGTCACCTTGGGCACGATCGCATCTCCTCGCGGGCATCCGGTTGCCCGAGCAGCCAGGCCACTCGGCTGGGCCTAGTGTCGCGCATCGTGCCGGCCGGCGCATGTCCGGGCGGCATCGTGCCGAGCCACGGACGGCGCCGGGGGCGGGGGAGATGGGGCCCGCGGCGCACCGGCGCGCAGTCCGAATGGGCCATCGGCCCCGGGACCGATGGATGGCGGACCTGGCTGCAGGAGGCCCGTACGCTCGGCTGGCCATGCATCGGTCTGCCGTGGGCATGATCGTCGCTGCCTTGCTCGCCTGCGGCTTGACGCTCACGGGGGCTTCTTCCCCCGTGTCCGCCGCGACTTGCTCGGGCCGCGGCACGCGACTCTGCAACGGGACGGTCACACCGACGTCGGGAACGACGGCCACGAATTTCACGTTCTCGGTCGTCTACCAGGACAGTCGCGGCCGGGCCGACCCCTTCGCCGACGTGGTCATCGACGGCACGCCGCACCGCATGACCCAGAACGGCTCCGACGTCCGAGCCGGGGTCACGATGACCTTCCAGACCAAGCTCGCCGTGGGCCAGCACACATACTCGTTCGAGGGTGGACGGGGCTCTCAGGTCCACGCGACGTTCCTCCCGGATCCGAACACCATCAAGGTCTCTACGGCCCCGACTCCCACGCCCAAGCCCACCCCGAAACCGACGCCACGCCCGACGCCCCGGCCCACTCCCCGCCCGACGCCCCGGCCCACTCCCCGCCCGACGGTGAAGCCGACCCCCAAGCCCACGCCCAGGGCGACGGCCAAGCCGACCACCAAGGTCACTCCGGCCCCGACCAAGCCGAGCCCGAGCCCGCGGCCCACGCCCAGCAGGAGTCCGACGCCCTCGGCGCTCGTCGGTGCCGGGGCCGGTCTGCTGGGCGGATCAGGAGCGGGGCCGGCCGGAGGTGGCGGATCGGGCGGACCCGGCTCGCTGGCCCCGTTCCTGGCCCTGGCCCTGGCCATCGCCGCCGGCCTGTTCATCGTCGGGGCTTCCCGCCGTCGGCGCCGCGGCGAGGATGGCGCCTGGGACGAGCCGATCCTGCCGACTCCCTCGCCACGACCGGCTCCGGCCCTCGCGACCGCTGGGACCACTGCTGCCGTGGGCGCCGCCGCTGCGGCCGCCGCCACCGGACCAACCTGGATCGACCCGGCCGAGGCATCGATGCCGCGCTGGCGCCGGCCGTCGCTCAAGGCAGCCCGCCTGGATACCGGCCGCCAGCCGGTGGAGGTCGTGCCGCTGGCCTTCGGCCGCTCCGAGGCCCTGGGGGAGGGCGCCGCCGAGCGGCGTCGCATCCGCTATGCCCTGGTCCCGCTGGTGGACGCGCCCGACGAGGTCCAGGGCCGGGAGATCGGCCAGCTCCAGCAGGGCGACGAGGTCGAGCTGCTCGGCCCGCACGGGACGTGGATCGAGGTCAGGACGCCGGTCGGGACGGTCGGCTGGGTCCACAAGACGACGCTGTCCGCGGTGGAGGATGGGGCGGGGGAGCCGACCTCAGCGGAACCGGCCTCCGCGGCCTGACCCGCGAAGGGCGCCTCGAAGCGGCGACGGTCAGTAGGCCGCCAGGCGGCGGATGGCCTCGGCGATGCGATCGGGGTCGATCATGAACCAGTCCTCGAGGGTGTGGGCGTAGGGCACGCCAGGCACGTCGGGGCCGGCGACCCGGACGACGGGCCCGTCGAGGTAGTCGAAGGCCTCCTCGGCCACCACGGCCGCCACCTCGGCCCCGTAGCCACCGAAGCGGTTGTCCTCGTAGACGACCAGGCACTTGCCGGTCTTGCGGACGCTGCCCAGGAGCGTCTCGCGGTCGAGCGGCCGGAGGGTGCGCAGGTCGATGACCTCGACGCTGATCCCCTCCCCCGCCACCAGGTCGGCCGCCTCCAGGGCGTAGTGGGCCATCAGACCGTAGGCCACGCAGGTGATGTGGTCGCCTGGCCGGGTGATCTGGGCCAGGCCAAGGGGGATGGTGTAGTCCGTGTCGGGGACCTCGCCGCGGACCGAGCGGTAGAGCTTCTTGTGCTCGAAGAAGAGCACCGGGTCGTCGTCGCGGATGCTGGTCCGCAGCAGGCCGCGGGCGTCGTAGGGCGTCGAGGGCACGACGATCTTGAGGCCCGGGACATGGGCGAAGTAGGCCTCCACCGACTGGCTGTGATAGAGGGCCCCATGGACCCCGCCGCCGAACGGGGCGCGGATGGTGATGGGGCAGCTGAACGTGCCGTTGGACCGATAGCGCAGGCGGGCCGCCTCGCTGACGATCTGGTTGAAGGCCGGGAAGATGAAGTCGGCGAACTGGATCTCGGGCACCGGCCGCAGGCCGTTGACCGAGGCCCCGATCGAGGCACCCACGATGAGTGACTCGGTGAGGGGCGTGTCGATGACCCGGTCCGCCCCGAACTCGTCGTACAGACCGTCCGTGGCCAGGAAGACGCCGCCCTTGCGTCCGACGTCCTCGCCCAGCACCACGACAGCCTCGTCGCGGCGCATCTCCTCGGCCAGGGTCTCGCGGATCGACTCGATGAGGGTCCGGACGGCCATGGTCGTCTCAGGCCCCGCTGCCGTGCTGGTAGACGTGCAGGGTGGCCAGCTCGGGGTCCGGCTCGGGCTGGGCCTCGGCCCATTCGGTGGCATCGTCCACGGCCTGCTTGATCTCCGCCCCGATGGCCGCCAAGCGGTCGTCGTCGAGCACCCCGGCGGCCAGCAGCTCCTCCCGGAAGCGGGGCAATGGGTCGCGCGAGCGCTCGTGTTCGAGCTCCTCCGCCGAGCGGTACTTGGTCTGCTGGTCATCGCTGGAGTGGGCCGTGAGGCGGGTCACCTTGGCCTCGATGAGGGTCGGACCTTCACCCTTGCGGGCCCGTTCGATGGCCTCCCGGCCGGCCCGGTAGCAGCCCAGGACATCGGAGCCGTCGACGATGACGCCCGGCATGGCATAGCCCGCGGCCCGCATGGCGATGTCCGGCACGGCCGACTCGAGGGCCATCGGCACGCTGATGGCATAGCCGTTGTTCTCGACGACGAAGACGACCGGCAGGCGGTGGGTGCCGGCGAAGTTGAGGCCCTCGTGGAAGTCGCCCTGGTTGCTGGATCCTTCGCCCAGGGCGGTCATGGCCACCTGGTCGGTCCGGCGGACCCGGGCCGCCAGGGCGATACCAACGGCGTGCAGCAGCTGGGTCGCCACAGGCGAACTGGTGGAGAGGATGTTGTGGATCGCCGCGCCGTAGTGGCCGGGCATCTGGCGGCCGCCGGAGCTGACGTCGTTGGCCCGGGCGTACTGGGCGGTCATGAGGTCGCGAGGGGTCATGCCGAAGGTCAGGCAGGCCGCCACGGACCGATAGAAGGGCACTAGCCAGTCATGGCCCCGTCGGAGGCCGAAGGTGAGGCCGACCTGGGCCCCTTCATGGCCCTGGCCGCTGATGACGAAGGGCACTTTGCCGGCCCGGTTGAGGACCCACATGCGCTCATCGACGGCGCGAGCCAGGGCGACCAGGCGATACATCTCGCGGAGCTGCTCGAGGGTCAGGTCGAGCTCCGCGGCGAAGGCCGCGGGGTCCGTCTTGGCTTTCCGGGCGGCGTCGCCGTTGCCCCCCCGGGGAGTGGCTTCGCGGCTCTTGGCACTGACCATCGTCTGCCTCCGCCGCCTGTGCCCGCGGCTAGAAGTTGATCGCGTGGCCCTCGACGAGCATGGCTGCCTCGCCGATGGCCTCCGACAACGTGGGGTGGGGATGGACCGCCGCGGCCAGCTCCCAGGCCGTGGCGTCGAGGAGCATGGCCGCACTGGCTTCGGCGATGAGGTCGGTCACGTGCGGCCCGATGAGGTGCACGCCCAGCACCTCGTCCGTGTCGCGGTGGGCGATGACCTTGGCGAAGCCCTCGTACTCGCCGCCGATGAGGGCCTTGCCGTTGGCGATCCAGGGGAAGGTGCCGGACTTCGTCGGCAGCCCGTCGCGCTCGCACTCGGCGGCGCTGCGACCGATGCTGGCGATCTGGGGCCGGCAGTAGGTGGCCCGCGGCATCTTCAGGTAGTCGACCGGCTCGGCTTCGGTGTTGGTGATGGCGGCCACGGCGGCCAGGCCCTCGTGGGCCGCGACGTGGGCCAGCCACAGGCCACCCACGATGTCGCCGATGGCGTAGAGGTGCGGCTCGGCCGTGCGCATCGTGCCCTGGTCGACCTGGACCACGCCGCGCTCGACCACGGCCCGCGTGGTGTCCAGGCCCACATCGTCCGTGTTGGCCGCCCGGCCGGTGGCCACGAGCATCTGCTCGGCCCGCAGCTCCTGGGGCTTCTTGCCTTCGGGGCCGACCATGACACACACGTCGCCCTTGCCGACCTCCACCGCGGCGGGGTCGAAGCGGGCGCTGGTGATGACCTCGATGCCCCGCTTGCGGAAGCTGCGTTCGAGCTCCCTGGCCACGTCGGCGTCCTCGAGGGGCACCAGCGTGGGCAGGTATTCGAGGACGGTGACCTTGGTGCCGAGGTCGGCATAGAGGCTGGCGAACTCGACGCCCACAGCCCCGCCGCCGACGACGATGAGGCTCTCCGGCAGGCGGTCGCTGGCCAGGACGTCGTCGCTGGTCACGATCCGCTTCCCGTCGGGCACGAGGCCGGGCAGGCTTTTGACCCGGCTGCCGGTGGCGAGGATGACGTCGTTGGCCTCGAGGAGCCGGTTGCCGTCCGGCTTACCGTCCTCCCCGATCAGCTCGACCTCGACCTTCTTGGCGCCCTTGAGACGGCCGCGGCCGTGGACGAACTCGACCTTGTTCTTCCGAGCCAGGCCCTGGAGGCCCTTGTACAGCCGACCGACGACCTGGCCCCGACGGCGGGCGATCTGGCCGAAGTCGACCCCCGGAGCCCCGTCGAGCTGGATCCCGAACTCCCCCGCGCCCTTGACCCGGGCGAAGAGGTCGGCCGACTCGAGCATGGCCTTGGTCGGGATGCAGCCGACGTGGAGGCAGGTACCGCCGATCTTGTCGGCCTCGACGAGGGCCACCCGCACGCCCAGCTGGGCAGCCTTGAAGGCCGCGCTGTAGCCACCCGTGCCGGCCCCGAGGACGATGAGGTCGAAGCTGTTGGATGATCCGACGGCCACGCTCAGCACGCTCCCTGGGGCGGGATGGAGGGGCGGCCGGCGAGGGCGCGGCGCCCGAGGAGGGTCACGCGGCGATGGTAAGCCGGGGGTCCCCAGGCCGCAACCGAGGCCCGCCCCCCTCAGCCGCGGCGGGCGGCCCGGATGGAGACGGCCAGGATCCAGGCCGTGACCACGACGAGGAAGACGGCCACGGCCGGCTGGAAGCCCAGCAGGTCGTCCAGCGGGGGGTAGACGATGCTGATCAGCTGGGTGCCCAGGACGGCCACCACGACGATGGTCGCCACGATGACCACCTGCCGGTCGCGGACCCGGGGGGCGGTGGGACCGTCGGTCATGCCGGGTCGGCCGCGGCCGGGATGCCGATGGGGGCCACGAGCACTCGGCCGGCGAGAGCCCGACCAGTGCGCGTGTTCAGGCCCAGCTTGGGGCGGTGGAAGGTGATCGTCACGTCGGCTCGGACCACGGGGTCGGAGGCCTCGCCGCTGGTCAGGTCGACGGCCGTGGGCGTGTCCACGGCCAGCACCGGCACCCCTGCCGCGCGCCCGCGCCGGATGAGCTCGACGGCGCTGCCGATGGGCTCGCGGAGCGGCCCTCGAACGCCGGTGCCGAGGAGGGCATCGACGATGCAGGCGGCTCGATCGAGACCGTTGACGAGGATGCCGACGTCGCGGCTCGTGGCAGCGTGCATGCGCTGGACGAGCGGCCGACCGTCGAGCCGGTCCCAATTCCGGGCCGCATCGCGGGTCTGGGGCCGGGGCTGGCTGCCGACGAGGACGACGACCGAGCCGAGGCCCTGCTCGGCCAGCGACCGCGCCGCCACCAGACCGTCCCCGCCGTTGTTGCCCGGCCCGGCCAGGATCAGCAGCAGGCCATGGTCGCGCCGGCCGGTCGTCTCGAGGAGGGCCAGCGCCGCGGCGGCCACGGCCGTGCCGGCCTGTTCCATGAGCCAGATGCCTTGGACGCCCTGCCGCTGGGCACGAACGTCGGCTCCACGCATCTGCTCGGCGCTCATGGCCGGCAGGGCGGCCCGGTCGGCCCAGCGGGCGGCCAGGGCGTCGAGGTCGAGCGCGGCTTCGGGCCTGGCGGGCTCAGGATCATCGGTCGGGAGGGCCGGATCGCCGTCGGGTTCGGTGGGTCTGTCGGCCGCGGGGGCGCCGGAGTGGACGGGCATGGCCAGGCCATCCTAGCGCGCGCGGCTCCGGACCCTGATCCGGACCGCGCCGCAGGGTCCCGGGCTCTGCCGACGGGGCGCATCCGCCGATGCATCCATTATGGATGTATCATGCATCCTCAGGAGGTCCTATGCCTGTCACGTTCACGATCAAAGGGGTGTCCGACGAGCTGGCCGATCGCCTGCGGCAGCGGGCCGCGGCCCAGCGGCGCTCACTGCAGAAGGAGCTCCTCGTGATCCTCGAGGGAGCGCTGGCCGGGGAGACCGGTGGCCCCGGTCGTGGAGGTCCTCGGATCGCGGAGCCTCGCACCGCCCCGTACGACATGAACG
The DNA here is from genome assembly GCA_036278755.1 of Candidatus Limnocylindrales bacterium. Taxonomy (GTDB): domain Bacteria; phylum Chloroflexota; class Limnocylindria; order Limnocylindrales; family CSP1-4; genus DASUKL01. The sequence goes on along the minus strand of DASUKL010000040.1, from coordinate 8,744 downwards.
CGGCGGCCGCGCCCAGGCGGCAGGGCTCGGCCGAGACGGCACGCCTGTCGCTCGAGGAGCTGTGGGAGCGAGCGCGGCGCCTGGGTGCGGCCGGCGCCTCCGAATCGACCGACCTGGTCCGACGCGACCGCGACGAGCGCCATCGGCGGCGATGATCGACGTCACCGTGGTCGACGCCTCCGCGGTCGCGGCGGTGATCTTCGACGAGCGAGAGGCCGCTCCGATCGTGGCCAGCGTGTCCGGCCGACTCGCGGCTCCGACACTGCTTCGCTACGAGATCGCCAGCGTCTGCACGACGCTGATCGTCCGTCGCCCCTTGGAGGCCGACAGCATCGAGGCCCGCTACCGGCTGCTGGGCAGGCTGGGCCTGGACTATGCAGAGCCTGACTGGGACGGCCTCCCCTCCCTCGCCCGCCGTTGGGCGCTATCGGTCTACGACGCGGCCTATCTGCAGCTGGCCCTGGCCTTGGGCGCTCCGCTGGTCACCCTCGACGCGAGGCTGGCTGCGGCCTGGGACGATGCGACCGCCAGGCGCTGATCTCGCCGGCCCGGACGCTACGACTCGGGCAGCCGCGCCCGGCCTGAGGCGTCCAGCTCCACGAGGCCGTCCCGGGCCAGGGCCTCGAGGGCCGCCGCGATGGCCGGACCATCGTGGTCGCCGAGCGGCTCCTCCACCTGGAGCCACTCGCCGGCCGACGCACCGCGGAGGCGATCGACGATCCGGCCTCGCAGCCAGCGCCGCGAGGCTGGGTATGGGGTCGAAGCCGAGTACCGAGCCGATGCCTCGGCCGCCCGGCGCGACGCATGTTCGGCTCCCCGTGGAGCCTTCGCGGCCCGGCGCGACGCGTTCGTGGCAAGGCCGCCACCCTGGGCCGTGGCGCAATCGGCTCGAAGCGGGCAGGCCGGGCAGTCGGGCGCGCGGGGCCGGCAGAACAGCGAGCCGATGTCCATGACCGCGGCCGTCCAGTCGGCCGGACGATCCGGCGGCACGAGCGCGTCGGCCAGGCGCTGGAGCTGCGCCGCGGAGGCCGCGTCACGTCTGACCCGGCGTTCGCCGCCGGTCAGCCGCGTCAGCACCCGCCGGACGTTCGTATCGACCGGGCCCACCGCCCGCCCGAAGCAGATGGCCGCCACCGCGCGGGCGGTGTAGGGCCCGATCCCAGGCAGCGCCTCCAGGGCGGCGAGATCGTCGGGCAGCGTCCCGCCGTGCCGCTCCATCACCAGGCGCGCTGTCCGCTGGAGGGCCAGGGCCCGACGGTTGTAGCCCAGCCCGGCCCAGGCTCGGAGCACCTCGGCGGCGGGGGCGCGGGCCAGGGCCTCGAAGGTCCGGAAGCGGGCCGTGAAGGCCAGCCAGGCCGGCTCGCCCCGGCTGACCTGGGTCTGCTGGAGGATGACCTCGGAGACCAGGACCAGATAGGGATCGCGCGGACCTCGGAAGGCGAAGCTGCGGCCGTGCGCCTCGTACCAGCCCAGTCCTGCCGCCCGCAGCCGGACCCGACGGGCGCCAGAGAGGCTCAAGCGGTCGACGGCCGGAGGCTCACCCCTCGGACACCGGAGCTGAAGCGCCGGACCGTGGCGCTGAAGCATCGGACGAGGATGCGGCCGACGCTTCGCCCGTGCCGAGGGTGCCCTCCGCGTCGAGGACGTAGCCGATGCCCTGGAACGTGCGGATCGGTCCCGGCTCGCCCGGCGCTGCCCCGAGCTTGCGCCGTACGCGGCTGATCCAGACCCGCAGGTACTGCAGGTCGTCGCGGTATTCGGGCCCCCAGACCTTGGTCAGCAGCTCGCCGTGGAGCACGACCTTGCCGGCGTTCGTGGCCAGGTGCTGGAGCAGCAGCCACTCCGTTCGGGAGAACGGCACGACCTCGCCGCCGCGACGGACGATGCGCCGCTCCAGGTCGATCTCCACGTCGCCCAAGGCCAGCAGTCCGGAATCAGGCCCTGTGCCATTGGCCCGCCGCAGGACGGCCCGCACCCGGGCCGCCAGCTCGTCGGGGTGGAACGGCTTGGCCACGTAATCGTCAGCCCCCAGGTCCAGGCCCTTGGCCTTGTCGGTCGCCGCGCCACGCGCCGTCAGGAGGATGACCGGCACCGGCCGCCGCTCGCGGAGGCGGCGCATGACCTCGACCCCGTCCAGGTCGGGCATCACGATGTCGAGCAGCACGACGTCGGGCCGGACCGCCTCGGCCTTCTCGATGGCCTCCTCGCCGCCGGAGGCTGTGACGACCTGGAAGCCCTCGTCACCCAACGTCAGGGCGACGAGCTTCGTGATCCGCGGTTCATCATCGGCGACCAGGACAAGGGGCTTGCTGCTCATGGATCCTCCTCCGGGAATGCAGGCAGGGTAAACCCGAACTCGGCCCCCTGGACACCGGACCGCGAGCGCGCCCAGATCTCGCCGCCCATGGCCTCCACCAAGCGCTTGGAGACGAAGAGGCCGATGCCCGCCCCGGCCACCAGGCGGGCCGTGTCCGGACCCCTGTAGAAGAGCTCGAAGAGGCGCGCGGGATCGGCCTCGTCCAGCCCGGGACCTTCGTCGAGCACCCGCAGGGTCACCGACGGGCCGCCCGGGAACCCGCTCTCGGCACCTGTGCCCTGACCGCCGGCGCCGGGCCCGCCCTCGGCCGCCACCGTGATCGTCCCGGCCGGGCTGTACTTGGCCGCGTTGCCCACGAGGTTGCGGAGGACCTGCTCGACCGAGGTCCGTTCACCGCTCACCGGCGGCAGGCCGGCCGGGACACGCGTCTCGAAGGTCAGGCCGGGGCGACGGGCCGCCTCGGCCGCCACGATGGGCGGGGCCACCCGCTGGAGGAGGACCGGTTCGCGGCCCACCCGCGGCCGCGGCCCCTCCTCGAACCGGCCCAGGACGAGGAGGTCCTCCACGAGACGATAGAGCCGCTCGGCTTCGGACTCGATGTCGAGCAGGGCCTCGGTACGGACGCGGGCGCTGCGCCGGGCCGCCCGAGCCAGGAGCTTACTGTTGCCGTAGATGGTCGTGACCGGCGTGCGCAGTTCGTGGGAGAGAACGCCGAAGAAGGCCTCCCGGGTCAGGCGTCGATCGCGAGCCTCGGTCACATCGCGGAGCAGGAACAGGGTCTCGGTGGCGGCGCTGCCCACCGGCTCGCCGGCCGGAGCGAAGCGAGAGGCAGACGTCTCGACCCAGCGACCAGGCGTGATGGACGTCCTCGCCGTGGCCCTCGCGGCACCGCGAGGCGGCGCGGCGTCCAGGAGGCGGAGCTCCAGCGGACCGTTGGTCAGCCGCTCTACCTGGGGCGGCCGCCCATCGGCGTCCTGGAGGCGGGCCAGCAGCCCGCTCAGGCTCCGCGGCGGGCTGCCCAGCAGCGCCTCGGCCGCCGGGTTGGCCAGGACCAGACGGCCGTCCCCGGCATAGGCCACGACGGCGTCGCCGATGGCCCGGATGACGGCCCCCAGCTCCGCGCTCAGGCTGCGCTCCGATTCGGCCAGCCGCTGGAGGCGGGCCCGGGCCTCGACGCGCTCGCTCACGTCCCGGACGATCGTAACGAGCCGCTCCGCGCCGCCGACCTCGACCAGCTGGACGGAGGCCTCGCCGGGGAATTCGGCCCCATCGCGGCGGCGGAAGGTGGCCACCACGGTGGCCGGGTCGCTGCCCAGACGCAGACCGGCCAGGGCCTCCCGCAGCCGAGGCTCGTCCTGGGCCGCGATGAGGTCGGTCAACCGGAGGCGGAGCACGGCCCGCACGGGACGGTCCAGGCTGACGACCGCGCCGCGATTGATGTAGGTCAGCCGCAGGCTGAGGGGATCGCACATCAGGACGCTGTCGGACGTGGCGTCCACGGCGGCCTTGAAGCGGGCCAACTCGCGGTACAGGCGTGCGTTCTCGATGGCCGTGGCAGCCCGGTGGGCGAGCTCCATGGCGAAGGCCAGGTCGTCCTCGTCGTAGCGCTGCTCCGCCCGGGTGGTACCGACGGTGACCGCAGCCAGCACCCCGGCCCGCCCGACGAGGGGCACGATCATCAGCGAACGTAGGCCCAGCTTGCGGAGGCGGGTGGCCCGGACCGGGTCGCGCCGGGACCAGGGGACCGAGCGCCGGACGGAGCCGACGAGCCGGGGCCGGCCGTCGGCCAGCGCTGCCGCCACATCCCCCGGGCCGCCGGGCGTGGGCGGGTCGGCGATGGCCTCGGTCATCACCGAGGCCAGGCTCGGGTCGGTGTGGATACCGGCCACGCGACGGACCTGGCCGTCGGCCTCGATGAGGTCGACGAGGCAGAAGTCGGCCACGTCCGGGACGAGGATGTCGGCCAGGCCCCGCAAGGTCGCCTCGTCATCGAGGCTCGTGCCCACCATCGCGCCAGCGCGGGCCAGCAGGCCGAGCCGCCGGGTGGCCGCTTCCAGGTGCGCGTGGGCCGCGGTCTCGCGTTGGCGCCGCTCGGCCATGGCTTCGGCCCGGTGTTGGCGAGCGGGCCGGGATCGAGTGGCTGCGGCGTCGGCCCGCGCAGCGCGATCGGTCATGCCCTCAACCTAGCAGGCCCGGGCCTCCTCGGAGCGTCAGCAGGTCACGGGGCGGCGTCGTTTCCCGTTCGGGTGGGCCAGGTCGGCCAGGGTGGGGCGCCAGGAGATGGCTCGCCCACCGGAGGCCAGGGCCTCGGCCGGGGTGAAGTCGATGACCGTGGCCCCGTCGGCGGCCTCGTAGCGGTGGCCCGGCGGACCTGGCGGGCAGTAGAAGACGTCGCCGGCCAGGAGCATCTCCACGTCCTGTTCCCATTCGATGGCCAGGCTGCCCCGGAGGACCATGCCCCAGTGGGGCAGGTCGCACCAGCCCGAGGCGTAGCCGCTGGTGGCCCCGAACCGGGCCTCGCAGAAGACCCACGTGCCCATGGCCGCGGCCTGGGCGGTGATGCGGCCTTCGGCGATGGGGATCGAGCGGGCCGCGCCGGCCAGGGTGATCGGCCCCTCGGGCGGCTCGAAGAGCGTCGGCGCGGGGGCGTCGGCGGCCAGGGAGGCCGGACGGGCCTCGGCGTCGGTGTCGATCGGTCCCACCTCGGGCTCGGCCAGGGCCGCCTCGACGGTCCGTTCGCCCACAAGGACCGGCTCGAAGCTGACCATGGCAGCCGGTCCATCGGCCTGGAACGTATGGGCCGGCGCACCGTCCGGGACGTGGAAGACCGTGCCAGCCCGAAGGACCAGCCGATCGCCGTTCCGCCGCAGCTCCACCGTGCCGCGCAGGACCATGCCCCAGTGGGCGACGGTACAGGGCTCCTCGAGGAACGAGCCCCGGGTCCCCGCCTCGGGGATCTCGGCGATGACGCAGCCGATGCCGCCCAGCAGCCTCAGATGGAGGAGCAGTGGGCCACGGCGGATGACCCGCAGCTCGGACGAGGTGACGTGCATCCCGGTCAAGCGCTCCCTGGAACGAGCGGGTGACGGCCGCTCTCCTGATGGCACGATAGCCAGCCCCCGGCCGGGGGTCAATCGGATGCCGAGCCATGTACCCTGCGCTCCTGATGCCAGGCTCGAGCCGCAGCACGCCGATGCCCGATTTCGTCCCGCCCATGCTGGCTCGGGCAGGCGGGACACCGTTCGACGACCCGGCCTGGCTGTTCGAGCTCAAGTGGGACGGCTATCGGGTCCAGGCCCACGTCGCGGACGGCAAGGTCCGGCTGTGGACCCGCAACCGCAAGGACGCGGGCCACTACTTCCCCGAGCTGGCCCGTTCGGCCGGCTGGCTGTCCGCGGACGAGGCCATCGTCGACGGCGAGGTGATAGCCCTCGACGGGGAGGGACGGCCGAGCTTCGAGCTCCTCCAGGTGCGGGCTTCCGGAGACCCCGGCGGCCCGCGGGCGCCGATCGTCTACCAGGCCTTCGACTTCCTCTGGCTGGATGGGCGGTCGCTCCTCGACCGGCCGCTCGAGGAGCGCAAGGTGCAGCTCCAGGGGGCCATCGCGGAGGGCGGGATGGCCCGTTATACGAGCCACGTCGTGGGCGAGGGCAAGGCCTTCTTCGAGGCGGTCCGGGAGCAGGGCCTGGAAGGCCTGGTCGCCAAGCGGAGGAGCGGCCCGTACGAGCCGGGCCGCCGGTCGGGCTCGTGGCTCAAGATCAAGGCTCGCCGGGAGCAGGAGTTCGTGGTCCTGGGCTGGGAGCCGGGCCAGGGCAGCCACGCCGACCTCGGCGCTCTGCTCCTGGGGGTCCACGACGCCGATGGCGGGCTACGGTTCGCCGGCGAGGTGGGCAGCGGCCTCGACGGCCGGATACGCTCCCGCTTGCTGCGCGATCTGGCGCCGCTGGCGGTCAAGACGCCCCCGGTCGTCTCACCACCGCGCACACCGACGGCCCGCTGGGTCGAGCCGCGGATCGTGGTTCGGGTCGAGTTCGCGGCCTGGACGCGGGACGACCTCATCCGCCAGTCCACGTTCAAGGGGCTGGAGATCGACAGCGACCCGGCCGCGGTCGTGCGGGAGCGGGTGGCCGGAGCGCAGCCTGGGTCGGGCGCCCGAGGGCCGGATGGGCGCGGGCGTTCGGGCGTGCGCGGGCGTTCGGGCGAGCCCAAGGTCGCCGATAGGGGGACAGGCTCCGGGGCATCGGGGCTGGAGGCGGTGGCAGCAGCATCGGCGCTGGAGGCGTCGGAGGAGGAACTCGGGGCCCTCGATCGGCTGGGCAAGAGCGGCCGCTGGACCGTCGGGGGCCGGGAGGTCCATCTCACCAACCTCGACAAGGCGCTCTTCCCCGAGGCCGGGCTCACCAAGCGCGACCTCGTGCGCTACTACGTCACGGTCGCGCCGGTCCTCCTGCCCTACCTGCACGATCGGGGCCTGACCCTGGACCGCTGGCCGGACGGGCCGGGCGGTCCCCACTTCTGGAACAAGGAGATCCCGACGTACGCGCCGGACTGGGTCGCTCGCTGGCGCCACGAGTCGGACGATCCGTCGCAGTCGCATACCTACGTCGTGGCCGACCACGTGGCCACGCTGGCCTTCCTGGCCAACCAGGCGGCCATCGACCTCCACCCCTGGACCTCGACGACGCGGCGACCCGACCGGCCGAGCTGGGCCCTCATCGACATCGACCCGGGGAGCCTGACGACGTGGGAGGAGGTGGTGGCCATGGCCCGGCTGTATCGGACGGCCCTGGGCCATCTGGGGCTGCGGGCCTACCCCAAGGTGACCGGCAAGCGCGGGGTGCACGTCTACCTGCCGATCGCCCCGCGCTACTCCTTCCGCGAGACGTCCGACTGGGTCGAGCGTCTCTCGCGAGCCGTGGGATCGCAGGTCCCCGACCTCATCAGCTGGGAGTGGACCGTGGCGGAACGCGGTGGTCGGGCGCGGCTCGACTTCACCCAGAATGCCCCCAACAAGACGCTCGCCGCGCCGTACGCCGTGCGGCCGACGGCCATGGCTTCCGTCTCGGCGCCGATCGCCTGGGAGGAGCTCGACGATCCCGCCCTCCGCCCGGACCGCTGGACGATCGTGACGCTGCCCGAGCGGCTCGCGGAGCGCGGCGACCTCTTCGCCGGGGCCCTGGCCTTCGACCAGGAGCTGCCGAAGCTGTAGGGTCGCCCGGAGGTCCGCACCTCCTCTCCTCCTCCGCGGAGTCGCCTGGTGCATGGCCCACGAGGAAGCCGGTTCGTAAGCCATGGGGCGGCAGGGTCCGCCGGCGGGGAGGCGGGGGTTCGAGCGCGACCGGGTCGCTCCACCGGGCCCAGCGCATGCATCGGGCGCCTGAGCCTGCGGCCAAGGTCTGTCGCCGACGGGTCGAGCCTCGACGGAGCGCCGTCCTGTGGGCCCCGAGCCCCTGGCGCCATGCAGCAGGCGACTCCGGGCGAGGCCGGAAGACTTCGGGCGGGAGGGTCACGGGTCGACTCTCCGAGGTGGCGATCGACGGGAGAGCGACCCACGCCCGCCGGCGGCCAGCGGCCGGTGGGTAGGCGCGGAGGTCCGGATCACTCCCAGGACTCGCTCGGGGGTGTGAGCACGCTCGAACCACTGCTCCAGCTGCAGGCCGGGCCCGGGATCGTGCAGGGTCAGGGCCGGATCCACGACTGGCAGTGATCACACCGTGGGGGAAGCCGGTCGCGCCGGCGAGTCAGCGCGGACTTCGAGACAAGGCCCCGGTGTCGAGCGGCACCGACTCGGGACCATCGCAGGGGTCGATGATCGTCCGTACTATGGCCCGCCGCGGGGGCGGGCGGCGATGCTTGACCACGTGATCCTCGATCGTGCGAGGGCGCCCCGGGCGAAGGCCGAGCCGGGCGTCCCGACTTCCCGACTGCCCACCTGCCTCCGCTGCGGCCTCGAGTCCAATCGAGCCGAGGCGACGTTCTGCCGGCGTTGCGGCCTGACCTACGGGGCTCCGCCGCCCGAGCTGGCCGACCTGCCGAGCTGCCCCATCTGCTACGCCGAAGCCGAACAGGACGGCCGCTTCCCCTCCCGGGCCCTGCCTGGGCTTCGAGTGGCCCTGCCCGAGCATCGGCGCGAGCACGAGCGCTTCCCGGTGGGCGACGACGAGTGGCTGGAGTCGCTCCGCGAAGGCGACCGGATCAAGGTCGGCCGCTGGTATGCGCCCTTCGACCAGGTCCGGCGTTATCTGGTCATCGGGGTCATCGACCCCGGTCACCTCCGCCGCCTCCAGCACGACGCGGTGACGCTGGCCATGAGCCAGATCAAGCGCTGGGGCCCGAATCCCGACGTCCTGGGCGACCAGCCCGACTGGCGCGAGGCCCGCGCCGCGATCAACGCCCTCATGGAGCGTTACCACCGAGGCCTCGTTCC
>DASUKL010000039.1:0-9700 GCA_036278755.1 Candidatus Limnocylindrales bacterium | reverse complement strand
CCAGGGTGACGACGCCCAGCTGGTTCGAGCGGGCGGCCGCGGCGTCGTAGGCGGGTGAGTTCGGATCGGCCCGAGCCTCGGCCAGTTGGCGTCGGATGGCGGGCGCGTAGAGGGCGATACCGATGATCACGGCCAGGACGTAGAGGACGCTCGAGACCGCGATCCAGCCGGCCGAGAAGCTGTACCAGCCGCCCGCGACCATGAGCACGCCGGTGATGAGGAGGAGCCCGTAGGCCGGGTTGGCCAGGCGCATATCGAGCCAGTGGATCGAGCTGATGGTGAATGTCAGCCGATCGCGGTCGCGGCCCGCCAGGCGCAACCAGAAGCCATAGGTCATGTTGGCTCCGACGGCCACGATGGCGGCCAGGACATGGATGAGCTTGACGAGGATGAGCCAGTCCACCGCCCGGATGCTACAGGCCCACGCGCGGTGCGGTCTGTGCCGCCGCGACGAGACGCCTGGACCGCGGTAATACCTTGACATATTACCGTCCGCGGTAATACTTGCCCAACGGTGGACCCATGGGACGAGGCCCATTCCACGAGGCCCATGCCACGAGGAACCATGCGATATCGACTGACCCGGAGAGCACTCACCAAGCCGCTCGCTGACCTCGAACAGCGGCGCTGGCTGTTTGACAGCCTGCCGATCGATCCTACGCACGCAGCGTGGATGCGCCGCCGTGCGTGGGTGAGGACCATCCATGGCACAGCACGGATCGAGGGCAACACTGCCTCCGACGTCGAGGTCGAGGCCCTGCTCGCTGGCGAAGGCGCGACGAAGATCAGCGACAAAGAAGCTCGCGAGATCATCGGCACGCGTGACGCGTTGACGCTCGCCGACGAACTGGCCGCCACTTCCATCGTCCCCGACGAGGCCGTGATCAGAGAGTTGCATCGGCGGGTGTTGCGGGACCAGAGCTCGCTCCTCACCCCGGGCCAGTATCGGCGCGGTGAGAATCGAGTCATCGATGCTGGCGGCCAGCCGGTCTTCAAGACCCCTCCGTCTGGCGATGTCCCCGAGCTCATGCGCGCGTTCGCCGCTTGGCTCGGGACGGCTACCGACCGTCACGCCCCTCCCGTCGTGGCGGCTCTAGCCCATCTCGAGTTCGTGGCCATCCATCCCTTCAACGACGGGAATGGGCGGACGGCTCGCGCGATCGCGCGGCTCATCCTCGTGCGCCACGGATACGCCTTCGGCGGTCTCGTCTCGCTGGATGCCCAGCTCGATCTGGACCGACCCGCCTACTTCGCCGCCATCCGGGAGGCGATCGGTGAGGACTACGTCCCCGGGTATGACGCGACGCCTTTCGCTCGTTACTTCGTCACTTCGATCGTCCACTCCGCCGACCATGTCCTAGCGCGGCTCCGAGGACTCGGCGAGGTCATGGTCGAGATCCGCCGCGCGATCGCCGATGGGTCGCTACCCCCCGCGATGATCGACGGGCTCGCTTACGCGTGGGTCAATCGCCACCTGCGTGCCGGGGACTACATCCGCCTCACCGGTCGGTCGCCGCAGAGCACGACCCGCGATCTCGGGATCGCCGCGAAGGGGGGATGGCTGCGGGCAACGGGCGAACGGCGGGGACGCTACTACGTGCTCGGACCGGCCCTGCTCACGACGCAGTCGGAGGGCGAGATCGTGTCGCCCTCGATCTAGGATCGTTCCGCCGTCGATCAGGATCGTGTCGTCCTCGGCGCGGCAGGCCCTGTACGATCGGTGCCATGGCAGCGGCCCTCGTCGTGCAGAAGTTCGGTGGCTCGTCCCTGGCCGGGGCGGACCGGATCAAGCACGTCGCCCGGCGCATCGCCCGCGAGCGGGCCACCGGAGCGGACCTCGTGGTCGTCGTCAGCGCCATGGGCGACACGACCGATGAGCTGCTCGAGCTGGCCCATAGCCTGACCGACGAGCCGGACCCCCGGGAGCTCGATCTGCTCCTGGCCACCGGCGAGCACATGAGCGGCACCCTCCTGGCCATGGCCCTCCACGCCCTGGGCGTCAAGGCCATCAGCCTGACCGGGCCCCAGGCCGGCATCAGGACGGACATGAGCCACGGCCGGGCCCGCATCGCTAACCTCGACCCCAGCCGGGTCCAGCGCGAGCTGGCCAGCGGCAAGGTCGTCATCGTGGCCGGCTTCCAGGGTTCGACCGGGGACGCCTACGACACCGCGGACGTGACCACGCTCGGACGGGGCGGTTCCGACACCACGGCCGTGGCCCTCGCCGTCCGCCTCTCGGCTGAGCGCTGCGAGATCTTCACCGACGTCGAAGGCATCTTCACGGCCGACCCCCGGGTCGTCGAGGATGCCCGGTTGCTGCCCATCATCGGCTACGAGGAGATGCTCGAGCTGGCCCAGCAAGGGGCTCAGGTGATGCAGACCCGGGCCGTCGAGCTGGGCTGGATCAACGACATCGTCATCGCCGTCCGCTCCACGTTCAGCGAGCATCCCGGGACGCGCATCGAGGAGGACCCCCAGGTGGAACGCAAGAACAAGGTGCGCGGCCTGGCCACCGACCGCAAGGTGGCCAAGGTCACGCTCGTCGAGGTGCCCGATCAGCCAGGCGTCGCCCGCACCATCTTCGAGCCCCTCGCCGCGGCCGGCATCAACATCGACATGATCGTCCAGAACGTCGGCCACGGCGGCACGACCGACCTGTCCTTCACCGTCCCCCAGGACGACCTGGCCCGGGCCCGCAAGCTGCTCGAGCCCGTCCGCCGGGAGCTTGGGGCGGCCGACCTGCTGGCCGACTCGTCGGTGGCCAAGGTCTCCATCGTGGGGGCCGGGATCCAGACCGCGCCGGGCTACGCCGCCCGGATGTTCGGCACCCTGGCCGCCGAGAAGATCAACATCGAGATGATCTCGACCTCGGAGATCCGGATCACCTGCATCATCGCCGAGGACGACCTGGGCCGAGCCGCCCGAGCCCTCCACCGCGCCTTCGCCCTCGAACAGCCCGACGAGCTCGACAGCGCCGTCGCAGGGTGAGTCCCGAACGCCCGACCACCGAACGTCCGACCACCGAACGCTCGACCCGCCGATGCCCCGGCCCGGGCCCCCGGCGCCTGGCCTCGACGGGATGACGTTCGTCGGCCGGCTCGAGCGGTTCGCGGCCGTCGGTTCGACGCAGGACGTCGTCCGGGGCTGGCTGGCCGAGGGCACGGCCGAGGTGGCCGTCGCGGTCGCTGACGAGCAGCTCGCCGGTCGGGGTCGGCTGGGCCGCACCTGGACCGCGCCGCCGGGGGCTGCGCTCCTTCTCTCGGTCGGGTTCCGGCCCACGGGTCTGGATCTGGCCCACGGCTGGCGGCTGGGGGCCACCGTCGCCCTGGCCATGGGCGACGCGGCCGAGGCCCAGGGCCTGCGCGACGGCACGGTCCGCCTCAAGTGGCCCAACGACCTGGCCGCCGCCGGCACGGACGGCCAGCCACGCAAGCTCGGCGGCGTCCTGGGCGAGGTCGAGGCCGATGCATCGGGGCGCATCAGCACGGCCGTCGTCGGGATCGGCCTGAACGTCGACTGGCGGGCCCGCGACTTCCCGGCCGAACTGGGCGACTCGATGACCAGCCTGCGCGAGCTCCTGGGCCGGCAGGCCGACCGGGATGCCCTGCTCGACGACTTCCTGGCCCGCCTCGAGCCCCGCTACCTCGAGCTCCTCGACGGCCGGTTCGATGCCGGCGCCTGGTCCACCCGCCAGCTGACGACCGGTGCCCGTCTCGTGGTCGAGGCCGGCTCGGAGACCGTCATCGGCCGCGGCGTGGGGGTCGACCCGGAGTCGGGCGCACTGCTGCTGGCCCTCGACGACGGTGCCGAGCGGCCCATCGCCAGCGGCGAGGTGACCCGCTGCCGCCTCCTCGAAGCGGCGGCCGGGTCCGCCTCCGGATCGGCCGACGCGTCCGCCTCCGGATCGCCTTCGGGATCGGTCTGAGGCCGCGGGGCTGCGCCCGCACGCCCCGACGGGCTTGAGCGCCACGGAGCGCCAGGTGGCGGAGCTGGCCGCGGCTGGCTTGACCGGACGACAGATCGCGGCCCAGGCCCACACGTCGCTGGCCCGCCTGCCCTGACCGAGGCCCAGATCAACGGCCCCTGCCGGACGGGCCACCGCTGAGGTGTAACGGCTAGACTGCGCCGGTGTTCTTGAGTGCAGGGGAACGGGCAAGGAGCCGGCCCGTCCCCTTCGACGCGGACCGGCCGGCCGTCGAGGCCGCCCGCCGGGACCCCCGCCGCTTCGATGCGCTCTACCGCAAGTACGTGGGGCAGGTGTACAGCTTCGCGGTCTACGAACTCCACGACCACCATCGGGCCGAGGACGCCACGGCCCAGGTCTTCCTGCGCGCCCTGGGCGGGCTGCCGCACTTCGAGGAGCGCGGCGACGGCGAGCGCAGCACGTTCCGGGTGTGGCTCTTCCGCATCGCTCGTAACGTGCTGAGCAACGAACGGCGGCGCAGCGCCCGCCGGCCCGAGGCGCCCCTCGAGGCGGCCGATCTCATGGCCGGACCGGCCGCTGACCCGCAGGCCCAGGCGGTGGCCCAGGAGGCCGCCCGGCTGGCCTGGGAGGCCGTCGATCGGCTGCCCACCGACCGGCGCCAGGCGCTCGAGCTGAAGTTCGTCCAGGAGCTGGGCACGGCCGAGATCGCGGCCGTCATGGGCCGCTCCGAGGGCGCGGTCCGGGTGCTGGTCCATCGCGGGCTGCGGGCCGTGGCCAGTGAGATGCGGGCCGCCGCGCCGGAGCGCCGGCGCGGCCCGGTGGATCGGTGAGTCCGAGCGGAGCCCCGGGCCCGAGAACGACGTCCGACGACCGCCCGACCTGGCCGTCGTCGGAGCCCTCGACCGTATCCAGCCCGGCCTCCCTGACCGCCTCGTCCACCGCCCCGTCCACGGCCGCCGTGGGCCGCCTCCTGGCCTCCAGCGCCGTCCGCTTCCATCCCTCGCCCTATGTCGAGGAGCGGTTGGCCGAACGCCTCGCCCGAGCCGCCGCCGGCCCCGAGGCCGGGCCTGCCGAGCCCCGCCTCCTGGCCTTCCCCGGGGTGACCCTGCCGCTCGAGGCCCACGGCCCCAACCGCAACCTCATCGTCGGGGGTGCGATCGCCTCCGGCGTCTCGCTGGCCGGAGCCGCCTACCTGGCCTGGCGCCGCCGCCGCGTGGCGGGGTAGGGAAGGCCAGCGCATGCCCCTCAAGCTCCCCTTCCGGACCCGCGGCCAGGAGTATCCGCCCGACCTCTGGACCCGCTGCCCCAGCTGCAACGAGATGCTCTACAACAAGCGGCTGGAGAAGGATCTACGCGTCTGTCCGCGCTGCGGCCACCACTTCCGGCTGCGGGCCGATGCCCGCCTGGCCCAGCTGCTCGATGGCGACACGTTCCAGGAGCGCGACGCCGGCCTCGGATCGGTCGACCCGCTGGGCTTCGTCGACCAGAAGGCCTATCCCGACCGCATCGCCGCGGCCCAGACGACGACCGGCCTGCGCGAGGCCGCCGCCTGGGGCAGCGGGGCCATGAGCGGCCAGCCGGTCGTCATCTGCGTCATGGACTTCGCCTTCATGGGCGGCTCCATGGGCTCGGTCGTGGGCGAGAAGGTGACCCGCGCCGCCGAGTACGCCCTCGAGGTCCGGCAGCCCCTGATCATCGTCTCGGCCTCCGGCGGGGCCCGGATGCAGGAGGGGACCCTGGCCCTCATGCAGCTGGCCAAGACCGTGGCCGCCCTGGGCCGACTCGATGCCGCCGGGGTGCCCTATATCAGCGTCATGACCGACCCCACGACCGGCGGCGTCTTCGCCTCCTTCGCCGTCCTGGGCGACGTCAACCTGGCCGAGCCGGACGCCCTCATCGGCTTCGCCGGGGCGCGCGTGGCGGCCAGCACGACCGGCGAGGCCCTGCCGCCCGGCTTCCAGCGGGCCGAGTTCCTCTTCCAGCACGGCTTCGTCGACGAGGTCGTGCCGCGAGCCGAGCTGCGGGCCCGCATCATCCAACTCCTGGGCTACCTCCGCGCCCGACCGCTGGGCCCGCCGCCGGCCGAGGCGACGAACGGCCACGTGGGCGGCTTCCGACCGCTGGCCTTCCTGGAGAACCTGGCCGAGGAGGCCCGCCGTGGCTGACGCGCCTGAGGAGGCACAGCGTGGCTGAAGCGGCCGAGCAGGTCGACCATGTCTGGGCCCGGGTCCAGCTGGCCCGCAACCAGAAGCGGCCCCATGCCCTCCAGCTCCTGGAGCTCATGGCCACCGACATCGTCGAGCTGCACGGGGACCGGCTGTTCGGGGACGACGGGGCCATCGTCGGTGGCTTCTGTCGCCTGGAGGGTCGGGCGGTCGTCTTCGTCGGCCAGCAGAAGGGCGCCGACACGGACGAGAACATCCGCCGCAACTTCGGCAGCGCCCGGCCGGAGGGCTTCCGCAAGGCCATGCGCCTCTTCCGCCTGGCAGAGAAGCTGGGCCTGCCCGTGGTGACGCTGGTGGACACCTCGGGGGCCGATCCGGGGCCGGCCTCGGAGGAGCGCGGCATCGCCGAGGCCATCGCCCGCTCGATCATGACCATGGCCGGCCTGCGCACACCGATCGTCTCGGCGATCATCGGTGAGGGCGGCTCGGGCGGGGCCCTGGGCGTGGCCGTGGCCGACGTCGTCATCGCCCTCGAGAACGCCGTGTACTCGGTCATCAGCCCGGAGGGCTGCGCGGCCATCCTGTGGCGGACCGGCGAGCGGGCTCCGCAGGCCGCGGCGGCCATGCGTATGACGGCCGGCGAGCAGGTCGCCCTGGGCGTCGTGGACGGCGTGGTGAGCGAGCCGCGCGGTGGCGCTCAGCGCGACGCGGCGGAGACGGCGCGCCGGCTGCGGGCGGCGATCATCCCCCATCTCGATCGGCTGTCCGCCCTCGACACCGAGACCCTCATGGAGCAGCGCTACGCCCGCTATCGTGAGATGGGCGCCTTCGCCACGGTCGAACCTGGCGCCCCGACCCGCCCCGAACGCCTCAGCCTGGGTGACCGGCTGCGGTCGTTCTTCGAGGTCGGCCGGATGACCCTGGGGCCGCCCGCGCTGCCGCTGCGGCCGCAGGCCGCCGACGAACCGGACGAGCCGCCGCTGATGGAGGAGCTCTAGGTGGCCATGCAGGACGAAGCGCTGCAGCCCGAGTCGGTCGCCGAGCCCGGCGCTGCTGCTACCGCCGCGGCTGCCGAGCCCGGCGCTGCTGCTGCCGCCGCGGCTGCCGAGCCCGACGTCGCCGCCGACGCGGTGCGGCTCGGTCGCCTGGCCTCCGAGGAGTTGCCGGCGCTCATCGCCCGCTTCGAGCAGAGCGGCCTGGGCGAGCTCGAGATCCACCATCAGGACTGGCGCATCCGCCTCCGCCGCTCGTCGGCCCAGGCCCCCGCGGCCGTCGAGCGACCCGCCCGCCGCGGCCGTGGCCAAGCCCCGAAGGAGCAGCCGCCCAGCCAGCCGGCCGGCGGTCCCGTCTCGCGCGATCCGGCTGCCCCGGGGTCGGCCGCCGCGCTCATCGACGGCGCCCATCCGGGAGTCCTGGCCGTGGGGCCGGGTCGGGGCGCGGAGTCCGGGGGCTCGGGCCGGCGTCGCCTGGCGACCTCGCCGGCGGTCGGCTACTTCTCACCGCTCGATGCCCTGACCAGCGGTCACCAGGTCCGCTCCGGCGACCTGCTGGGGCACGTCGACGTGCTGGGCGTGCGGCAGGAGGTCGTGGCCCCCATGGACGGCATCGTCGTGCGGGTCCTGGCCGAGCCGGGCCAGGCGGTCGAGTACGGCGAGGAGCTGGTCCGGGTCGACGCCATGCGCCAGTCCTCGGACGCGGCGGCCGGGTCGGCCTCCGGCGAGTCGGCCTCGGGCGCGCCGACTCCCGGCGCGAATGCATCGGGCGCGTCGGCCTCGGTCGCGCCGACTTCCGGCGCGAATGCATCGGGCGCGTCGGCCTCGGGCGGGATCGACTGATGTTCGAGCGCATCCTCATCGCCAATCGGGGCGAGATCGCCCTGCGGATCCTGCGCGCCTGCCGCCAGATGGGCATCTCGGCCGTGGTCGCCTACAGCGAGGCCGATCGGGACTCGCGTGCCGTCCAGCTGGCCGACGAGGCCATCTGCATCGGGCCGGCGGAAGCCAAGCGGAGCTACCTCTCGGCCCCGGCCATCCTCTCCGCGGCCATCGTCTCTGGCTGCGATGCGGTCCATCCCGGCTACGGCTTCCTGTCCGAGGACGATACCTTCGCCGAGATGACCCGAGCCCACGGCCTGACCTTCATCGGCCCGCCCCCGGAGGTCCTCGAGCGGTTCGCCTCCAAGGCCGGCACGCGGACTCTCCTCGCGGCCCACGGGCTGCCCACGATCCCGGGCTCGGAAGGCATGCTCCGCGACGACGAGCACGCCCTGGCCGAGGCCGAGCGGATCGGCTACCCGGTCCTCGTCAAGCCCTCGGCCGGCGGCGGTGGGCGCGGCATGCGCCTCGTCCGCTCGCCGCGCGAGCTGGAGCAGGCCCTGCCCATCTGCCGCTCCGAGGCCCTCACCGCCTTCGGCGACGACTCGCTGTACCTCGAGCGCTGGCTGGAAGAGAACCGCCACGTGGAGGTCCAGGTGGTGGTCGACCGCTACGGCAACGGGGTCCACGTCGGCGAACGCGACTGCTCGGTCCAGCGGCGCCACCAGAAGATCGTCGAGGAGGCGCCCACGCCGGCCCTCTCGGCCGAGGCCCGGACCCGGCTCTGCGAGGCGGCCCTGGAGGCGGTCGTGGCGGCTGGCTACGAGAACCTCGGGACGCTGGAGTTCCTGGTCGATCGCGAGGGCGACTTCTACTTCATCGAGATCAACTGCCGCATCCAGGTGGAGCATCCCATCACCGAGGCGTTGAGCGGCCTGGACCTCGTCCGCGAGCAGATCCGCCTGGCCGCCGGCGAGCCGCTGGGCTATACCCAGGCCGATGTCGAGCTGCGCGGCCACGCCATCGAGTTCCGGATCAACGCCGAGGACGTGGCGCGCGACTTCCAGCCCCAGGCCGGCACCGTGGAGCGCTACCTCGCCCCGGGCGGCCCGGGCGTGCGCATGGACTCGCACCTCTTCGCCGGCTACGAAGTGCCGCCCTACTACGACTCCCTCCTCGGCAAGCTCGTCATCTGGGGGCCCGACCGGGCCACGGCCGTCGAGCGGGCCCGGGTGGCCCTCGACGAGTTGGTCATCGACGGCCTCATCACCAACGTCGAGTTCCACCGCACGCTCCTCACCAACGAGGTCTTCCTCGATGGTGCCTTCACCACCCAGCTGCTCGACCGCATCGGCAGCGCCGCCTTCGTCGCCGTGGCCGCCCGCTGATGGCCGTGGCTCGTTCTTCGTCCGGGGCCGCTCCCGCGTCCGTCGCTCGTTCTTTGCCCGTGGCTTCTTCCGCGTCCGTGGCCCGCTCCGCGTCCGTGGCCAGCTCCGCGTCCGTGGCCAGCTCCTCGTCCGTAGCCGCTTCCTCGCCCGTTGCCCGTTCTTCGCCCGTGGCTCGTTCTTCCCCGTCCCATTTGCTGCCCGCAAACAGGACGGCGCGATCCGCCCCGCGGCACCCGGGCCGGTCCGTTTACGGGCCGTCCTATTCGCTGCTAGCAAACAGGACCGTCCCGAACGCCGCCCCAGGTCCCTCGGCGCCGGCGATCGCCCGAGTCCATTCGCTGTCCGCAAACACGACGGCGCGATCCGCCCCGCAGCACCCGGGCCGGTCCGTTTACGGGCCGTCCTATT
>DASUKL010000038.1:0-11840 GCA_036278755.1 Candidatus Limnocylindrales bacterium | reverse complement strand
CGCAAGCTGACCAAGCTGTGGGGCAAGGAGGCCGGCCGGGCCACGAAGGTCGACCGCGTGTTGGTCATGGCCCCCACCGAGCTGGGCCGCCGGCGGGCCCTGGCCGCCGCGGGCCGCCCGGTCGACTGGACCTGGCCGCCCCGCCGCCTGCGCGCTGTGTAGCCCGACTCACGAGCGCCGGCCTCACGAGCGCCGGACGGGCGCCGGTCCGGCCGGCCGAGCCCCCGCGGCTATACTCGGCTTCGTGCGGCAGATGTACCACCCCGACGACCTGGCGGCCATGGATCCGCTGGTCCTGATGAAGAACCTCGACCACGTGCGGATGACCAGCCGACGCCTCAGCTACGTCCTCCAGGAACAGGCCCACCTCTACACGCCGACGGCCAACGAGCTGCGCGACGAGATCGACCGCTACGTGGAAGCCGAACGCCAGATCGAGGGCGAACTGGCCCGCCGCCAGATCCGCAACTAGCCCGATCCGCGACACGCGCTCGCCCTAGGGCGTCGCGCCCCGGGCGAAGCCGAGCCGACAGACCTACCCTAGCCCTGCTCCGCCGGCGGGCAGCGGCGCGCCCAGCCGGACCGCGGCCTCGGGGAGAGCCCGCTCGGTCGGGACAGTGGACGGATCCGTGCTCGTGCCCGCCCGCTCGGATCGGATCACGTGCTGGACGATGGCCGCGAGGCCCGGCATGTCGGACAGGGTGAAGCTGATGCCGTGCTCGGCCAGCTCGGTGAAGCCCCAGCCCCGGAACACGCCCCGTCCGGCCACAGCGCACATCTCATCGTAGAGCTCCGGCCAGCCCACCCGCCGGCGGCGCCGGCAGAACCGGACGAACTCCTCGACCACGCCGCCCTCCCCGCCGGTCTCGACCCCCGCGGGGTATGCGGCCGACGCGTGGACCTGCTGCTGGACGTGACGGTACGGCTGGCGCGTCTGCATCGACGAACGGTCTCCCTGTCCCTCACGAGGGCGCGTGCAGGCACGGCCCGGGTGCCTGGCGAACCCTCGGTCGTAGGCCGAGTGTGTATGGCGCCGATCCCCTCGGGGACTATCGGTCTGGGATCCGGTGCCCGAGATCAGTGCGGTGCCTATCCTACGACGGCGGCCGACCGGCGTGTAGGGCCGTGTCCACCATCTTGTCCACCATCTCATCGCCAGCTTGGGGCCGGCTGTGGACGGTCGGGCTCAGCGGCGGTGGATGCCCAGGCCGGGCTCGGTCGGCAGCTGCCAGCGGCAGTCGTGGCCGAGGGTCAGGCCGGTGAACGGGTCGTCGGCCAGGAGCAGGTTGCCGTCGAGATCGACCCAGTCGACGAGCCCCGCTACGGCCGCCGAGGCGGCGATGCCCACGCTCGTCTCCTCCATGCAACCGAGGAAGACCCGGAAGCCGAGTTCCCGCGCCCGATCGATCATCCGTCGGGCCGGCCCCACGCCCCCCACCTTGGCCAGCTTGACGTTGACCCCGCCAACGAGGCCGGCCAGCCCATCGAGGTCCGTGGTCACGACGGCGCTCTCGTCGGCCACGATGGGCAGCGGGCTGGCCGCCTGGAGCGCCCGCAGGTCGCTGAGGCGATGGGCGGGGAAGGGCTGCTCCACCAGCTCCACCCCCAAACGGACCAGCTGGGGCAGCAGCTCGAGGGCCGCGGGCAGGTCCCAGCCGGTGTTGGCATCGACCCGGATGGGGCCGCCATACACGGCCCGCACCTGCTCCAGCGTGGGCAGGTCGTCCGGACCGCCGAGCTTGATCTTGAGGGCCGGGAAGCGGCTCGCGGCGGCCGCCCGCCGGGCCACCGCGGCCGGCTCGTCGATGCCGATGGTGAAGTCGGTCGGCGGTAGCTCGCGGGGGGTGCCCAGCAGCTCGGGCAGGCCCAGGCTCAGCTGCTGGCCGGCCAGATCGTGGAGACAGATGTCGAGGGCGCACTTGGCCGCGCCGTTGTGGGCGATGGCCGCGTCGAAGACCTCGGCCGCCCCGGCCAGCCAGGCCTGGGCCTCGTAGGCCGTGTCGGGGATCGGCCCCAGCGGGTCCAGCGATCGGAGCAGGAGAGGCAGCACGGCGGCGATCGTCTCCGGCGTCTCGCCGTAGTAGGCGTCGGGATAGCCCTCGCCGAGGCTCACCCGCCCCGACCTGTCCTCGAGCTCGACGATGACCGTGACGGCCTCGCGCTCGTCCAGGTTCCGGGCGATGCGGAAGGGGTCGCGGAAGGCGAGGTGGAGCGTCTCGACCGAGCGCAGTCGCAGCCCGTCGCTCGTCGAGCCCGTCATGACGCCGTCACGGCACGGGCGGGACGCCGGTCACGGACGCGGGTCACGGCTCGAGACGGGCTCGCAGGGCGTCCAGCAGACGCTCCCCGCCGTAACGGTAGGGGTCGTCGGTGGGCAGGCCGGTGGCCTCGGCCATCTCCGCGATGGCCCGCCGCGCCTGCCCCTCCCCGTCGAGGAGGGAGGTGTTGAGGGCGATGCCCGCCACCACGGACGGGGCGATGAGGCCGGCCACGGCCTCGTGCAGGCTGATGAGGGCGGACACCTCATGGAGGCGGGAGCCACGCTCCTCCCAGCCATGGTGGAACTCACGGCCGGCTTGGTGGACCAGGATCATCGCCTCCGGCGTCGTGCCGTGGATGAGCCCCAGGGTCACGGCGCTGTAGGCCGGGTGGTCGAGCGAGCCCTGGCCCTCGACGAAGATCCAGTCGCCGCGCTCCTCGGCCTGCTCGACGAGCCACTCGCAGGTGCCGTTGAGAAAGTCGCTGATGACGCGGTCCACGGCCACGCCCCAGCCGTCGATCATCATGCCCGTCTGACCGGTGGGCACGAAGACGGCCTTGAGGCCGGCCTCCACGGCCGACTTGCGGAGCTCGAGGGCCACGCTCATCTTGCCCAGGGCGCAGTCGGTCCCGACGGTCAGGACCACGTGCTTGCCCGGCCCGTGAGCCCGCCCCGCGGCGACCTCCTGGCGTTCTGGCGGGCGTCGGTAGTCGACGATGGCCACCCCCCGAGCCCGGGCAGCGGCGGCCAGCTCGGGATCGTCGCCGAGCATCGTGTGGAGCCCAGAGCGGATCTCGAGCCCCTGCTCGATGGCCGCCCCCAGGATGCGCCGCCAGTCGGGTGGCAGCTTGCCGCCGGCCGGCGCGGTGCCCAGCAGGATCGCCGTGGGCCGGCCTGCGAGAGCCTCCTCGAGGGTGGCCACGACGGGGATGTCGTAGCCGGGGCCCATCCAGTCGCTGACGTTGCGGCCGGCCTGGCTGGAGTCGAGGACGGCGACCACCGTGTCCGGCCCGTAGCGGATGACCCCCATGGCCGTCTTGGAACCGACCTGTCCGAATTCGCCTTCGGCCAGGATGACCAGGCGGGCACGCTCCGGGGACATGTAGGGAGTCTATCGTCCGGGCTTCCGCCTCGGAGGGCCTCTCGGCGGCGGGATGACGCCCGATGGGCGACGACCGACGACGGCTCTTGTCGCCCTGGACGGCGGACTTGCGCCGTGATGCCTGGGAGTGCTCAGGATCGCCCTGACCGTGCACGAAACGATGCCCCAGCGGCCGTCTGGGCACCCCATCCTGCACAGTCGTGGCCATCTTCACGACTGGCAGTGATCGCGACCTCGCGAACGAGCGATCAGGCACCCGCCCTCACGACGGCCCTTGACGCCCGACCGGACCCTTGACGCCCGGCCTACGCTCACTCCAGCGTCCGGCCGCGGGGCCCCGAGCGGGTCCCCGAGGCCCGGCCAAGCGCGAGGGCAGGGTGGACGAGAGCGCCGCGTTCCAGGGTCGTCAGGGCGAACTGCGTTCGCTCGACGAGCGGCTCGCCGAGGTGACCGCTGGACGGCGCCCGGGCACCGTGGTGATCCTCGGCGAGGCCGGCCTGGGCAAGACGCGCCTGACAAGCGAGTTCGTGGCCCGGGCCGTGGAGGAGCGGGCGGCCCTCTCGGTCCTCCGCGGGCGCTGCCCCCCGGGCGGCACCGGCTCCACCTATTGGCCCCTGGCCGAGGCGCTTCGCACGGCCGCGGGCCTGGCCATCGACGCCGATCCGCGATCCGGCGCGGAGGCGTTGCGGCGCCACGTCGGCGATCTCCTGGGCGGTGGTGATCCGGAGGCCCTGGAGGAGGCGGTGCAGGTCCTGGCCCTGACCGCGGGCCTGCCCCTGCCGGACAACCCGTACGCGCGGGCCGAGCCGCGGGCCGTGGGCACGGCCATCGGTCATGTCTGGCCGCGCTACGTGGGTGCGCATGCCCGCCGGGGCGGGGCCATCCTCCTCGTCGAGGACCTCCACTGGGCCGACCCGCAGCTGCTGTCCGTGCTGCGGGCCATCCACGATCGGGCCGGGGCCGGGCTGCTGTGCCTCTTCACCGCCCGTCCCGAACTGGCCACGGAACGCCCCGACTTCGTCGCCCCGGCCGAGGGCTGGAGCGTGCTCACGCCCCCGCCCCTCGCCCCGGCCGAGGCCCAGGCCCTCGTGCGGGCCCTCGTCCAGGCCCCGCGCCTGCCACGGGCCATGGCCGACCTGGTCGCCGGGCCGGCCGAGGGCAACCCGCTCCACATCGAGGAGGCCGTTCGCCACGTCGCCGCGCGGGGCGCGCTGGCGGCCCTGCGCAAGGGCTTCCGGGCCGAGGCCCTGGGTCGCCTGGGGACCCTGCCAGGCACGATCCAGGAGTTGCTCCGGGAGCGGATCGCGACCCTTCCGCCCACCGAGCGTCGGGTCGTCGAGGGCGCAGCGATCGTGGGCAAGACCTTCTGGGACGGGGCCGTCGCTCGGGCCAGCGGCCTCCCCGCGGTGGCCGCCGAGCTGGCCGCCCTGGAGGGCCACGGCCTCGTCGAGCACCACCCGGCCAGCGCCATCTCCGGTCAGGAAGAGTGGGAATTCCGGCACGTCCTCATCCGCGAGGCGGCGTACGACAGCCTCCTCCCTGGCCGGCGGGCGCGGGGCCACGTGGCCCTCGCCGACTGGCTGGAAGAGCGGGCCGGCGGCCGCGTCTCCGAGCTCAGCGAGTTCGTCGCGGAGCACCTCCGCCGGGGCCTCGAGGAGGGCGATCGAGCCGGCATCTGGGAGACCCATCCCGACGAGCGTGAGCTGGTCCGGGCCCGTGCCTTCCGCCGCCTCGTGGCGGCCGGGGACGAGGCCCGCCAGAGCTACGCCATCGACCATGCCGTCGAGATCCACAGCCAGTCCCTCGCCCTGGCGACCGGCGATTCGGAGCGGGCCGAGGCGCTCGACGAGCTGGGCGAGGACCACGAGATGGGCCTCCGGGGCGAGGAGGCCATGGCCGCCTACCGCGAGGCCCTCGCGGTCGCCCGCGGGCCGGGCGTGGCGGTCGAGCGTCGGGCGGGCATCTGCATGAAGGCCGCCCGGACCCTATCCCTGCGCTGGGGCGCCTTCGCCAAGCGCCCGGGGCCGGAGGAGATGGACGCCCTGGTCGACGAAGGATTGGCCGTGACCCGCGATCCGGCCACGCGCTGCTGGCTCCTGGCCCTCAGCGGCCTCATCGCCGCCCACTGGCAGGGCGCCGTGCGGCCCGACCCCGTGCCCCTCGACCTGCGGATGCGACGAGCCCGCCAGGCACTGGCTGCGGCCCCGGACATCGGGTTGGTCGACCTGGCCGGGCTGGCGGCGCGGATCCTGGGCCAGCTGGAGTTCGAGGCCGGCCGGTTCGAAGCTTCGGCCGCCACGACGCGAGCCATCCTGCCCCTCCTCGACCGCATGGACTCCAAGTTCCAGCGAGCCCTGACGGCGACCTACGTCTTCCTCTCCCTCACGGACGCCGAGGGCCGCTACATCGAGGCCCTGCCCCTCGCCGACCGGGCCCTGGGCTGGGCCCGCGAGCTGAGCCCCCACGAACACATGCACGGCACGTTCATGGCCCTCTCGGCCCGCCACTCCCTGGGCCTCTGGCAGGACATCGACGCGCTCCTCGAGGAGGCGTTGGAGGCCATGCGGGGCGAGGAGGAGATGGTCTGTCCCTACGTCCGCGGCGGGCCGATGACGGCGGCCTTGACCTATGCCCTGCTCGGTCAGCGCGAACGGGCGGAGGCCGTCCTGGAGCGGATCAAGCTGACCTGGGACGAGCCCGGCCTGCCGGAGATGCTGGCCGCCCGCGTGGCCACGGCCAACGGCGACCCGCGGACCGGCCTGGAGCTCTGCGAGCGGATCCTCTCCCGGGGCCGCGCGCCGAGCATGGAGGAGAACGGCTTCGACCACGTGGGGCGGATCGAGGCCCTCATCGCCCTCGAGGACTGGGAGGCCCTGGGCCCGGCCGTGGAAGCCGCCCGACCGTGGGCCGGCGGCCTGGCCATCCTGGGGCCCATCTGCGATCGGGCCGAGGCCCTCCGGGCATGGTATGGCGGAGCGACCGACGGCGGAGCCGCGGCAGGCGGTACCGCGCTGGGCCAGGATGCGAGCGGCGAAGATGCGGTCGTCGCGGCCCTGCGGGGTGCGGCCACGACGTTCCAGCGGATGGGCGTCCGCCACGAAGCGGCCAAGACGATGGCCCGCCTGGCCGCCATCCGGCCGGACGATCCGGGACTCCTCCTGGAGGCCGTCGAGACGGCCGAGCCGTTGCTCTCGCCCCGGGCCGACCACCTGCCCGCCCAGCCCCGACCCACCAGCCCGACCATCGCTGGCGGACCCCTCCTGCCACTCAGCGATCGGGAGCGAGAGGTCCTCGTCCACGTCGCCCGCGGCCTGACCAACGACAAGATCGCCCGGACCCTGGTCCTCTCGCCCCGGACCGTGGAGCGGCATCTCTCCAACATCTACGCCAAGCTGGGCCTCGAAGGCAAGGCCGCCCGGGCCGCCGCCGCGGCCATCGCCGCCCGCTCGGGCAGCCTGGATCCGGAGGACCCGGCAGCCGAAGCGCCGGCCTGAGGAGGCAGCGACAGCGCCAGCAGCGGCGGCGACTGCCCGGTCGGGCCTACGTGTATGGCGCCATCCCCGCTCGCGGAGGACGACGCGCAGGACGCGTGGTGGCACGGATGCGCCGCGACCTCGACCGCTCTAGCTTCGCCGCACGGGCCAGGGACTCCTGCGAGGTCCCGCCCGTCGACGGAGGTCTTGGCGTGGCCACCTTGCGACCCGATCCCACCTTCTACCCCTCCGCCCGGGCGGCGATGACCGCCCCGGCCGAGGAGCTGGCCTACGTGGCCCTCCTCAACACCGCCTCCCAGCCGGCCCCGGATGCGATCGGCGTGGTCGACCTCGATCCGGCCTCGACGACGTACGGCACCGTGGTCGGGCGGGTCGAGATGCCCTCGCCGGGCGACGAGCTGCATCACTTCGGCTGGAACATGTGCAGCTCCGCGCTCTGCCCCTACGCCCCCCATCCGCACACCGAACGGCGCTACCTCATCGTGCCTGGCCTGCGCTCCTCGCGGCTGACGATCGTCGACACCAAACCCGACCCGCGGGCGCCCACGATCAGCAAGGTCATCGAACCGGCCGACGTCATCGCCCGCTCGGGCTACAGCCGGCCCCACACCGTCCATTGCGGGCCCGAGGGCGTCTACGTCTCGGCCATCGGCAACCCCGACGGGGATGCGCCGGGCGGCATCTTCCTCATGGATCACGACACGTTCGAGATCAAGGGCCCCTGGGAGCGCGATCGCGGCCCGCAGCAGCTGGCCTACGACTTCTGGTGGCACCTGGGCCACGACACCATGGTCACCAGCGAATGGGCCACGCCGAACATGGTCGAGGCCGGGCTGGATCCGTCCCTCTTCGGCCAGTTCGGGCACCGCCTCCACGTCTGGGACCTCCGTCGCCGGAGCCACCTCCAGACGCTCGACCTGGGCGAGGAGCAGCAGATGGTCCTCGAGGTCCGGCCCTCGCACGACCCCAACAAGGCCCTCGGGTTTGTCGGTGTCGTCGTCTCCCTCAAGGACCTCTCCGGGTCCATCTGGACCTGGTACCGCGAGAACGGCGAGTGGGCCGTGCGCAAGATCATCGAGATCCCGGCCGAGCCCGCCGCCGAGGAGGACCTCCCGCCGGCGCTCAAGCCCTTCAAGGCCGTCCCGCCGCTCGTCGTGGACATCGAGCTGAGCCTCGACGACCGGTTCCTGTACGTGACCTGCTGGGGCACCGGGGAGCTGCGGCAGTACGACGTCAGCGACCCCTTCGCCCCGCGCCTGACGAGCACCATCCGCCTCGGTGGCATCACCGCCCACGCGGCCCACCCCGCGGCCGGCGTCGTCAACGGCGCGCCGCAGATGATCGAGCTGAGCCGCGACGGCAGGCGGCTGTACCTCACCAACTCGCTCTACGCGGCTTGGGACCGCCAGTTCTACCCCGAGGGCATCAAGGGCTGGATGGTCAAGGTCGACGTCGACACGGAGGCCGGCGGGATGCGCCTCGATCCGGACTTCTTCATCCCCTTCGAGGGCGAGCGCCCGCACCAGGTCCGCCTCCAGGGCGGCGACGCCTCGTCCGATTCGTACTGCTTCGCATGAATCCCCTGGGGCTGATCCCCGCGGCCCTGAGCCCAGGGCCCTGGGCCGCGGTAGCCCTCCTCGGCGCGGTCCACGGCCTGGATCCGGCCATGGGCTGGCTCTTCGCCGTGGCCCGCGGCCTCCAGGAGCAGGACCGCCGGGTCGTCCTCCGGTCGCTGCTCCCGCTGGCCCTGGGCCACGAGCTGTCCCTGGCCATCGTCGTCGGCCCCTTGATCCTGGGCAGCGCCTTCGTGGCCGCGGGGACCCTGCGCCTGGCCGCGGCCGGCCTGCTCATCGGCTTCGGCGCCTTCCGCCTGGCCCGCCGCCGCCACCCGGGCTGGGTGGGCATGCGGATCGGCCAGCGCGAGCTGGTGGCCTGGTCGTTCCTCATGGCCAGCGCCCACGGGGCGGGCCTCATGGTCATGGCCCCCGTGCTCGGCATGCTGCCGCCGGCCGGCGACAGCCTCGTCCTGCAGGCGGGGCCGGGCCAGTTGCTCCTCGTCGCGGGGGCGGCCCTCCTCGTCCATGTCACGGCCACCGTCCTGGTCATGGGCACCATCGCCCTCGTCGTCTTCGAGCGTCTGGGCCTCGACTTCTTGCGTCGGGCCTGGCTCAACCTCGACGAGATGTGGGCCCTGGCGCTGGTCGGGGCGGGCGGCCTGACCCTCTTCACCTGAGCTGACCTGCTTCATCTGGAGGCGCACCGACGTGTTGAATGGGACCATCGTCACCGTCCGTCCCCTGGTCGAGGCCGACCTCGACGTCCTGGCTCGCGAGCTCGTCGATCTGACCCGTCGCGGGGCCTGGTATCCCCTGCCTGCCGCGGGCGATGGCGACGTGCGCAAGGCCTTCGCCGACGATGCCCTATGGTCGGGCGGCAGCGGCATCTTCGCCGTGACCGACCGTGCCGGCGACGGCGCCATCATCGGCGTCGTCTCCTGGCAGCGGATCGAGAGCGACACGCCCGACGTCGAGCTTGGCTACCGCA
The DNA here is from genome assembly GCA_036278755.1 of Candidatus Limnocylindrales bacterium. GTDB lineage: Bacteria > Chloroflexota > Limnocylindria > Limnocylindrales > CSP1-4 > DASUKL01. The sequence continues at coordinate 2,440 of DASUKL010000038.1, read as the reverse complement.
TCTTCGACCCACAGATGCGCGGCCGCGGGGCCGCCAGCGAGGCCGTCGGACTCGTCGGCAGTTACCTGTTCGCCATCGGCCACGATCATCGCCTACGGCTGGTGATCCATCCCGACAACATCGCCTCACGCCGGGTGGCCGAGAAGACGGGCTTCACCCTGGAGGCCACCTCGCGCGAGGCCTGGTACGACCGCGGCGCATGGCAGGACGTCCTGATCTACACCGTCACCCGGGAGGAGTGGCAGGCTCGCTGGGGCCTCCCCCGCTTCGGGCGCTTCGGGGAAGCCGAACCGACAGCCCCGACCGCCTGAGCCGGACCCGATCGCTAGCCCCCAGGGCCCGACCGCTGGCGCCTGGACCCGATCACCGGGGCCTGGGCCGCCGCTTGGGCCGCCCGCTTGGGCCGCCCCGCTTGGGCCGCCCGCCTGGGCGGATCCCTGTCGGCCCGGGCCCGAACTCGACGCGCCGCACGCGCCCGTGATGCCTGGGAGTGCTCAGATCGCCACTGACCGTGCACGAAGCTATGCCCCAGCGGCCGTCTGGGCACCCCATCCCGCACGGCCGTGGCCATCTTCACGACTGGTAGTGATCAACGCCTTAGCCCGGACTCCTCAGCTCCCATCTGCCCGAGCTCTCAGCCACCGTCGGCCGGACGTCCCAGCCGCCATGTGCCCGACCCCTCAGCCGGCGTCGCTCCGACCCGTCCGCTGGCCGAGGCGCCAGAGGCTGGGGGCGACCCCACGATGTCGTTTGAACGCCCGACTGAACGCCTCCTCCGACTCGTACCCGACGCGGTAGGCGATGTCCGCCACGTCGAGCTCCGTAGTGCCGAGGAGCTCGTCCGCCCGACGCATCCGCCAGCCGGCCTGGTAGCGGATGGGCGAGAGGCCCAGCACCTCCCGGAAGCGGGCGTCGAGCAAGGAGCGCGAGGCGGCCGCCTCCGAGGCCAGATCGGCGACGGTCCATTTGCGCTCGGGTGCCCCGTGCAGCGCGGCCATGGCCGGCCCCAGGACCGGATCGCGCACCGCGGCGACCCAGCCGTGCTGACCGGCCGGCGCTGTGGCGATATGGACCCGAAGCACCTCCCCGGCCACGAGCGCCGGCAGGCGTGTGGCCATCGGCCCGCCGGGCGCGTTCTCACTGGTGACGGCCAGGGCGTACTCGATGCTGGAGCGCACCCAGCTGGCAAGCGGCCCTTGGGGCCGCACGACGAAGGCACTGGAGAAGGCTGCCAGGCGAGGATCGAGCAGGGGGTCCGTGGAGTGGAGGTAGCCACAGACGATGTCGGTGCGCGGGCCACCGGCGCCATAGCGCAGGACGGGTGGGGTGGCCCAGGGCAAGGGATCCACCAGCGTATCCAGCGGGCTGCCGCGGCAGGCCGGACGCCACCCACGCGGTGGCGGTCGCCGTACGGCAGGACGATCACGTCGCCCGCGTCGGCCCAGTGTCGCGGCCCGCCGCCGGCCTCGATCCAGCAGCGGCCCTGGCCCACGATGTGGAAGAACATGAGCCGCTCGGCGCCCTCTCGGATGTAGCCCGCGACGGCGCTGCCCGGCGACTCGAAGGCCCAGGCTTCGGTGAATTCGGCCCGGAAGAAGATGGCGCCTTCCAGATGCAGCTGGCCGATGGCCGCCTCGAGGGAGGCTGCCTCGGCATCGTGCGGGGCTGGCTGGCTGGTCGGTCGCATGAGCCGGTCCTGGGGTTTCGGTCAGGCCGTTCGGCGTCGCCGTCATTCACGTGCCGGAGGTCCGCCCGGAGACTTCAGTGTGTCACAGCCCGGGACGATGCCGGATCAAGAAGGAGACCGAGATGGCACTCTTCATGGACGTCCACCAGACCCTGCCCGCAGGCGCCACGGTCGACGATGTCGCTGCGGCCCACGCTGCCGACCTGGCCATCCAGGGCCGGCACGGGGTCCGCTACATCAACTACTGGGCCGACGCGGCCGACGGCAAGATCTTCTGCCTGGTCGAAGCGCCGGACGCCGCCTCCGCCGCGACCGTGCACCGCGAGGCGCATGGTCTGGTGGCCGACGCCATCTACCCCGTTGTCCAAGGCTGACCTGCCCGGGCGGGGCCTGCTGCTGGGCGGCGGCTCGTACGGGTCTCGGTCGTACAGACCGCACTCGCATCTCTGCTGCGGCCCGGCCGTGCGCCCTCGGCGTCGCCCGCGTTCGGATCCTCAGCCCCTCCCCGGGCCGTGCCGCGGCGAACCGGGCACAACGTCACCCGCCAACTTCCTCCGCCTCGCGTAGGCGGCTGGCGGGCGTACGCCACGACAGGTCGGGGGAGGAGGGGGTTTGGTACCGCATATCGGATTCGAACCGATGATCTCCGCCTTGAGAGGGCGGTGTCCTGGGCCTCTAGACGAATGCGGCACGACCGTCGCGATGGCGTCCGGGACGTCAGCCACGCGGCCCGATAGTCTACCAAAGGTGGCC